>CAXMOD010000112.1:0-12204 GCA_964194905.1 uncultured Desulfobacterales bacterium | reverse complement strand
CCTAGACCGGCTCGTCCGAGACGTGGGACGAGTTCACCGTCACGTCGTAGCCGCTCGGGTCGCGCACCACGAACGAAGTGTGGATCTGACCTCGTTCGAGCTCGGAGGGGGAGCAGCCCCTCTCAGCGTAGTCCCGGTGGGCTGCGTCGATGTCTTCGACCATCAGATCGAACGAGCACGGGGTGCCGGCCGCGATGGGCCCCTCCGCCTGGAGCAGCACGATGTGCGTGCCCCCGCGCAGCTCCAGCACCGCGAACGTGTCGCCGGAGGTGATGAAGCGCATACCGGTGCCCTTCCACCATTCCAGCGCCTTGGGCACGTCGTTGCTGGGAAGCAGCGCGTGACCGATCCAGACGGGCGGTCGTTCGTCGGCCATGGTTCCTCCTGCCGAATTCGGCTGGGTTCGGCTGAGCCTGGCTCAGCGCTTCTTGCCGGTGAATCCGAAGAGCTGACCCGACACGCGGCGCAGCTGGATCTCGTCGGAGCCCTCGGTGATCCGGTAGCGCCGATGGTGCCGGTAGATGTGCTCGAAGGGCTTGTGGCGCGTGTAGCCCATGCCCCCGTGCACCTGCATCGCCCGGTCGGCGGCCTCGCAGACCAGACGGTTGGCCCGGTAGTTCGCCATCGACACCAGGTGCGACACCTCCATGTGGTGGCGCTGGTCCAGGTGCCAGGCCGTCTTGTAGACGAGATTCCGGACCATCTCGCACTCGGTGTGAAGCTCCGCCAGCGGGAACTGGATGGCCTGGTTCACCGAGAGCGGCTTGCCCCAGGTCTTGCGCTGGAGCGCGTAGGCCACCGCCTCGTCGACACAGTACTGGGCCGCACCGACGCCGGACGCCGCCTGGCGGATGCGGTTCTCGTGCACGAAGTGCTGCGCGCAGGCGAGTCCCTCTCCTTCCACGCCCAGGATCGCGTCATCCGGCACATGCACGTCGGTGAGGGTCACCTCGGCGTGGTCCGAGGGCATGTTGAACGTCCACCACATGTGCTCCACGCGGAAGCCCGGCGAATCGGTCGGCACGATGAAGCAGGTGATGCCGTGAGGACGGCCGGGGTCGCCGGAGGTGCGCGCGAAGATCATGTCGTGGGTGGCTGTGTGGAGGCCCGTATTGAAGCGCTTCGCGCCGTTGATCACCCACGCGTCGCCATCGGCATCGCGGACCGCGGTCGTCTCGAGCCAGGTGGCGTCGCTCCCGTGGTCGGGTTCGGTCAAACCGAATGCCATGCGCACCGCGCCGGTGATCATGCCCTCCACGAACGCGCTCTTCTGCGCCTCGCTTCCGAAGCTCTGGAGCATGTGCACTGTCGGGAAGTTGCCCACGACGGACGACTCGTTCTGGAGATCGTTGTGTAGACCGAGGCCCTTGTGGGCCAGGTGCTCGCGGATCACGGCCATCGCCAGGTTGCTGCCGTCGCGGCCGCCGAGCGCCTTGGGCAGACCGAAGCGCAGGTGGCCGGCGGCGTCGGCGCGGCGGCGCATCTCGGCGAGGACCGCCTCCCAATCCGGGTTCGGGTGGCCGTCTTCCTCGCCCTCCCGCTGCCAGGAAGTCCGGGCAAATTCGCGCCGGTGGTCGAAGTACTGGATGTGCTCCCGCTCCAGCGGAGCGATCTCGCGCTCGATGAAGTCGTCCAACTCGGCCAGGTAGGCGCTGATCTCGTCGGGGATCTCGAAGTCCATGCCCACGAATCTACTCGAAAATCAGGTACCCTGCGCCGCGCGATGGGCCGCATCATCGACGCCGACACCCACTTCCTCGAGCCGCCGACGGTGTACCTGGACCACATCGACCCGGCGCGGCGCGACCTGGCCCTGCACCTGGAGCGCGACGAGCGGGGCTTCGACTGGCTCACTCACCGCGGCAGGGCGCTCACCTCCGTGGACGTCCACGTACCCGGCCGCATGGACCTGGTGGGCGAGCAGCGCGGCGCCTGGCGCAGCGGCGCCGCGAGGCCCGACCTGCCCACCATCCCCGACGCCTGGGAGCCCGCGGCGCGCATCCGGAACCTGGAGTCCAACGGCGTCGACGCCTCCATCGTCTTCCCCAACCTCGGGCTGCTCTGGGAGGATCTGCTCAAGCACGACGTGGCGTCGCTCTCGGCCAACATGGAGGCCTACAACACCTGGCTGCTCGAGATGCTCCCCGACTGCGGCGATCGCCTGTACCCGGTGGCGCAGCTCCACCTGCGCGACCTCGACTGGTTCCAACGGGAGATCAGGCGCATCGCCGACGCCGGCATCCGCATGGCCATGCTGGCGGCGCAGCCGGTGGGCGACCGCGCGCTGGCCCATCCCGACTTCGACCCGGTGTGGGCCGCCTTCGAGGACCTCGGAGTGTGTGTGTGCTTCCACGTGGCGTCGCTGGAGTTACCGCTCGACCCGGCGTGGTACGCGCTCGACCCGACGCCCCTCAACAAGCTGCTCGACACCACCTTCCTCTACCTGCCCGCGGCGGTGGCCCTCACCAGCCTCATCGTGCACGGCAAGCTCGAGCAGTTTCCCCGGCTGCGCACCAGCGTCACCGAACTCTCGGCCGGCTGGGTGCCCGGCTACCTGCTGCATCTCGACGGCGCGTTCGCGTTCTACGAGACACAGAACGGCGCGCCGCTCACGCGCATGCCGCTGCGCCCGAGCGAGTACTTCCGCCGCCAGGTGCGTGTCAATGCCTTTCCGCTGGAGGGCGCCGCACGTCTGGCCGAGATGGCCGGGGACCTCTTCACATGGGGCAGCGACTACCCCCACGCCGAGGGCATGCTGCGCCCCTCCTGGGCCGACTACGCGAAGGTCCAGCCCAGCGAGCTTTCCGACGCCGGGCGCGCGGCTCTCGCCGGAGGAAACGCCGCCTTCCTTCTGGGTGAAGAGGTTCTGGGTGAAGAAGGGCCGGGCGAGTGAGCCTGGTCCACGACTCCGGCGAGATCGCCCGCTGGGACGCCGAGGTGGACGTGCTCGTGCTCGGCCTCGGCTGCGCCGGCGCGGCCACTGCCCTGGCGGCCTCCGCAGCGGGCGCGCACACGCTGGTGCTCGAGCGCGCCGGCGGCGGGGGCGGCACCTCCGCCATGTCGGGTGGCGTCCTCTACCTGGGTGGCGGCACCGCGCTGCAGACGGCGTGCGGATTCGAAGACTCGCCCGAGGAGATGTTCAAGTACCTGGCGGCCTCGTGCGGCGAGAGCCCCGACGAGGCCAAGCTGCGCCTCTACTGTCAGGACTCCGTGGAGCACTACGACTGGCTGGTCGAGCAGGGCGTGCCGTTCAAACCGGTCTTCTACTACGGTTGCAGCGGCGAGCCGCCGACCGACGACGGCCTCGTCTGGTCGGGGTCCGAGCGCGCCTGGCCCTACTGCGACCTGGCGCGACCCGCGCCGCGCGGGCACGTGCCGCAGATGGAACACCAGGCCGGACCGCTGCTGATGCAGAAGCTGGTGGATGCGGTCGAGCGTTCACCCGCCGAAGTGGTCGCCAACCACCGGGCGACCGCGCTCGTGCAGGAGCGCGACGGCCGCGTCGTGGGCGTGTCGGCGGAAGCGTTCGGCGAGGGCCGCGCCATCCGCGCGCGGCGCGGCGTGGTGCTCACGACGGGCGGCTTCATCCAGCACGACGCGATGATCGCAGCGCACGCGCCGCTGATCCGCCGCTGCAACTTCCGCGTCGGCGCCGAGGGGGACGACGGCTCCGGCATCCGCCTCGGTGTGGCGGCCGGTGGCGCCACGCTGCACATGGATGCCGCCTCCATCTCGCTCCCGGCGACCCAGCCGTGGGGCCTGAAACGCGGGGTCCTCGTCAACGCCCAGGGCCAGCGCTTCATCAACGAAGACGCCTACTACGGGCGGCTGGGCGAGTACGCCCTCCTGCGCCACGAGGGCCGGGCCTGGTTGGTGGTGGACGACGCGGTCTTCGAGAAGCCCGACTACCCGCGCGAGCTGGTGGCCGTCGCCGACACGCCCTCGGACCTGGAGCGCGAGCTCGGCCTTCCCGATGGCAGCCTCCAGGCGACCCTGTCGCTCTACAACCGTCACGCAGCGGAAGGCCACGACCCCCTCTTCCACAAGCAACCGGACTACGTGACACCACTGGTGGCCCCTCCCTTCGGCGCATTCGACTGCACTACCGAGGGCTCACTCTACGCCGCCTTCACCCTCGGCGGTCTGCAGACGGACGCGGAGGGGCGTGTGCTCGATCCCGCCGGCGACCCGATTCCGGGCCTGTTCGGCGCCGGGCGGGCGACGTCGGGTCTCGCTGTGGGCGGCTACTCCAGCGGGCTGTCGCTGGGTGACGGGACCTATTTCGGACGCCGGGCCGGGGCGGCCGCGGCAAGCCGCGAGAGCGCCTGAAGGGCGAGCGTGATCCCCGTCACTGGGGCGGCAGATCAAGCGAAATCTCTCCTCGCCCGATAAGCCCCGATCCGAGTATGGTGTCGGAGCCAGCCCAATGATCTCACGAAGCCTGCGCATCGCCCTCATCACCCTCGCGGTGCTGTTCCCGGCCTCCACGGTGGCCGCCGAGCCGGTCGGCTTCGTGGCGGCCGTGCGCGGCTTCGCAGAGATGCGCGGGATCGAGGGCGACTCCGGCATGGCCGCCATCGACCGCGACGTATCCGTGGGCGACCTGGTGCGGACGAGCGCAGACGGCTGGCTCAAGATGTTGCTCGCCGACGACACCACCCTTGCGGTGGATGCCAACTCGGAGCTGCGCGTCGATCGCTTCGGCGGCACGGACGGGACCCACGTGACGCTCAGCGCGGGCCATGTGCGAACGAAGCTCGTCGACGGGTTCGGGCGGCGCGTGCGCATGGAGATGACGACGCCCCACGCCACCATCGAGGCGCGCGGCACCGAGTGGCTCACCTGGCTCGACGCCGACGCCACCTGGGTGTGCACTGTCTCGGGCGCGGTGAGCGTCCGGGCAGCCGGCGCGTCCATGGAGATCGGCGCCGGCAACTGTGCCCGGGCCGCATCCGGCGTGCACAAGGCGTCGCGTCCGCGGCACCTGCGAGCCGTCGCCATGCGCCCGGGTGCCGTAGAGAAAAGGACGACCTTTCCGGCCAAGGCCGCCGAAATCGGTTCCAGCGAGTCGAACCCGCTGGTGATCGACGTGAACGACCTCCTGCGCAAGCGGGTGCCGGAGGACCTGGCCGACGGCCGTCCCCCGGCCAGCGCCGCCATTCCGTAGGCTGCGCAGCGTCGTAGGCCGCGCAGCTTCGCCCGGTCAACCCGGTCGGTCAGCCGCCGGGTCTATTGCGACGGGGCGTACGGGCGGGACACCGCGAGCTTCACACCGAAGCCGGCCGGGAGCGTCGCGGTGGGCCCCGCCAGGGCGTTGGCGATGGCGGCCCGCTCGGCATCCCAGGTGCTGTCGGCCCGGCCGACCACCCGCCCCAGGTCTTCGCCCGGCCGCGCCCTCACCACGCGCAGCTGCTCCTCGCGGATGCGGCTGCGGTCCTTGCTCGCGAGGGGCCGGAAGCTCGCCGCGGTGTCCTCACAGGCGCGCACGTAGCGCGGCCACTGCGCGGTCTCGGCGACGCACGCCACGCGATAGATGGAATCACCGAGGGCGATCCAGGTCAGGTGGAACGTGGCCTGCTTCTGGGCCGAGATGACGCGCGTGGCCGGAAGCCCGTTCACGTGCATCAGCTCGAGCGACGGGATGAGCTTGGGGTCGAGCCCATCCGCGCGAGCGCCCTCGCGCGGATCGCTTCCCTCGGCTGCCAGCTGCAGCATCGCGAAGGCACGTTGATCGCTCTCCGGCGCGACGCCAACCACGTAGAGCGGCTGGTTGAGCGTCTTCCACTCGGTCGGGAAGTCGAGAGAGAAGCCCAGTTCGGGGTGCACGAAGCGCTGGTCGAGAAAGACGCCGTACGCGGGGTTCTCGCCCACCCGGAGTCCGGCGAGCTGTGCCAGGGTGCCGGCGCGATCCGGCGCGACTCGATCGGGCGCGCCCACCGCAAGCCCCGTCGCATGCTTCGCGGCCCTCTCCACCCGGTCTTCGGTCGCCGGGTGGGAGTCGAAGAAGTGGCTGCGCCTGCGCTCGCTTGCCTGCAGGGCGGCCTCGCGCTCCATCGTCTCGAGGATGCGGGGCAGGGCCGACGGGTCGTAGCCCGAGGCCGCCGCCAGGTCGATGCCGATGCGGTCCGCGTCGTGCTCCTGGCCGCGGCTGTGGGAGGCCATGGCGAGCGCGCCCGGAGCAGCGACGGCGCGTCCGAGCGGCTTGCTCACCATCCCGACGATCGCCGACGGGATGCCGACCACCACCGCGAGCGGCGCCGTCACGCTCACGCGCTGCACCACGTGGCGCGCCGCGATGTGGCCGATCTCGTGACCGATCACGCCCGCCAGCTCGTCCTCGCTGTTCGCGAGCGCCAACAGGCCTCGCGAGACGTAGACCGGCCCGCCGGGCAGCGCGAACGCGTTCGGCTCCGGCGTATCGACGACGTCGAACGTGTACTCCACATCCTGGCGCGGCGAGTGCACCGCCAGGCGACGGCCGATCGCGCGCACGTAGGCGCGCGCGCGCGCGTGCTCGGCGATGCCCATGGTCGCCTCGATGTTCTTCGCCTCTTCGCGGCCGACTTCGCGTTCCTTCTCGGCCGAGACCAGCACCATCTCCGGGCGTCCGGTCACGGGGTTGATCGCACAGGCCACCGCGAGGAGCGCGCAGAGCGCAGCGATGGGGAGAAGCAGGCGCACTGGCGGATTCCGGATCGAAATGGCGATTCCTCCAAGCGACCCGGACGCAAGCGAGACCTTCCGATGCCGCAGAATGTTCCCTCGATCAGACGGGCGGGCGCGAACGTACCCGACTTGCCAGCGTGAGGCTCGACCTTCCGGCTCCGCTAGACGGGGGCGTCGCCTCCGCTAGACGGCTGCGAACCAGCCCATGGCACCGGCCTCGGCCATGTGGACCTGGTGCGGATGGAACATGTAGCGCCCGCGTCGCGGCAGCCGGAATTCGAGGATGGCGCGCTCCGCCTGGCCCAGGGTCACCACGTCGGTGTGCTCGTCGGGCTCCAGACCGGTTCCGGTGCGATACACGTCGAAGGTCTCGGCGTGGAGGTGGAAGGAAGCAACCGGATCCCCGCTCACCATGTTGATCACGTAGAGCCGCACCAGATCGCCGGCCGGGACCTTGATGGGGAAGCGCGAGAAGAATCCGGCGACGCCGTTCCAGGCGTAGAGCTCGTTGCGCCCGTCGCCGTCCAGGTCGAAGCCGCACAGGACCAGGACGAACTCGTGGGCGGGTGGACGGCCGCCGGGCGGGTCCACGATGAACGCGCCGTAGAGCCCGCGCGCGATGTGTTGGGACACGGGCAGCGCGTGGCAGTGGTACGGGTAGAGTCCGAAGGGCTCGGCGTGGATCCGGTAGGTCTCGCTTCCTCCCGCCGGGATCTGCTGCCAGCCGTCGAACTCCACGTCGTGACGCCCGTGGAAGTGCACATTGTGGGGGTGCATGCCGAGGTTGCGGAACGTCACCGACAGCGAATCCCCCTCGTTCGCGCGCAGGACGGGGCCCGGCACGCTCCCGTTGTAGGTCCAGGCGTCGAAGCGTACGTCGTGGGCGATCTCGATCGGCTGCTCGTTGACCCAGAGAGACACCTCGTGCGTCCGGGAGGAGGTCGCGGGATCCCGCGGCGGGGGGAGCAGACGCGCGTCGAGGGATCCCGCCGAGAGTGCGGGCGGCGGTGTCGCCGGTCCCCCGTAGGGGCTCTGCACGACCGGCTCCGGCATACGGTGGCCCGGACGCGAGCTCCCGGGGTAACCCGGCGGCCCGGCGTCCTCCGAACGGGCCGTGCGCCCAAAGAGCGCCGCGGCCGCGCCCGCGGCCCCGGCCAGGCTGCGGCGCAGCAGATCGCGACGGCGCAACGTCACCCAGGAATCCCGGAGTGAATCCAGCCGCCCACGATCGCCAGCAGCAGCGTGAGCAGGACGCTGCCGAACACGAGCACCACGCCGCGGCCGAAGCGGCCCCGCACGGCCGCCCTCAACCCGAGCGCCAGGCCCAGGAGCGGGAGGTAGTAGGAGCCGCGCCAGAGAAGCCCGCCCACGAAGCCCATCCCCTCGATGGCCGTCGCTTCGCGCACGCTGCCGTCCAGCCACGCCGCCGCCTCGGGCGGCAGCTCGGCCTCGGCCGGGTCGAAGGCGAGGCCGTCGAAGACCTCGAAGGCCGGGCGTACCGGCGCGTCGGCGCCGCCCGGGTGCTGGGGCTGCGGGGGCGGCGCGGGGTGGGTACGCCAGTCCGGAGGCGCAAAGTCGTCGCTTCGCGCGTGCAACATTCGTCGAACCGCGCGCGCAGCCCCGAACAGATCCCAGCCGAGCGGGAGGCGCAGACCCCCGCAACCGTTGAAGATCTCCAGGCCCGGCGGCGCGCTGGTCTCGAAGTCGTTTCCCTCGAAGCAATTGCCGCCGCCCAGGGGGCCGCCGACGGCGAGGTCCGCGCGGCCCGAGCGACGCACGATGTTGTTGCGGAAGACGTTGTCGCGAGCGGGCCAGAAGTTCTCCTGAGCGTTTGGCGTCACCCCAATCCCGTGGCCGCGGTGACCGATCACCACGTTGCGCTCGATCACGTTGTCCAGGCCGCCGGCTATGCTGATGCCGTTCTCGAAGCCGGGGTACATCAGCGGCAGCGTCGGGGCGTCGTAGTTGTTGTCGACGACCAGGTTGGCCACCACCGTCGCGCCGCGCTGGGGCGGCAGCGCCTCGGAGTCCAGCGTGTTGGGCAGGATCCCGTAGCCGTTGCTGCGCCAGACCGAGCTGGCGATGTAGAGCTCCCCGCCCGCATTGGTGCCCGAGTAGCCGAGCGCATTGTGCTCAGCCACGAGATTGCGGAGAACGGTTCGGCAGGGCTGGCACTGGCCCACGTAGAAGCCCGAGTCGGGCGACGCCGAGGCGTAGGAGTGCTCGAAGAGCCCGTCACTCGAGTCGAATGCGTAGATCCCGTAGCGGCCGTTGTTGTACGCAGTGAGGTAGGACGCGCGGAAGCCGGTCACCCCGGTCCAGAAGAAGCCGTTGGTGAGTGCGTTGCGGGCCGTCATGTTCTCGACCGCCACCGCGTCGGCGAGAACCAGGACTCCGTTGCCCCGCACGAACTCCCCGTCGATCACCACTTCGTTGCGATCCACGCCACGGATCACGAGGGACGGCGTGGTCACGGTCACTTCCTCGCGGTAGACCCCGCGATCCACCAGGATGAGGTCGCCGGGCGCCGCCGCGTCGACGGCGGACTGGATGCCGGGATATTCCTGCGGGACTCGTCGCGTGATGAGGGTCGGCTCGGCAACCGCTTGCGGGGCGCGCGACGCATCCGGCGTGAACTCGGCGTCGCCCACGACGACCCAGCCCACCATTCCGATGCCGCCCGGGGCGCCGTGGAAGGTGCAGAAGTACGGAAAGACGCCGTCCTCGCCGAATTCGACCGAGGCCTCGGCGCCTTCCGGCATGACGATGTTCCCGAAGTCCTTCTCGGTGGACCACGTGAAGTCGTCGGCGACGGCGTTGTGCGGGTTGCGTCCGAGGTTCTTCCAGGTGACCCGGTCGCCGGCCCCGACCCGAATCACCACGGGATCGAAGACGTTGTCGTACATCGCCACGCGGTTTGCGTCGTCACGCTCGGGCGGCTCTCCGCTCCCGCAGGCAGACAGGGCGCAGATGCTGACCGCTGCGACGACGGCGAGGGCGCGCGGCAGCCGGTTGGATCTCAAGTCGTCACCTCGGGGCGGGATTGCTGAGTCACGAAAACGCTAGACCATTCTGCAGGTTGTGGGGACTTTCAATGGCCGCCTGCCGAGGGTCTACTGGAGGTAGCCCATCGCCCGCAGGCGCCGCTCGATCTCGGGATCGATGCGGACGTCCTCGCGGCGCACATCGGCCGCGGGCTCCCGCGCGAGGTGTCGATCCAGTCGCTCCCGCATGCGCGCCGCCGAGCTGGACTCGCGGGCAATCAGGTTCACGTTCTCGCGCGGATCGACTCGCCGGTCGAAGAGGAACTCGGAGCGGTCGGGATCGGGCGCGACGTTGCGCGCGTAGGTCCACTCGCCGTCGCTCAGCGAGAGCTGGACCGAGGCATCCTTGTAGAGCGGCAGGCCGAGGGCGGCGTGGTTGGGGCGATCGCCATCGGTTCCTTCACCGGTGATCAGGGGCAGCAGCGAGGAGCCCTCGAAGGCTTCCGGGATCGGCGCGCCGGCCAGATCCAACAGGGTCGGGGCGATGTCCAGGTTGCGCACCTGGCTCGACACCCGGACCGGCTCCAGCGCGAACGGAAAGCGCATCACCAGCGGGACCCACAGCACCGGGGTCAGCACGTTGCGCGCATGGCCGACCTTGCCGTTCTCGCCGAACGCCTCGCCGTGGTCGCTTGCGAAGATCACCACCGTGCGGTCCAGGGCGCCCACGTCGTCCAGCTTGGCCCGAACGCGCGCCAGCCCGTCATCCACCCAGCGGATGGAGGCCAGGTAGGCGCCGCGATGGTCGGTCCCAAAGCGCTTGAACTCCTGGGGTGCGGCGTACTCATGCACGTCCATGAAGTGCAGGTAGAGGAAGAAGGGCTCCCTCTTGGGGTGGGCCTCCAAGAGCCGCGTGGCCTCGTCGTACACCCTGTCCACGTGGGGCCAGGTCTGCGGCCGGCCGAGCACGCCACCCTGACCAATCGGGAAGAGGTAGTGCTCGAAGCCCTGGTGGAATCCGAAGGACTGGTGCAGCCAGCCGTTGGTCTGGACGGCATAGGTGCGGTAGCCCGCCTCGCTCAGCACCTCGGCGACCGTCACCGCTTCCTCGCCCAGCCCGTCGCTCGGCTCCCGGATCCCGTGGCTGGCCGGCCACAGCGACGTCAGCAGCGAGGCGACGGACATCTTGGTCCAAGACGACTGCGCGAGATTGCGCTCGAAGAGCACACCGCGCTCCGCCCAGCGCGCCAGCTCGGGCGACGTGTCCTGCGCGAAGCCGTAGGGCGACGTCCAGTCGGCCCGTAGGGTGTCCACGATGATGAGCACGAGGTTGGGGCGGTCGAACTCGGCCAGGCGGGCGCCCAGCTCGCTGCGCGGCGCGGGGCGCTCGCAGGCCACGAGCGCGCAGGCAAGGGCGGCCAGCGCCAGCGCGCCCGCCTCAGCGCAGCGTACGAAGCGTCTCATCCACCTGGGCCTGGAGTTCGGGATCGGCCGCAGCCTGCGGGCGCAGCGCGTCGAGCAGCTCGCGTGCATCCGCCATCCGCCCGGCGTCACGGTAGGCCATCGCGAGGTGCAACCCGAGCGCGGGGCGCTCCGGGGCCGCGGCGTGGGCATCCTCCAGCAACGAGATCGAGCGGTCCACGAAGCCCTTGCGGAGGTAGAGGGAGCCCAACGTGTCCATCACCGCAGGCTCGTCTTCGGCGAGGCGGTAGGCCTCCTGGGCGAACTCGAGGGCTTCGTCCAGCTCTCCGCGCGCGGCGAGCAGCAGCGCCAGGTTGTTGCGCGGGGGGGCGGCGAAGGGGTCGCGCTCCGCCGCACGCCGGTAGGCCGCGATCGCCTCCCCCGTTTGCCCCGTCGCCTCGTGCACGCTGCCCAGCATGTAGAGCACTCCGGGGTCGTCCGGGCGCTTGGCGAGGTAGGTCCGGCAGTCGCTGAGGGCCGCCTCGAACCGGCCCGTGGCGGTGCGGAAGCGCGCCCGGTCGCGCAGGGGCGCGAGGTCGAGGGGCGCGAGTACGAGGGCGCGGTCGACCTCGAGGGCGCCCTCGTCTGCGCGGCCCGTGAGAAAGAGCAGGGAGGCCCTGGTCGCGTGAAGCCTCGGCGAGTCCGGGTGCGCGGTGAGCCCCTCCTCGGCGGCAGCGAGCCCCTCCGGCGCACGGCCGCTCATTCCGAGGACCAGGGCCCGCTCGGCGGTCAGCTCCGGGTCGTCGCCCACCCGAACGCGGGCCGCGTCCAGCTGCTCGAGGGCGTCCGGGAAACGGCCCTGGCCGCGCAGCGCAGTCGAAAGCAGGACGTAGAGCTCGACCTTTCCGGCGAACCCCCGGAGTGCCTGCCCCGCCAGACGCTCCGCTTGCTCGAACTCGCGCAGGTTGATCAGCGCGACGAGCAGCGAGTGCCAGGCCTCGTAGCGACCGGGCGCACGCGCGACCGCCATCTCCGCGGCTCCGGCGGCGACGCGCCAGTCACCGCGCCGAGCCGCCAGGCGCACCACCTCCAGCGCGGGCCCGGCCTCGTTGGGAGCGGCCCGGACCATCGCCAGGCCGTAGCGACGCTCGGC
>CAXMOD010000111.1:0-9036 GCA_964194905.1 uncultured Desulfobacterales bacterium | reverse complement strand
GAAGCGCTCGATGACGAGGGCGATTCTCAAGCGCCGGAGGGTATCTCGCGGCGGATGCCGGGCGCCAGCGGCGCCCCGTTGGCGGCTCCGTCGACCGCCTCCTATATTCGGCGCCGCTTCCCTTCCACTCCCCCTATGTATTCGACCTACGTGGTGATGAACACCGACTCCGACGATTCCCGCAGGAGCGCCCGCGCCGACAAGCGCGAACTCATCCTGGACGCCGCCATCAAGGTGTTCGCGCGAAGCGGCTACCACGGCTCGCGAATCTCGGACATCGCGCGCGAGGCGGGCATCGCCTACGGGCTCGTCTACCACTACTTCAAGAACAAGGAAGAGATCCTCCGCTCCATCTTCGAGCAGCGTTGGAGCGGGTTCCTGGGAGCCCTGGAAGAGATCGCCGCCAGGCCGAGCCGGGCCGAAGAGCGCCTGCTCGCCGTGGCCGACCTCATTCTCAACGCCTACCGCGTGCGGCCGGACTGGGTCAAGGTGCTCGTGATCGAGATCCAGCGTTCCGCCCGGTTCGCCGAACCGGGGCAGCTGCGAGCCTTCGGCCAGTTCGTCTCGGTGGTGGGCCGCATCATCCGCGACGGCCAGCAACACGGCGAACTGCGCCGCGATCTCGACTCGTCCATCGCCGGGCACGTCTTCGTGGGCGCGCTCGAGTCCGAGATCACCAACCTGGTGTTGGGCGTGGTGAAGATCGACGAGACCACCGAAGAAGGCCGCGGCTACTATACGAAGGTGGCGCGTACGGTGGTGGAGATCGTGTTGCACGGCCTGGCACGCGGCGAGGGCCCGGCGTGATCGAGGCTCGGGACCTCTCCAAGCGCTACGGGGAGTTGCAGGCGGTGGACGGCGTGTCGTTCACCGTGACGCGCGGCGAGGTCGTGGGCTTCCTCGGCCCCAACGGCGCGGGCAAGACCACCACGATGCGCATGCTCACCGGCTTCCTGCCGCCCAGCGACGGCACCGCGGTGATCGACGGCGCCGACATCTTCAGCGAGCCCCTCACCGCGCGCCGCGCGGTCGGCTACCTGCCGGAAACGCCTCCGCTCTACCCGGAGATGGACGTCGAGCACTTCCTGCGCTTCGTGGCAGCGCTGCACGACGTGCCGCGGCGCGCGCGACGCGAAGCGGTGGACCGGGCGATCGAGCGCTGCGGCCTCGTCGAGGTGCGGCGGCGCGTGATCGGTGCGCTCTCCAAGGGGTTCAAGCAGCGCGTCGGGATCGCCCAGGCCATCGTGCACACACCGCCCGTGCTGGTGCTGGACGAGCCCACCGTCGGCCTGGACCCGATCCAGATCGGCGAGATCCGCGATCTGATCGCGGAGCTGGCTGCGCCGCGGGACGGCGAGCCCGCGCACACCGTGATCCTCTCGACCCACATCCTTCCCGAGGTGGAGGCGATCTGTCAGCGCGTGATCCTGATCCACTGCGGGCGCAAGGTGCTGGACCAGCCCCTCACCGAGCTGACGGCCGGTGGCACGCGTCTCGAGGAAGTCTTTGCCCGTGAGACCGCGCGCGACGCCGCCGGCACGGAGGCGGGCGCGTGAGGCACGTGGGGACCATCGCCGGCCGCGAGATCCGCTCGCTCTTCGTGTCACCCGTGGCGTACGTGGTGTTGACGATGTGGGCCGTGCTCGGCGCCTTCTTCTTCCTGTCGAGCCTGGTGCAATTCCAGGAGATCCTGCTGCGCATGCAGCAGTTCCAGATGTTCGACCGGCTCCAGGAGATGAACCTCAACGACGAGCTGGTCGCGCCGTTCTTCGGCACGATGTGGATCCTGCTCATCTTCGGGATCCCAGCCATCACCATGGGCCTGTTCACGGCGGACAAGCAGAACCACACCGAGGAGCTGCTGCTCACCAGCCCGCTCAGCATCTGGGAGATCGTGCTCGGGAAGTACCTGGCGGCGGCCGCGTTCGTGACGTTGCTGGTGCTGCTGGTGGTCTTCTTCCCGAGCCTGCTGTTCGTCTACGGCGATCCCGAGATCGGCAAGACGGTGGCCGGGCTCCTGGCGCTCTTGCTGGTGAGCCTCTCCTACGCCGCGGTGGGCACCTTCGCGTCGTCCATCACGGGCAACCAGATCATCGCCTTCTTCGTGGGCCTCGTGATCCTGCTGGTCTTCCTGATCCTTTCGGTGGTGGCGGAGCTGGGAGCCGCCCAGGGCCTGCTCGGGGCCGAGAGCTGGCCGGCCGACCTGATGCGCTGGCTGGCTACCGCAGACCACTTCCAGCGCCTGGCCGAGGGGCTCATCGAGACTCGCGACCTGGTCTACTTCGCAGTGATGACGGGCACCTTCCTGATCCTCACCAAGGCGTCCGTGGAGTCGGTGCGATGGCGCTGAGCGCGCGGGGGAACGGGGCATGAAGGGCTGGACGGCCCTCGTCGGAGCGCTCGGCTGCGTGGCGCTGTTGTTCGCGCTGGTGGCCGTGCTGCTGCTGCTCTTCAGCGGCGCCAGCAGCGGAGACCTGCTCTTCCTGTGGGGCAACCTGGGAGCGGGGGTGGTGCTGCTGGGCATCGCGCTCTTCGCGAGCCTCGACGATCTGCGCGAGCGCATGCAGTCGGGCGAGGGCCGGCGCGTCGGCAAGTACGGGACCAGTGCCATCGTCTCCACTCTGCTGTCCATCGCCATCCTCGGACTCCTCGGGTACCTGGGCACCCAGAACTCGGTCCGCTTCGACTGGACCGAAGCGAAGGTGCACTCGCTGGCCGACCAGACCCTGAAGGTCCTGGGCGGGCTCGAGCGCGACGTGGAGGCCACCGCCTTCTTCACGCCCGCGGACCGCGCCCGGGTGCGTCCGTTGCTCGACAAGTACGCCTACGCGAGCGAGCGCTTCCTCGTCACCTGGGCCGACCCGTCGTCGCGTCCGGATCTGGTGGAGAAGCTCGGCGTCACGCGTGAGCAGCTCGGCGGTGGGGTGCTGCACGTCTCCCTGGGAGGCGAGAGCACCGTGATCGACGACGTCGGCGAGGAGCGCCTCACCAATACCCTCGTGAAGCTCACCCGCACCGTGGAGAAGAAGGTCTACTTCCTCACCGGCCACAACGAGCGGCCGTCGGAGGGGGAGGAGGCGAACGCCGAGGGCGGCTTCGGGCGCGCGGTCGACGCGCTGCGCAACGAGAACTACCAGGTCACGACGCTGGTGCTCGCGACGCTCGCTGACGTGCCCGACGATGCGGATGTAGTCGTGATCGCCGGGCCCACGCGGCCCTTCCTGTCCGAGGAGCATTCGTCCCTGGAGCGCTACCTGGAGCGCGGAGGCGCCATGCTGTTGCTGGTGGATCCCATGGCGAAGACCGACCTCTACGCCGATCTGGACCGCTGGGGCGTGGGCCTGGGTGACGACTTCATCGTGGATCAGCTTCAGGCCCTGGCGGGCAGTCCCCTTACCCCGGTGGCCAACGGCTACAACCGGGATCACCCGATCACGCAGGACCTGCGCGAGGTGACCCTCTTTCACGTGGCACGCAGCGTCGAGGTGGGAGAGGAGAACAAGGACCGCTTCCAGCCGATCGTGTACACGAGCGAGAGCTCCTGGGCCGAGCGCAACCTCGAGGCGCCGCCCGAGTTCGACGGCGACGACATCCGGGGTCCGATCGCCCTCGCCGCGGCAGGCTTCCCGCTCGTGGGCGAGGCGGCTGCCGATACGGCGCCCGACCGCGAGGAGGGCGCCCGTCTGGTGGTGATCGGCGACTCGGATTTCGCGACCAACGAGGTGATCGACGCCTATCGCAACCGGGACCTGTTCGTGAACTCGGTGAACTGGCTGCTCGGCGATGTCGGGGCGATCTCGGTCCGGCCCAACCAGTCGCGCGCCTCGCGCTTCCAGCTCACCTCCGACCAGTTCGCGCGCATCCGCTACCTGTCGCTCTTCGCCCTGCCCGAGGCGCTCGCCGTGCTGGGCGCCCTGGCCTGGTGGTGGCGCCGCCGCGCCCCCGGTCGCTAGCCCGCCCATGAACCCCCGCACGACAGCCATCCTCGCCCTGGTGGCGGCGGCGCTCGGGGCCTTCGTGTGGTTCTACCAGGTGCGCGGGGGGGAGCGGCGCGCCGAGGCGGCGGAGAACGCCAAACGCCTCTTCCCCGAACTGGAGGCCGACGCGGTCACGGCCATGGAGTTCGTCAGCAGCGGCGGCCAGGAGGTGCGCCTGGAGCGGCGCGAGGGCGTCTGGTTCCTCACCGAGCCGCTGGAGTTTCCCGCCGACGAGAACACCGTCAGCGGCATGGCCTCGGCGCTCTCGCAGATCGCCAGCGAGGGCACGATCGAGGAGCCCCAGGCCGCGGAGGTGTACGGCCTGGGCGAGGGCGCGGTCGGGGTGCGCTTCGAGACGGCGGAAGGCGCCCACACGCTGCGCCTGGGTGGCAAGACGCCCGTGGATTACAACACCTACGCCGGCGTGGACGACGATCCCACCGTCTACACGGTGCCGAGCTACCGTGCCGGCTCGTTCGAACGCCCGCTCCTCGACCTGCGCGAGCGGCGCGTGTTGCGCTTCGACCGGGAGGCCGCCGAGAGGATCGACGCCCGCTGGCCCGGCGGCCGCGTGGTCCTGGAGAAGCGCGACGAGTCGTGGCACCTGACGTCGCCGCTCGAGACGGACGCAGACGCGCAGACCGTCGACGATCTGCTCGCCAACCTGACCTTCCTGCGCGCGGATGGCTTCGTGGACGACCCCGATCCGGGGGACGAGAGCGGCTTCGAGGAGCCGGCCTTCGAGCTGTCGGTGTGGACGCGTGCCGGTGAGGACGCGGAGCTCGCCGAGTCCAGGCTGGTGATCGGCGCGGCCATGCCCGGCGCCGTGCGGCGAGTGCGCGGTGCGGAGGCGTCGCTCTACCAAGTGGCCAGCGAGCGCATCAACGACTTCGAGCGCCGCGTGGCGGCCTACCGCTTCCGCACCCTCGGAGACTTCCCGGCGGCGGATGCCGTGAGCGTGGAGATCGAGTTCCCCGCGATGCCCGACGCGGCCCGCATCGTGGCGACGCTGGGAGAGGGCGGTTGGGTGTCGGAGCCCGAGGTCCTGGCCCCGGGCAAGCTGGCGCGAATGGTGACCGAGCTCTCGCGCCTGCGCGCCGACGACATCGAGGCGGACTCCATGGGCGAGCGAGAGCTCGCCGCTCTTGGACTGGCTCCGCCCCGCGTGCGCCTGCAGGCGTTCGCCGAGGCGCCGGAAGCCGGCGGCGAAGCCGAGCGGCTGGCCGCAGTCGAGCTGGGCAACTTCGACACCACCCGCGGCATCCTGGCGCGGGTGCCGGACTCGCCGATCGTCTACCGGCTCGATTTCGCACTCGCGGAACACCTGCCCGTGGGCCCCGACGCGTTGCGCAACCGCTTCCTCTCGATGGACGCCCCGGCCGACCGCCCGGACCCGCGGGCCGACACTCCGCGGGAGCTCGATCTGCCCCTCGAGTAGCGGCTAGCGCGTTCCGGCTTCGGCCAGCACCTTCAGCATGGCCGCGTGAATGCTCCCGTTGCTGGCGACGACCTCGTCGCCGCTCCAGGCGTCGCCCGTGCCGGAGAGATCGCTGAGGCGCCCGCCGGCCTCCTGGACGAGGAGGCCCCCGGCGCACACGTCCCAGGGCTTGAGTGAGAGCTCCCAGTAGCCGTCGAAGCGCCCGCAGGCGACGGCCGCCAGGTCGAGGGCCGCGCTGCCGTCGCGGCGCACCGCGCGGCCGGCGCGCAGGAAGGCCTCCATGGCGGCGAGGTTGGGCCCGGGGTCGTCGCGTCGGTCGTAGGCGAAGCCGGTGGCCAGGAGGCTGCGCGCCAGCGAGTCTTCGCCCGACACGTGGATGGGGCGCTCGTTGCGAAACGCGCCGCCCCCGCTCACCGCGTGGTAGAGCTCGTCGAGGATCGGGTTGTAGACCACTCCCACCGTGGGCTCGCCCTCGCGCTCGACGCCGATGGAGACACAGAAGCACGGGTAGCCGTGGGCGTAGTTGGTGGTCCCGTCCAGCGGGTCGATGACCCAGCGCCACGTCGCGCCGGGATGGTCCGTGCCGTGGCCTTCCTCGGCGAAGATCGCGTCTTCCGGGCGCTCGCTCTGGATGCCATCGACGATGAGCCGCTCGCAGGCGCGATCCACGTCGGTGACGAGGTCCACGGCGCTGCTCTTGGTCTCGATCTCGAGCTCCGATTCCCAGCGCTCGCGCTGCAGGGCGCCGGCCGTGTGCGCCATGCGCTGCGCGAGGGAGAGGATGGCGGTGGCTTCGCTCATGCGGGCGGCACTCCGGGCTCCAGGCCGAAAAGAGCCCGCGCGTTGGCGGCCGTCGCCGCCGCCACGTCTTCGAGCGAGCGCCGCTGGGCCGCGGCCAGGACCTCGCCCACCTGTACCACCCGCGCCGGCTCGTTGCGCTTGCCGCGAAAGCCCTGGGGCGCGAGGAGCGGCGCGTCGGTCTCCACCAGCAGACGATCCAGCGGGAGCGCCGCCGCAACGTCGCGCAGCCCGCGGTCGTTCTTGAAGGTGAGGATGCCCGAGAACGAGATGAAGAGGCCCTCGTCGATGGCGCGTCGCGCGTACGGCTCGGTGTGGGTGTAGCAGTGCAGCACCCCGCGCAGACGGCCTCCGCCTTCGCTCTTCCACAGCTCCATCAGCTCGCGATAGGCATCCTCGCCGCGGTCGCGCACGTGAATGGAGACCGGCAGGTCGCGCTCGCGAGCGAGCGCCAGCTGGTCGGCCAGCGCGCGGCGCTGGACCTCGCGCGGCGAATGTTCGTACCAGTAGTCGAGGCCGCACTCGCCCACGGCCACGACGTTCGGTCGCTCCAGGCAACGCGCGATGACGTCGGCGGCAGAAGGGTCCCAGAGGCGCGCGTCGTGCGGGTGGACACCGGCGGTGGCCACGATGTGCGGATTCCGTTCCGCCAGGACGGCAGCCCGCTCCGCGTCCTCGATCCCGTAGCCGGAACCGATCGCCACGAGCAGCTCCACGCCCGCAGCGCGGGCGCGTGTCAGCACCGCGTCACGGTCTTCGTCGAATTCCGAAGCCGTGACGTGACAATGGCTGTCCACCCAGCGAGCCGCCGAACCCGGGGAGGGGGACGAATCGCTCACCGAGCGGCGGCCTCCCGCAATGCGAAGAGCGCCCGCTCGGCCACCATCTGGGGATTGGCGTTGCGCTGGGCCAGAGCCTTGCGTGCGGCGGCCAGCGTCTGGAAGGCGTCGAGCTGCGCTGCGGGATCGCGCCCGCCCTCGCGCACGGCGCGCGCCGCCCGCGCGTGGAGCCAGGCACTGCCCGCCTCGAGCAGCTCTCCCACGTGGGCCGCCGCCTCGGCGCGAACGCCGCGGAACGTCTCGGCCAGATCGAGCACGTCGGGCACCGATGCGCTGTGCAGCGTCTCGAACCGCTCGGCCCATTCGCCGACGGCGTCGCCCGGGAGCTCCGCCGGCCAGACCACGCGTTGACAGCGCGAGCGCAGCGTTGCCAGCAGGCCCGACGCGCTCGACGCTACCAGCACCAGTGTGGTGTCCGGGGGCGGCTCCTCCAGCAGGCGAAGCAGCGCGTTCTGCGCCTCGGCGTTCAGCCACTCGGCGTCGGCCAGCGCCGCGCCGCGCCTCCCGCCGGAGTGGGAGCGCAGGCGCAGCGATGCCTGGAGCGCACGCACCTGGCCGATGCGCACGCGCGTGTCGTCCTCGCCGCGTTCCACCCACAGGAGATCCGGGTGGTCGCCCACGTGGCGGAAGAGGGGACCCTTCTTGCCGGCTCCGTCGAGCGGAAGCGGTTCGTCGCCGGGCTGCGAGCGGTGACAGGCGTCACAGTCGTCGCAGGGGCGTGGGCCCGCTCCGCTGCAGACCAGGCCGCGCAGGAAGGCGAGGGCGGCGGCGCGCGGTCCCGGGCCGGGGCCCGAGAGCAGGTAGGCGGAGTGGATCCGTCCGCTCGCCAGGGCGTCGTGGAGCAGGCTGTCCGGCAAGCGGCTCATGGCGGCGGAGTCTACCGCCCCCGGGCGGAGCCCACCGGCCCGCCGGACTGAAGTTGCACTCAAGTTGCCGCCTTCTGAGGCCGATGAGGGAGAGGTTCCCCCGGCCAGTCAACAGGAGGTCTCCAATGGCATTCGGAAGCAGGACTCGCGGCGACGAGGCGCGCAGCACGCACACGGAAGCCCCGGCGGCGGCCGCCGGCGGGCTCACGGCATTCATCGATCAGGGCTCCCAGTTCGAGGGCAAGCTCTCCTTCAAGGATACGGTCCGCATCGACGGCCACTTCAGCGGCGAGATCACCAGCGAGAACACCCTGATCGTGGGCGAGAGCGGCGAGGTCGAGGCCTGCATCAAATCGCGCGTAGTCATGATCAGCGGCACCGTGGAAGGCCCCATCCAGGCGAAGAGCCAGCTCGTGCTGCACAAGACCGCGGTCGTGAACGGCGACGTGGAGACCGGCTCCCTGGTCGTGGAAGACGGAGCCGTCCTGAACGGGCGCATCACCATGGGCGCCGGCGAGGCCAAGGCCCAGGCCACGCTCACCACCGTCGAGACGAGCGCTCAGGCAGCGCAGGCGGGCCACTGACCCACGTTCGTTGCCTCGAGGCCGGCGCGTTCGGGATGTCGCCGTCGCGCTCGCTCTCTGCGCGCGCGCCGGAGCCCGCGTTGCTCGCAGGCGCGTTCAGGTCGCCGACGGCGACATCCTGAACCCGCCTGGACCCGGCTGCTAGACGGCCACCACGGCTGCGATTTCCGGCACCTCTTCGCGCAAGGCCGCCTCGATGCCGTAGCGGAGCGTGGCGCCCTGGGCGGGGCAGGTGGCGCACGCACCTTGCAGCGTGATGCGGACGGTGCCGTCTTCGTCGACGTCCACGAGCTCCAGGTTGCCGCCGTCGGCCAGCAGGGCCGGGCGCAGGCGGTCCAGGATGCGTTCGACGCGACGTCTCAGCGGGCGCGAGAGTTCCGAGGCCATGCCCCGGTATCGGACGGTCCGAGGGGCCGATTGAGGACGGCTCCCCGGAGGGGTAGCTTGCCTGGCGATGCGGGTGCGTGTGCTCTTCTTCGGGTCGGTGCGGGAGGCCTTGGGCGCCAAGGAGCTCGACGTGCAGCTCGAGGACGG
>CAXMOD010000110.1:0-9105 GCA_964194905.1 uncultured Desulfobacterales bacterium | reverse complement strand
GTTCCTGGCTTCTAGACGCGCGGCTTCGAGGCCTGGTGTGGGTAGCTCAAGAGGGCGGAGTCGTCACGAAGCGGAGGCGCCCCCGGACGCTCAGTCCGAGGCGCGAAAACGCCATAGGAACGGGCCCTCACCCTCGGCGTCGCCCACCAGCACGGCGCGCTCGACGCTGCGTCCGAACTCCGGGTAGTACTCGCAGCGCTCGATGCGCCAGCGCGCGGCGCCGGGCAGTGCGATGCGCAGTCCCGGCAGAAGCGCCTCGCTCCCCTCCAGGGCCGGTTCGAGGCCCGGCGCCAGGGGAAGCACCAATTTCAGGGCGTGACGCCGGTCGGCCAGCGTGTCCGTGATCTCGAGGACACCGTCGGCGAGGGCCAGCACGCGCCGGTGCGGCGTGTCGCGCGTGGCCCAGCCCGCGCACGAGGCCTCCACGCGCCGGCCCGGGCCCACGGCCTCGAGCTTCACCTTCGGGCGGCCGCCCACGCGGTGTGCCGCCCACAGCTCGGCCTGGTCGCGGCCGCCGACCTCGATCGTGGCGTGGGATGATGTAGCGCGCGCGCGGTCGCGGCGTTCGCCCGGCACGTACTCGAAAACACCCGTGTCGGTCACGACGCGCTCCCCGTTCACGCAGAGTTCGAAGGCCAGCGCATCGGCGTGGGCGTGCCCCGGCTGGTAGGCCGGCTTGGGCCCCGCCACCGACACGAGCAGGCTGAACGCGCCGTCGGCGAGACGCACGTAGCCGGCGTCTTCGAGCACGCCGGCGCGCGCCGGAGCCGCCGCGAGCACGCCGAGAGAGCCGGCGTAGGCCTCGAGCACCTCGGGACGCTGGGCGATGCCGAACGCCGAGTCGGCGAAGAGCGCGATCTCGCCGTCGGGGTGGGTGTAGATCGCGAGGGCAGCGAGCATGCGCGACGCGTTCCCCTCCAGCGTTTCTACGAGCCCGCCGGGCGCACGCTCTCCCGCCGCGCGCGCCCAGTTCAGCACGTCGAGCACACCCTCGAGCATCAGCGCGTGGTACATGGGGCTGCGTTCGTAGTGGGCGCCGTCGGCGAGCACCTGCTTCTCGAGCTGCGAGCACAGCTCCGGCACGAGGCCGAGCCAGCGTCGCGCCGCACCCCCGCGCAGCACCAGCCCGCCGGCCACGAGGGCGAGCAGGTTCGAGAGGTAGTGGTTCGCGAGCAGGCGCACCTCGAGGTGGCCGGCCAGCATTTCGAGCTGCGCCGAGAGCGAGCGGCGCACGCGCAGCAGCTCGCCCGCATCTTCCTCGAGAGCCCCCGGCGTGGTGAGGAGCTTCAGCCAGGTGAGCGCGCGCAGACTGATCGAGGCCGGGTGCCAACCCGTGCCGCGGCGGTGACGGGACTCCCAGTCGAGCAGCACCGCACTGCGGTCCGACGGCGAAAGAGAAGCGGCCCGGAGGAAGTCGTGTTGGTGCAGGTGAAATGCAAAGAGCGGCCCCTCGCTCTGGATGTCCCAGTCGATGCGGCCGTCGAAGCGCGCTTCGCGGTTGAGCAGCGTCACGCGGTCCGGCGGCTCGAAGTGTGCATGCGCCGGCGCGCCGGGGAACGGCGCCGCCGCGCGCTGCAGCGCGGGCGCCGGGAGGTCCGGCGGGGGCTCGGCGCTGCGCGCGGCCGGCAGCAGCACGTGGAGCGCGTGGTGCCACACCTGGCGCGGGTGCAGGTGACGGACCGTGCGCAGCAGGGTGCCGGGAGCGGTCCTCACGCGTCGGTTTCCCCGCGCAGCGCCAGGACGCGCGCGTAGGCGCTGCGCCGCGGAACCCCGGTGGCCGAAGCCACGCGCGCCGCGATTTCCCGAGCGGGGAGTCCTTCCTGCACCAGCGCGCGGATGCGCGCCTCCACGTCCTCCTCCGAGGGGGCGGACGGCGAAGCACCACCGACCACGACGGTGACCTCCCCCTTGGCTCCGTCGGCGAAACGCTCCGCCAGCTCCGAGAGCGGGCCGCGCACGGCCTCCTCGTGCAGCTTGGTCAGCTCGCGAGCCACGCAGGCGGGCCGGTCGCCGAGCACCTGCGCGGCCTCACTCAGCGTGGCCCTCAGCCGGCGCGGCGACTCGAAGAAGACCAGGGTTTCGGGCCGCTCGCGCCAGGACTCGAAGAAGCCCCGCCGCGCCGCGGCGCGCCGCGGCGGGAAGCCGAGCATGGCAAAAGGCAGTGCCGGAAGGCCCGAGACCCCCAGCGCCGCCAGCACGGCCGAGGGCCCTGGCACCGACACCACCGCGTGCCCGGCGTCCAGGACCGCGGCCACGAGCCGCTCGCCCGGGTCCGAGACCAGAGGCGTCCCTGCGTCCGAGACCAGGGCGGCGTCACCTCCCGTACCCAGCACCCGCAACACCTCGGCGCAGCGCGACGCCTCGTTGTGGGCGTGCAGCGAGCGCGGCTTCGCGTCGATCCCGTGGCGCTCCAGCAGCACCCGTGTGCGCCGCGTGTCCTCCGCCAGCAGCAACTCCACCTCCCCCAGCACCCGAATCGCCCGCAGGGTCACATCCTCCAGATTCCCGATGGGCGTCGCTACGAGATGGAGTGTGGCCACGAGGCCGACTTTACCGTCTCTGCGGCTTCGGTACGCTCCCTCTCGCCCCGCGGTCCCGCGGAGTGATCCCCATGCACAAGGACCACCGGCTCGCGCTGGGGCGCGAGGGCGAGGCGCGTGCGGCTGCGCACCTCGAGCACCGCGGCTACCGGATCGTTGGACGCAACGTGCGGGAGGGCGGCG
Source organism: uncultured Desulfobacterales bacterium (assembly GCA_964194905.1). Lineage (GTDB taxonomy): Bacteria > Myxococcota_A > UBA9160 > UBA9160 > JAFDET01 > JAFDET01. Next base: position 6,382 of record CAXMOD010000110.1, on the reverse strand, counting down.
TGGAGCTCGACCTCGTGGCGCGCCGCGGCCGCACCCTCGTCTTCGTGGAGGTGAAGACACGGCGCGTGCGCCGCTTCGGGCTTCCTGAGGAGGCGGTGGACGCGCGCAAGCAGGCGCGGCTGGTGCGCGGCGCGCGGGCCTGGTTGCACGCGCATCCGGCACGGGCGCAGCGCGTGCGATTCGATGTGGTGGCGTGCGAGGTTGCCGTCAGCGGGGTCTGGCGCGTGCGGCACCTGGAAGCCGCTTTCGACGCCGGCGGCGGCTAGCCCCTACTCCTGGGGCTTCTCAGCGGCCTCTTCCGTGGCCGGGGCCTCGACGGCTTCCGGCTCCTCGGGCTCCGCCTCGTCCAGCGAGCCGGCGTCGTCGCTGGCCACCGCGGGCGCGGCCAGCGCCGAGAGGTCCCGCACCTTGGAGCGCAGACGGGCGGCCTTGCCGCGAAGCTCGCGCAGGTAGTAGAGACGCGCACGGCGCACGTGGCCACGGCTCTTGATCTCCACCTTCTGCACCACGGGCGACTGGATCGGGAAGATGCGCTCCACGCCCACGCCGTAGGACACCTTCCGCACGGTGAACGTGCCCGAGTTGGCGCCGCCGCGACGGCGGATCACCACACCCTCGAACACCTGGATGCGCGCCTTGCCGCCTTCCTGGATGCGCACGTGCACTCGCACCGTGTCGCCCGGCCGGAACGGAGGCAGGTCGTGCCGCAGGCTCTCGCGCTCCAGCGCCTCGAGTTGATTCCGGTTCATCGCTCGTCTCCTTGCGCTCCGGACACGAGGTCCGGTCGCCGCTCCCGCGTGCGCTCGCGCGCCCGCTCGTTCCGCCAGCGTTCGACCTCGGCGTGGTTGCCGGAGCGCAACACCTCGGGCACGGCACGGTCCCGATAGACGGCCGGCCGAGTGTACTGCGGCCCCTCCAGCAGGTCTCCGCGAAACGACTCGCTCTCGGCCGATTCCGGATTCCCCAGAACCCCCGGCAGGAGCCTCACGACGCCCTCGATGAGCGCCATGGCCGGCACCTCGCCGCCCGACAGCACGTAGTCGCCCACGGAGACCTCTTCGTCCACCGCCAGGTCGATCGCTCTTTGATCCACTCCTTCGTAGCGGCCGCAGACCAGCACCACGTGCTCGCGTCCGGCCAGCTCTTCCAACAGCGCCTGGTCCAGCCGCCGCCCCTGGGGCGAGAGCAGGACCACATGCGCCTTTCGCTCCGGGCCCTTCGGGCCGGCGATCGCCTCGATCGCCTCCACGAGGGGCTCCGGCTTCATCACCATTCCGGGTCCGCCGCCGTAGGGCGCGTCGTCCACGCTGTGGTGCCGATCGTGCGTCCAGTCGCGCAGGTCGTGTACCGCCAGCTCCGCTGCGCCCTTGCGCCGGGCGATGCCCACCATGGCCTCGTCCAGGAAGGGCCCGAAGAGGCCGGGGTGGATCGTCACCACGTCGACCCGCACCGTGTCGATCCGGATGGGGCGCCCTTCCATCGCGCTACACCGGATCGAGGAGACCCGGGATCACCTCGATCGCAATGCGACGACCCTCGATGTCCACCTCCTTCAAGAATTCCTCGGCCGCGGGCAGGAGCAGCCGGCGCCCGTCGGCGGCCTCGACCACCAGGACGTCGTGCGCCCCGGTCTCCAGGATTTCCACGACCTTGCCGAGCGGCGCGCCGTCCGCGTCTTCCACTCGGCAGCCGATCCACTCGAACCAGTAGTACTCGCCCTCATCCAGAGCGGGGAGCTGAGCGGCACGAGCCAGCACGCAGAGGCCTCCGAGCGCCTCGGCGGACTCCCGGTCGTCCACACCGAGCAGCTTCAGCCGCACCTCGGCGCCGCGTCCCGGGCCCGACTCTTCGACGCTGTAGGCGCGCGCACCGGCCGGATCGTCGGCGGCGCCCAGACGCACCTCGTCGAGCGCAAGCAGGTGCTCCGGTCCGTCGCCGAGCCAGCGCACGCGGACCTCGCCCGCGCGCGCGTGAGCGCCCACCACGCGCCCCAGGACGACGGCTCGTGAGCTCGCGTCGTCGGGCACGGCCGCCGCCGGGGCCGTCATGCTGCGACCTAGTCGACGATCTCGAGCCGGGCGTCGCCGCCGACACGCGAGGCCCCGAGCACGGCACGCATGGCCTTGGCCACGCGTCCCTGCCGGCCGATCACGCGGCCGCGGTCCTCGGAGTCGGTCTCCAGCTCGAGTACCCGGCCGCCGTCGGCCTCGATCACGCGAACGGCGTCGGGCTGGGTGACGATGGCCTTGGCCATGAACTCGACCAGTTCCATTGCGCCCTTGGTGTCGGCCATCAGGATGCCTCCGCGGGAGGAGCGGCGGCGCGGTCGCGGCGAACGCGGTGGACCAGGGAGGCCACCGTCTCGCTCAGCTGTGCGCCGCGTCCCACCCAGCGATCCACACCTGCGAGGTCCAGCTTCACCTCGGCGGGATCGCCCTTGGGGTCGTAGGTGCCGAGGAACTCGAGGGCGCGGCTGTCGCGCGCGCTGCGCTCGTCGATCGCCACGATCTTGTAGAACGGGCGCTTCTTGGCGCCCGCGCGCTGCAGCCGGATCTTCACCATCGCCGAGGAGTTCCTCCGCGGGCTCCCGACGGCGTTGCACCGCGAAGGAAGAGCCCGAAACGGGCGCCGAATCTAGGAAATCTCGCTCCGAGGGTCAACCAACGGCGTCAGCGCGGGGCCGGGCGCCCGCCGAGACGCCGCCGTTCCTTGTCCTCGGAGCAGCGGGGGCAGGCGTACTGCTCCCGGTGGGGGGTGCGCAGACGCTCGTAGCCGCGGTCGAGGGCCACCCGGCGGACCGTGGCCGAGGGGTCACCGCAGAAGTCGCAGCGCTGGGGGACGGCCTCCGGGCTGCCCTGGGTGTCCTGGGCGTCCGACATCCGCGGGATCCTACCCTACCCGGAACCAGAGGTCGGTGGGGGCGTCGCTACCCAGCCGACGGGTGAGGCCGGCCAGGATCCGCTCGCGCTGGAGCTGCAGATGGTGGCACCAGGCACTGGAGTCGACCGTCGCCTCCAGCACGCTTCCGCGCAGACCTGTGGGACGGGAGTGGCCGGCGGCGTCGGGTCCGACCGCGCTCTCCAGCACCCCGTCCCAAAGGTCGGCCAGCTCGCGCAAGGTATTGGCGCGCTCGAAGCCGAGCTCGTCGAGCACCTTGGGAACCAGGTCGCCCAGCGCCTGGGGCCGGCTCTTGGGTCGCGGCCTCACGCGCCTTCACCGTCCAGCAGGCGGAACACCAGACCGCTCGGCAGCTTGGGCCTGAACTGGGTGCTCTTCTGGGGCAGCACCTCGCCCGCGCGCGTCACCGCGAACACGTCGTCGGGCGTGAGCGGGTTCAGGTACAGGGCTACGGCGCCGCGTCCCTCGCGCACGTCGCCGGCCGCCAGCCGCACGTCCTTGGGGAACGCCACCGCTCCGTCGCGAACCGCGTCTTCGTCGAGCCCGAAGGCGCCGCCGATCACCTCGCGGTGCAGCGTGCGGATGGCCAGCTCACCGGGCACGTCCGCGTCGCGCACGAAGAGGCGCAGCGTACCGCTCCCGTCGTCGGCCACGAACGCCGTGCGCCCGCCGAGCGGGCTCAGGTGTTCCTCCAGCAGCGCGGGGATCGCGTCGGCGTCGGGCGCGGCGAGCTCGCGGCCGCTCCAGCCCGGCAGCAGCTGCGCCCAGGCGTCCGAGGCGGGCGCCGAGCCCTTGAGGATCACCCGGTGGATGGGCAGCAGCAGCGAGCCCGCCGCGTAGGCATTGGCGAAGTAGGCGAGCGTCCAGCCTGCAGCCTCGTCGTCCGGGCGCTCGGCACGGTACTGGAGGGCCGTTTCGTAACGGTGGTGGCCGTCGGCGATCACGACCGGGCGCTCTCCCAGGAAGGACTGGATGCGCGCCACCGCGTCCGTGTCGGCGATCCGCACCAGCGTATTGTCCACGCCCGCGGGATCGCGCCCCGCCGCCAGGGCCGCACCCGAGAGCGCCTGAGACAGGTCGCCCGCCAGCACACCCTCGCGATCTTCGTAGAGCAGGAAGATCACCGAGAGATTCGCGCGGGTTGCGCGCAGCATCTTCAGGCGGTCCCTCTTGGGGCCGGCCATGGTGCGTTCGTGGGGCAGCACCACCCGCCGTCCGTAGTCCTCGAGGCGCAGCGCGGCGAAGAATCCTTCGCGCACCAGGGGCGTCCCGTCGGGACCGGTGAAGCGCTGAGCCAGGCCGTAGACGGCCGGCGCGTCGTCGCGCAGCAGCGCTCCGTCGGCCTGCCAGGCAGCGAGCGTCCCGGCTACGTCGGAGTAGTCCGTGGCCACCTCTTCGGCCGGGTCACGGGTCAGCTCCAGGCGGATGGCGTGACGCGGATCCGCCGACCAGTAGCGGCGCCGCTCCTCCGGCGAGATCACGTCGTAGGGCGGCACCAATATCGAAGTCAGGTCGGCGCGCGCGTAGCGCAGCGCGCGAAACGGGCGGACCTGTGTCACGCGTCCTCCTCGGCGAGAAGATCGTCGAGACACGCGTCGATGCGCGAACCGGGCACGGCACCCTCTCGCAACACCCGCGGCCGTAGCCCGGTGGCGTCCACCACCGTAGTGGCGCGCCCATCGGGCTCGGGCGTGCCGGCCACATCGAGGAGCCAGGGCCCCTCGTCGTCGTCACTGCACAGCTCTGCAGCCGCCGCGCGACGCGCGGCCGGAGGCGCGGCGCTCCGGTTCAGGCTGGTGGCGGTGATGGGGCCGAGGCCGTGCTCGGCCAGGCGCCGCGCCAGCAGAGCGGCCACGGGGTGCGGCGAGCAGCGCACGCCCACGGCTCCGTCGGAGCGCGCCACGCCCGCGGCGAACGCGCGCTTGCAGGGCAGCACCAGGGTGACGGGACCCGGCCAAAGGTCCCGCGCCAGGCGCCGGGCCGCCGGAGGTACCTCCACGCCCACCGCGGCCAACGACGCCGCGTCTTCCACCAGCAGCGACAGTGGCTGGTCGTCGCGACGGCCCTTCCAGGCACGCAACCGCTCCACCGCATCCGACCGGGTGGCATCGACGCCGAGTCCGAAGAGCGTCTCCGTCGGGTAGGCCACGAGGCCGCCCCGCGCGATGCGTGCGAGCGCCTCGTCCAGCGCCGCACTCGCCGCGTTCGTCGCGCTCGTCGCGCTCATGACGACGCCCGTCCGAGCGCGCGATCCGCGATGTCGCTGCGCAGCTGGCGTCCCTCGAAACGGATGCGCTCGGCGGCCGCGTAGGCGCGGGATCGCGCCGTCTCGACCTCCGGGCCGCGGGCGGTCACACCGAGCACGCGGCCTCCCGCCGTCTCGAAGCCGCCGTCCGGCGACCGGCGCGTACCGGCGTGGAAGACCACCACGTCCGGATCATCCGCCAGCTCGTCGAGCCCGCTGATGGCGCAGCCCGTCTCGTAGCCGCGCGGGTAGCCCCCCGACGCCAGCACCACGCACACGGCCGCTTCGCCCCAGCCGAGGCGGCTCCCGTCGTCGAGGTTTCCGTGCGCCGCGCCTTCCAGGAGCGGAACCAGATCACCTTCCATGCGCAGCATCAGGGGCTGCGTCTCGGGATCGCCAAAACGGACGTTGAACTCCACGACGCGCGGAGCGCCGCCGGCGTCGATCATGAGACCCGCGTAGAGAACCCCCTGGTAGGGGCAGCCGTCCTGGGCCATGCCGCGGATCGCCGGGTGCACGACCTCTTCGAGGATGCGCTTCTCCACCGCCTCCGAAACGACGGGAGCCGGCGAGTAGGCGCCCATGCCGCCGGTGTTTTCGCCGCGGTCGCCGTCGAGCGCGCGTTTGTGATCCTGGGCCGCGGCCAACGTGACGATGCGTTCGCCGTCGGTGATCGCGTAGAAGGATGCCTCCTCGCCTTCGAGACGCTCTTCGATCACGACGCGCGCCCCCGCGTCACCGAAGCGCCGCTCGCCCATGATCTCATCGAGTGCGGCCAGGGCCTCAGCGGGCCCGTCGCACACGAACACGCCCTTCCCGGCGGCGAGACCGTCTGCCTTCACCACCCACGGTCCCGCCTGCTTGCGAACCTGGGTACGCGCGGCGTCGAGGTCGTCGAACACCGCGAACGCAGCCGTGGGGATCCGATGGCGCGCCATGAACTCCTTGGCGAACGCCTTGCTTCCCTCGAGCCGCGCGGCTTGCGCGGAAGGACCGAAGGTTGCGATTCCCGCCGCGCGCAGGCGGTCCGCCAGGCCCGCCGCGAGCGGGTCCTCGGGACCCACCACGACCAGATCCACCGCTTCGCGCTGGGCCGCTGAGACGACGGCGTCGAGGTCGGACGCCTTCACGTCCGGCAGGCAGCGCGCGCACGAAGCCATGCCGTCGCTGCCCGGAGCGGCCAGGACTTCGCGCACCTTCGCGCTCCGCGCGATCTTCCAGGCCAACGCGTGCTCGCGT
>CAXMOD010000109.1:0-6439 GCA_964194905.1 uncultured Desulfobacterales bacterium | reverse complement strand
CGACCCGGTCGAGCGACCGATCTCGCCGTACGCGGCCACGAAGCGCTCCGCCGAGCTGATCGCCCACGCCTTCCACCACGCGTACGGGCTGTCCGTCACCTGCGCGCGGCTGTTCACCGCGTACGGGCCGCGCCAGCGTCCGGATCTGGCGATCCGCAAGTTCGCCGAGCGCATGCTCCAGGGCGAGACACTGCCCGTCTTCGGCGACGGCAGCAGCCTGCGTGACTACACCTACGTGGACGATCTGGTCGAAGGGTTCGTGCGCTGCATCGACACGGATCTTGGCTTTCGCATCCTCAACCTGGGCGCCGGCCGCAGCGTCGTGCTGCGCGACGTGATCGCTGAGCTTGAGCGCGCGCTCGGCGTCGAGGCGCGCCTCGAGTTGCTGCCGCCGCAGCCCGGCGAGGTGTCGCGCACCTGGGCCGACACGTCCGCGGCCCGCGAGGCTCTCGGCTACGCCCCGGCCACCTCCCTGGAGGACGGGATCGGGCTCTTCGTCGCTTGGCTGCGGGAGAGGTCGTGACCTCCCGCCGCGCCGTCGTCAGCGGCGGCGCGGGATTTTCTGGAGAAGCGTCCTATTCTTCGGCGCGCCTAGTAGGCATTGAGCGATGAACGTCTGTGTGATCGGCACTGGCTACGTGGGCCTGGTGACCGGGGCCTGCTTCGCCGAGTTCGGCGTCCAGGTGACCTGCGTGGACAACCAGGAAGAGAAGATCGCCGCGCTTGCGCGCGGCGAGCTCCCCATCTACGAGCCCGGGCTCGAGGACGTGGTCGAGCGCAACGTGACCCAGGGCCGGCTCTCCTTCACGACGGACACCGAGTCCGCGGTGCGCTCGTCGCTCGTGGTCTTCATCGCCGTCGGTACGCCGCCCGCCGACGACGGCAGCACGGATCTGCGTTTCGTGGAGCAAGTGGCGCGCGAGATCGGGCGCGTGATGGACGGCTACAAGGTGGTGGTCACCAAGAGCACGGTGCCCGTTGGGACGTCGTACAAGGTGAAGGGCTGGATCGCTGAGGAGCTGGCCAGGCAGGGCCGCTCGGTGCGCTTCTCGGTGGCCTCCAATCCAGAGTTCCTCCGCGAGGGCGCCGCGGTCGCCGACTTCATGCGACCCGACCGGGTCGTGGTGGGTACGGACGACGACGAGGCGATGGCGGTCATGCGCGACCTCTACCGTCCGCTCTACCTGAACGAGACGCCCTTCGTGCACACCAACATCGCCAGCGCCGAGCTGACCAAGTACGCGGCCAACGCCTTCCTGGCCACGAAGATCTCCTTCATCAACGAGGTGGCGAACCTCTGCGAGGGGATCGGCGCAGACGTGCACGCGGTGGCCCGCGGCATGGGCCTCGACCGCCGCATCGGCCAGAAGTTCCTGCACCCGGGGCCCGGCTTCGGCGGCTCTTGCTTCCCGAAGGACACCCTCTCGGCGGCGCATCAGGCGCGCGAGGCGCGCGGGCAGATGGAGATCGTGGAATCGGTCATCCGCGTCAACCAGCGCCAGCGCGAGCGCATGGTGGAGAAGGTGAGGGATGCCCTCGGCGGGGAGGTGGCGGGCCGCACGGTGGCGCTCCTCGGGCTGTCGTTCAAGCCGGAAACCGACGACATTCGCGACGCCCCGGCCATCTTCATCGCGAACCAGCTCCAGAAGGACGGCGCCGTGGTGCGCGCCTTCGACCCGGTGGCCATGCCCAATGCAGCGTCGCATCTCGGTGACGCCACCCTGTGCAAGAACGCCTACGAGGCGTGCGAAGGCGCGGACGCCCTGGTGATCGTCACCGAGTGGAACCAGTTCCGGATGCTCGACCTCGGACGCGTGCGCACGCTGCTGCGGAATCCGCTGGTGGTGGACCTGCGCAACGTCTACGAGCCCGGCCCGATGCGGGAGGCGGGCTTCGAGTACGTGTGCGTCGGGCGCTAGCGCCCCCGCGCCGGCGCATCCACGCGGTCATCCTCGCCGGCGGGGCGGGCGAGCGCTTCTGGCCCCGCTCCCGGGCCGCCATCCCCAAGTTCTTCCTGTCGCTCGACGGTGGGCCCAGCCTCCTCGAGGCGACGGTGGCCCGGGCCCGACGCTTTGCGGGAGAGGTGTGGGTGGTGTGCGGAGCCGATCACGCCCGAAGTGTGATGCGCATCACGGGAATCCCGAGACAACGCGTCATAGTCGAACCGAGGCGGCGCAATACGGCGCCGGCGGTGGCGCTTGCGGCCACACGCATCGCCTCGCAGTGCCCGGATGCCGTCCTTGCCGTCCTGCCCGCCGACCATCTCATTCCGAACTCGCGCGCGTTTGCGGGCGCCATGCGGCGGGCGGCGGCTGCAGCGGAGCAGGGTTGGCTCGTCACGCTCGGCGTGCGCCCTACGCGCCCGGAGACCGGCTACGGCTACATTCGTCTCGGCAGACCCGCGGGGAGTGCGTTGCCCGGCCTACACCGGGTCGCCCGTTTCGTCGAAAAGCCCGACGCGGCCCGGGCGCGCCGGTTCGTGCGGAGCGGGACCTATTTGTGGAACGCCGGCATCTTCGTTTGGGGGGTGCAGACGATCCTGGAGGCGATGGAGGTCCACGCGCCGCAGATCTACCGGGCGCTCGCTCCGGTTCGCCGGAGCCCGCGGGGTCGTGGAGCCCAGGAGGCGATCCGGAAGGCCTACCGCAGGGTGCAGGACGTCGCGGTGGACGTGGCGGTGCTCGAGCGGAGCCGGCAGGTGGCCGTGGTCCCCGTCGATTTCCGCTGGAGCGACGTGGGAACCTGGCAGTCGCTGGCTGAAGAGCTGGGGGTCGGCCCCGGGGGCAACAGGGTGCTCGGAGGCGATGTGATCGCTCACGAGTCGACGGGGAATCTGGTCTGGGGCGACGGTCGACCGATCGCCTTGGTGGGAGTCGAAAACCTGGCCGTGATCGATACGGGCGACGCGCTGCTGGTCGCGAATCTGGACGGAAGTCCCGAGGTCAAGCGCGTAGTCGAGAAGCTACGGTCCAAGGGACGCGACGACCTGCTGTAGCCTCCGGGAGCGGAGGAGGGGAAGTACGATGCAGATGACGCTCGCATCACTGCGCAAGATTCCGCTGTTCGAGCAGCTCGACGACGACGATCTGGACGAGATCGCGTCGCACCTCATCGAGCGCCGCTTCCCGCGCAACGCCACCGTCATGGAGGAAGGCCTGCCGGGCGACTACATGTACCTCATCAGCGAGGGTCGCGTGAAGGTCACCAAGCTCTCGGAGGACGGCCGCGAGAAGATCCTCGAGATGCTCGGCGAAGGCGCCTTCGTAGGCGAGATGGCGCTGCTCGATCAGGGTCCCCGCTCCGCCACCGTGAAGACCCTGGTCCCCTCCGTGCTGCTGGCGCTCTCGCGCCACGACTTCCTGGCGCTGCTGCGCAACAACTCCGACCTCGCGCTGCACGTCATCCAGGAGCTGACGCGGCGCCTGCGCGAGACCGACGAGCAGGCCAGCTCACTCTCGTTCCTGCGCGTCAAGGACCGCACCAAGGGCCTTCTACGCAGGCTCGCCGAAGCGCAGGACGGCGAACGCGACCGCACGCCGACCCTGACCCACCAGCAGATCGCCGACATGATCGGCACGTCCCGCGAGACCGTGACCCGCGTGGTCAAGGAGTTGAAGCAGGACGGCTGGCTGGCTCAGGAAGGCAAGCAGTACCTGGTGCCCGCGGAGGCGTAGGCAGCGCGGGGGGAGTCCTCCCCCGCGACGCACCGCCCGAGGCTCAACGGAGCCCGCCAACCGTCCGATGTGGGGGGGATGGCGATCTCGGATCCGTCCCTGGCAGCCTGGCTGCTGGATTCACTCCGCTCCGGTGTGATCGCGATCGACGCCGGCGGCTTGGTGACGGCGTTCAATCCCGCGGCGAGGCGCATCCTCGGCGCGCCATCGGGCGATCCGGAGGACGCCCTCAGCAGCGACTTCCGCGTGGTGCTCGCCGACCAACCCCAGGTGATCTCGCTCCTCGAGGACGCGCTCGACGGACTGGAGCGCCCCACGCGCGCCGAGCTCGTGCTGCCCGAACGCCCCGGAGCACCGGAAGCCACCATCGGATTCACCCTCCTCGCTGTGCGTGACGGCGCCGGCGCGCTAAAGGGCGCGGCGATCCAGTTTCGCGATCTCTCGGCGTTCGAGCGCGACGACGAGCAGGCGCGCCTGCGCGACCGGCTCGCCGCCCTCGGCGAGATGGCCGCGGGCCTGGCCCACGAGCTGCGCAACCCGCTGGCAGGCATGGAGCTGATGGCCGGGCTGCTGCTGCGGCGCCTTCCCGAGGGAGACGAGGAGCACGCGCTGTTGCTGGATCTGATGGCGCAGCTGCGAGTCATTGCCCGCACCCTCGACGAGACTCTCGAGTTCGTGCGTCCCGTGGCGCCGGAGCCGTACGAGGTGGAGCCGGCCGCGCTCCTCGACCTGGCCGTCGACCGGGCGATCGCTCGGCATCCGTTCCCGGGCAAGGTCGACCGTGCCTACGAACCCGGCGTACCTCTGGTGCAGGGGGACCCCGAGCAGCTCCTGGTGGCGATGACCGACCTGGCCGTGAACGCGGTGGAGGCCATGCTGAACGAGGTGTCGGGCACGCCGCGGCTCTCGCTCGGCGTGCGCACCGAGAGCCGCCCCCATCCGCAGGCTACCGTGCGCGTGGAAGAAGACCGGCTGCCCGCCGGCGCGGACGCGCGCGTGCGCTCCGAGGTGGTGCTCTCCATCGCTGATTCGGGCCCGGGCGTGCCGGCGGATCTGCGCGAGCGGATCTTCTACCCGTTCTTCACCACCAAGGACACGGGCAGCGGTGTGGGACTCGCGAAAGCCCAGAAGATCGTCACCAGTCACGGCGGCAGCATCGAACTGGACAGCCGGCCGGGACGCGGAGCCACGTTCCGGGTGCGGCTGCCCGCCGCAGGGGGCGGGTCTTGAGCGGGCGCGGCGCGCGCGTGCTGCTGGCCGAGGACAACGACGCCCTGCGCCGCGGCATGCTGCTGGCCCTCGGGGAGGCCGGCTACACCGTGGACGAGGTGGCCGACGGCGAGAGCGCAGTGGCGCGCCTCGACGACGCGTCGCTGGAGCCCTACGACGTGGTGCTGACGGACCTGCGCTTGCCGCGCGCCGACGGCCTCGCGGTTCTGCGCGCTGCGCGCGCCCGCGAGCCGCGCACGGCGGTGATCGTGATGACGGCCTTCGGCACCGTCGAGGTGGCCGTGGACGCCATGCGCCTGGGCGCATTCGACTTCGTGGAGAAGCCGGTGGCGCTCGACCAGCTCGAGGTGCGCGTGGCGCGCGCCGTCGAACACGCGCGCCTGCTCGGAGAGGTACACCAGCTGCGCGCCGAGCGCGCGGCGCACTACGCACCGGACAACCTGGTCGGGGTGAGCGAAGGGGTCCGCGCCGCCGTGGATCTGGCGGAACGAGCGGCACCGTCGCGCTCGACGGTCCTGGTGACCGGCGAGACCGGCACGGGCAAGGAGCTGGTGGCAGGACTGATCCACGCCCTTTCGCCGCGCGCGGAGCGCCCCTTCGTCAAGGTCAACTGTGCGGCGCTCCCCGACACGCTGCTCGAGTCCGAGCTCTTTGGCCACGAGCGCGGAGCCTTCACCGGCGCGGACCGCATGCGCATCGGGCGCTTCGAGCAGGCGGACGGCGGAACCCTGTTCCTCGACGAGGTGGGCGACATGTCCGCTCCCACCCAGGCGAAGCTGCTGCGCGTGCTCCAGGACCAGGAGTTCCACCGTCTCGGTGGGACCCGGGTGCTGCGTACCGACGTGCGGATCGTGGCGGCCACCAACCAGGACCTGGAGGTGGCGATCTCCGAGGGCCGCTTCCGCGAAGATCTCTACTTTCGCCTGGCGGTGATCGGCATTCCGTTGCCGCCGCTGCGAGAGCGGGGTGACGACGTGGTATTGCTCGCCGAGCACCTCCTGAGCACCTTCTCGCGGGAGCTGGGCCGGCCTCGGCGTGGATTCACGCACGCCGCCGTGGCACGATTGCGGGAGCACACCTGGCCCGGCAACGTGCGCGAGCTGCGCAACGCCGTCGAGCGCGCCACGCTGATGGCCGAGGGCGACTGGATCGACGCGGACGACCTGGTCCTGACGCCCGCGGCCGGGGGCCCCCGCGGACCGCAGGACCTGGGGCTGCTCGGTTTCCGGCTGGCCGATGTGGAGCGCGAGGTGGTGATGGCTGCGCTGCGCCGCAGCGGCTTCGTCCAGAAGCGGGCTGCCGAGCTACTGGGGATCAGCCGGCGCAAGCTCAACTACATGATCGCCAAGATGGGCATCACTCATTCGTCATGGCGGCGCAATCGGGACGCGGACGTGGTGGTCGAGGACCCCGAGCCGCCGCTAGACTCGCCGTTCGACGTCGGCTGATCCGCGCCTTCCGCGCGCTCCAGTCCAGGGGTGATCATGCGTCCTTTCCGTCCCGGTACGGTGCTGTTCCTCGCGCTGCTCGCGCTG
>CAXMOD010000108.1:0-3651 GCA_964194905.1 uncultured Desulfobacterales bacterium | reverse complement strand
TGGAACGCTCCTCCACTGGAACGAACTCGAGAAGGGCGGACACTTCCCCGCCTTCGAGCGGCCCGAAACCTACGTGGAGGAGGTGCGCGCGTGCTTCCGAGGGCTGCGCTAGGCCAGCATGCCGAGGGTTCCGGAGTAGATGTCGCGGATGGCGGCGCGCTCGAGCAGACCCAAGGCCCGGGAGAGCTGGGTGGCGCGGTAGTGCTCGATCGCGCGCAGGAAGAGGCCACGCTTGTTTCCGAAGGTGTCGTAGAGGCTCTGGCGGGAGATCCCCATGTGCTTCAGCAACTCGGCCACACCGAGGCGCCCGTAGCCGCGCAGCCAGAAGAGCTGCATGGCTCGTTCCAGCACCTTGGTCTCGTCGAACTCGCGGGGCCGACCGGCGGGCATCTCGGGATGATACCGAGATGCAGAAACCTCGGACCATCGGAGGTTTCCATGAAGCGCGGAGACAGGCCGGTAGAACGTCCCGACGGAGGAATGGCATGCCGTATCGCGTGATCCAGTGGGCGACGGGCGGCGTGGGACGGGCCGCCATCCAGGGCATCGTCTCGCACCCGGAATTGGAACTGGTGGGCTGCTGGGTCCACGGCGCCGACAAGGTCGGCCGCGACGCGGGCGAGATCTGCGGCATCCCCGCGCTGGGTGTCGAAGCGACCCACGACGTGGACGCGCTGCTGCGGCTCGACGCGGACTGCGTCTTCTACGCGCCGATCCTGGCGGACGAATCGGTCGTCATCCGCATCCTCGCGTCGGGCAAGAATGTGGTGACGCCGCTCAACTGGTTCTACCCGGGCGCGCGCGACGTCGCCGCGCTGGAGAGCGCCTGTCGCGGCGCCGGCGTCACGCTGCACGGAACCGGCATCCATCCCGGCGGCATCACGGAACGCTTCCCGCTGATGGTCTCGGCGCTCTCGCGCAACGTGACCCACGTGCGCGCCGAGGAGTTCTCCGACATCCGCAGCTACGACGCGCCCCAGGTGGTGGGCGACCTGATGCTCTTCGGCAAGACGCCCGAGGAGGCCGCGAAGAGCCCCATGCTGGCGATCCTGTCGGGCGGCTTCCAGCAGTCGGTCGACATGCTGGCGGACACGCTGGGCTTCGCCCTCGACGAGGAGCGGCCCACCCGGCACGAAGTCGCGGTGGCGACCCAGCCCATCGACTCGCCCATCGGTCCCATCCCGCCCGGGCGCGTGGCTGCCCAGCGCTTCACCTGGCAGGCCACCGTGCGCCGAGAACCGGTCATCACGGTGCGCACCAACTGGTTCATGGGCGAAGAGAACCTGGACCCGGCGTGGAACTTCGGGCCCGAGGGCGAGCGCTTCGAGGTGGAGGTGACCGGAGACCCGTCGTCCAAGGTCACCTTCCACGGCTGGCACCCCGAGTCGATCGAGGCCGGGCTGCGGCGCAACCCGGGGATCGTGGCGACCGCCATCCACGGGGTGAGCGCAATCCCGTACGTGTGCCGCGCCGAGCCGGGCATCCGCACCTACCTGGACCTGCCGCTGGTGGCGGGGCGCGCAGCGCCGGAACTCCGCTCCTGAGGTTCAGCTGCGCAGCGGGCGGCGGCGCTGGAAGACGAGGCGCGCCCCGCCGCTGAACTTCGCCAGGCGTACCTCTTCCGCCTGCGGGTACGGCTCGGCGTCGGGATCGATCTCCACGCGGAAGGCGAGGCGCTCGTCGCCCCGAGCAGCGGAACCCCGGCAGCTCGCGCGCGGGTTCACGGCGCGGGCGATGGCGTCGAGGGCCGGGTGGGGCGACGCGTCGAGGTGCGCGAACCAGGAGTAGGCGTCGCCCTCTTCGAAGGCCGGGCACGCGCCGAACGCGATGCGCACGCCGCCGTCTTCGAGGGACACGCGCAGATCCACGTAGTCGCGCGGGTGGAAGCAGGGGTGGAGCTGGAAGATCTTGGCGACGGCCTCGGGACCCTCACCGTCGACGGCCATCGCGCCCCGGAGGCGCTCCGCGGTCAAGCCTGCGATCCCCGTCCACTGCTGCGTTGCGAGGTCGGGGACTTCGTCGGCGCCAAAGCGCTGCCCCACGCAGAGCAGGAACGAGCGCGCCAGCAGGTGGCTCTGCAGCGCGAACTCCAGGTTGGCGGCCACCAGCGCGCGATGGCTGAAATCTTCGAGCTGGCATTCGGGATCGAAGGGGCCCGAGTAGTCCGGCCAGCCGCCGGGTTCGGCGGCCTTCTCGGGCAGGCGAAGCTCGAGTTGAGCGATCTTCGAGCTTCGCACCCGATCCAGGTTGGGGTGCTGCTCGTAGGCGACGCTCTCGTCGTCGATGAAGACCTTCCAGCGGCAGTGGGGCACTCGAGCCGACGGCACGCGCGGCGGCCGGTGGATGGGGCGCACCTTCGCGCACGGGTGGGTGGCGGCCGCCGTGGCATCGAAGGTGGGGTCCTCCACGTCATGGCACATGGCCTTGACTCGATCCTCGCCGAAGGGCTCCACATCGAGCAGCGGGCCGCAGCACTCCAGCCAGAACTCCCCGTAGTCCGGCCCGTTCAGGTCGAAGCGAAACTCCATGAACTGGTGGGGGGCCCCGATGTCGAGCTGGAGGTTCTTGAAGATCGTACCGACCTCGCTGCCCTCGAACCCGAACGCGCGCTGCATGCGTTTGGAGTAGGCCGGGCTCGCTCCCATCCACTCGTCGATGGACACCTGGGTCATGGCGTCGAAGCCGTGGCGCTGGAGCACACGCGGCAGCCCGACCCGGTCCTGGAGGTGACCGCTCAGCAGGAACTCACGGCCCAGATCGGCGAGCGCCTGGCGCGAGAGGCGCGCCAGTTCGAATGCGGGATCGAAGGGTCCGCTGTAGTCGTCGACGAGCATCCGGGCCTCCCGGGCCGCGTCAGTATAGGGGGTCGCGGTCCCGTGGGGAGTCGGCCCCTGCTACGCTGCCCGCGCCATGTCGGAAGAACCGGTCGACGTCCTGATCATCGGCGCGGGCGCAGCGGGCGCAGCCTTCGCGTGGAGCCTGGCCGAGACACGGATGAACATCGTGTGCCTCGAGCAGGGCGACTGGCTCGATCCGACGAAGTACCCGACGGCCGGTCTCGACTGGGAGATGCGCCGCTTCAACGACTTCGGTCTCTCCCCCAACAGCCGCGGCCGCCCCGAGGACTACCCCGTCAACGACGCCGGGTCCCCGATCCAGGTCTCCAACTTCAACGCGGTGGGAGGCAGCACGATCCTCTACGCCGCTCACTTTCCGCGCTTCCACCCTGGCGATTTCCGGGTGCGCAGCCTCGACGGAGTCGCCCGCGACTGGCCACTCGACTACGCGGAGCTCGCCCCGTGGTACGACGTCAACGCAGAGATGATGGGAGTGGCCGGCCTCGCAGGAGATCCCGCCGGACCGCCCAAGGAGCCGACGCTGCCGCCGGTTCCCATCGGAAGGATGGGAGAGACCCTGGCGCGCGGCTTCAACTCATTGGGTTGGCACTGGTGGCCGTCCGACAGCGCGATCGCCACTCGCGAGTACGACGGGCGCCCGCCGTGCATCAATCTGGGCCCCTGCATCATCGCCTGCGCCCAGGGCGCCAAGGCCAGCACCGACGTGACCTACTGGCCCAAGGCGGTGCGCGCCGGCGTCGAACTGCGCGCCCGCTGCCGCGTGCGCGAGATCACCGTCGACGAGAGCGGCATG
>CAXMOD010000107.1:0-6749 GCA_964194905.1 uncultured Desulfobacterales bacterium | reverse complement strand
ATTCGGAGAGTCGTCGAACCCGGCGGGGAAGTCGGAGAAGTCGTTCACGTTGAACGCGCGGGTCACCACGGAGGTGGCGTGCGTGGTCTCCGGGTCGTCGGACCCCAGGATCGGGCCTGCGTCGGCCTGGCTCACCAGCGTGCCGATGTCGCAAGTGCCGCCGCCCGTGTCGCCGCAATCGATCTGACCGAAGGTGTCGTCGCTCCCGCCGCCCAGATCCATGTCTACGTACTGGAAGAGCGTGATGTCCTGCGGCCCGGAGACGAGGCTCGTCAGCTGGAGCTGCTGGGTCAGGGTCGACTCCAGCTTGCCCACGCCCAGGCTGCCGGTCAGCCGCCAGCTCGCCTCCAGATGAAAGAGACCGCCCGGGTGCACCCAGCGCACCACCAGGGTGTCGAGCTGGCCGTCGGCGTCGGTGTCCGAGGTGATCGTGGTCTCCAGCTCGAGGGTGTCGATGGAGGCCTCGGGGCCGGTATCGCCTACCCGATACCACCACCACTGCTTGACGGCGTGCTGCGCCCCCAGGCGCCACTCCTTGAGACCGTCCTGGGTGGCAGGATCGATCACCACCCGCGCCGCCCCGTCCCGCAGCGTGATCGGCACCGCCGAGGCTGCCGTGGCCGCTGCGGCCACCAACATTCCAGTCAGTCCGACGATGCGAGTTGCTCTCTGGAGCATGGCGTTCTCCTGAATTCTTCTGCGTAAGTACCCGTGTAGGTACCGCCGTGGTGCCGTAGGTGTCAGCGCGTTTCCCCCCGCGGGAAAGAACCTGCGATAGGGCCGTCCCTGCCACAAGCGATCAGAGCGGCTTGCTGTCGAGCTTCACCAGCAGGTAGTCGCGATCGTGAAACTGCTCGTGGCTGAGCTCGAGCGCGAGCTTGCTCAACGTGCGCAGCCCCGCATCCTCCTCCGATACATGCTCGCCGTGCTCGCGCTCGCCCAGCCCGCTCACCAGCTCCTCGAGGTTCTCCTCTCCCGGCCCGCTGAGGAACTCGAGCTCGAGGACGCCGTCGATCTCCCGCGCTGAGACCGGGATCGGAGCCGGCTGGTCGCGTTGCGCGTCTTCCTCCCTGTTGACGAGGAACAACAGCGCTTCCTCTCCGGCGAGCTGCAGCCGATCGGTCGCCTCCTTGTCCCAGCCCAGCTCGCGCGCAATGCGGGCGAGGAACTCGTAGAGCTCGGGGATCGCCGTGGTCGAGGCGTCCAGGGTGATCTCGTGCTGCGTTCGGTTCTTGACGGCGAGCACCAGCGTCAGAAACACCGCGACCAGGGTTCCCGAAGTCATTCCGTTGTCGAGCAGCGTGCGCGCCCAGCTCGGAAGGTGTTCCGGGAAGACGAGCTGCTCCTGAAAGGCCATCCCCAGCCAGAAGGAGAGGCACACGACGAAGCCGTTCTCGTAGGTGAGCCCTTCCGACGTCGCCAGGCGCAGCCCCTGCGCGAAGAGCAGCACGAGCAGCACCAGGACGTAGGCGCCGACGACCGCGTCCGGAATCACCTGGATCAGCGCGGAGAGCTTGGGCAGGAACGCAACGGCCATCATCACGAGGCCCGCGTACACACCCACGCGTCGCGCCGCCACGCCCGTGAGCTGGGCGACCGAGATGCTCGTGGCGTAGGTCGTGTTCGGCAGCGTGCCCAACAGCCCCGAAAGCAGGTTTCCGACTCCGTCTGCGTTGACCGCGCCCTGCACCGCCTTGAAATCGACGGGCTCGCGCGTGCGCGTAGATACCCGCTGGATCGCGATCCCGTCGCCGAAGGTCTCGATCGCCCCGACGATGGTGACGATCATGAAGGCGGGAAGCAGCCCCCAGAACTTCGCGTCGAAGGAGAGATCGAGGCCGGGCCACGTGGCGGAGGGGAGTCCCACCCATGCGGCCTCGCGGATCGGCGTCAGGTCCAGGATGTCGAAGAACGAGCCGACCGTGCAGCCCGTCACGACTCCGATCAAGGGTCCCCAGAGTCTCAGCTGCCCCGACGAAAGCAGGGAGACGACGAGGATCACGAAGAACGTGGCACCCGCGGTGATCGGCCCCGCGAGAGAGGTCGGATCGATGTGCGCGGGAACGGAGCTGAGCCGGTGGAAGCAGATGGGGAAGATGTTGACGGCGATCAGCATGATCACGGTTCCCCCGACGGTGGGGGTGATGATCCGGCGCAGCAGCGACAAGCGGAACGAGAAGAGGAACTGGACCAGCGAAGACAAGACCACCAGGGTGGCCAGCAGAGGGAGGCCGCCATCGGTCACGGCGGTGGTCGACACGGCGATGAACGCGCCGGACGTCCCCATGAAGAGCACGTAGCCGGAGCCGATGGGGCCGAGCGGGCGAGCCTGGAGGATCGTCGTCAGTCCGCTCACCAGCAGCGCCGCAAAGATCGCCCAGCTGATGACCTCGGCGGAGCTGTCGGCAGCCTTCAGGACGATGATGGGAATCAGGACGATTCCAGCCAGGATCAGGACCACGACCTGACCCGCGAGTGCCGCCGCGAGCGGATGAGGCGGCCGGTCGCCGACCTCGTAGCGAAGAGCGGAAGCAGACACGTCCGCGCATCATAACCGTATGATGGCCGGTGGAGGGTCTTCGATGTCGCGTGGGAGGATCATCGTCGTCGGGCTGGTGGCACTCGCGGCAGCCGTGGTGGTGGGGGGCTTCCCGCTGCGGGCTTGCGCGCCGCCCCCGACGCTCTACGTCGGGGGTCCGATTCTCACCATGGACGCCTCCGGTGCCGTCGTTGAAGCGCTCGCCGTCGAGAGCGAGCGCATCGCGGCGGTGGGAACGGAGGCGGCGCTGCGCACCTGGGCGGAGCAGGCGGGCGCGCGCGTCGTGGACCTCGACGGACGCGCCCTGCTACCCGGATTCATCGACGCCCACGGCCACTTCCCGGGCGCCGGCCTCGAGGCGCTCACGGCCATCCTCAGCCCGCCGCCCATCGCCGACATCCGCACCCTGGACGACGTCGTCGAGGCGCTGCGCACCCGCGCCGAGGTGCAGGGGGGCGACGACTGGGTGGTCGGCTGGGGTTACGACGACACCCTGCTGGCCGAGAAGCGTCACCCCACCCGTCGCGACCTCGACCGGGTTTCGGACCAGCGGCCCGTCGCGGCCATCCACATCTCGGGTCACCTGGCGGTCGTGAACACGCCGGGCCTGGCGCGCCTCGGCTTCGACCGCAACACGCCCGACCCGGAGGGGGGCGTGATCCAGCGCGACGCCGACGGCGAGCCCAACGGCGTGCTCGAGGAGACCTCCGTCGAAGCCGTCCAGGCCCAGGTCCAGAACCCGGGCCCCCTCGACGCCTGGCGCATGCTCCGCCGCGCCAACGAGCTCTACCTCTCCCAGGGCGTGACGACCGCACAAGCGGGCGCGGCCGGCGCAGCCGAGGTCGGGACGTTCCCGCTCCTGGCCCGGCTGGGTCTCCTGCCACTACGCCTGGTGATCTGGCCCGAGGACGCCACGCGCGAGAAGCTCGACGCGGGCGAGCTCGAGTTCTCGACCTCCGATCCGCTGCGGGTGCGCCTGGGCGCCACCAAGCTGATCGCCGACGGGTCGATCCAGGGCTACACGGGCTACCTGTCCCAGCCCTATCACGTCGCGCCCGGTGACGATCCCAGCTACCGCGGCTACCCGCGCATCCCACGCGACGCGCTCTTCGAGAAGGTGGCCCGCTACCACGCGGCCGGTCTGCAGTTGGCCATCCACGGCAACGGCGACGCCTCCATCGACGACATTCTCGACGCTCTCGAGGCGGCCCAGCGCGCCCACCCGCGCGAGGACGCGCGACCCATCCTTATTCACGCCCAGATGACGCGCCCCGACCAGCTCGACCGCATGCGCGCACTCGGCGTGATCCCGAGCTTCTTCAGCCTGCACACCTTCTACTGGGGCGACCGCCACCGCGACCTCTTCATGGGACCCGAGCGCGCCGCGCGTATGAGCCCGGCAGCGAGCGCCAAGGCGCGCGGTATCCGTTTCACGATCCACTGCGACACCCCGGTCGTTCCGATGGAGCCGCTGCGTCTAGTGTGGTCGGCGGTGAACCGCATCTCCACGAGCGGCGCAGCCATCGGTCCGGCCGAACGGATCGACGTCCTCTCGGCGTTGCGCGCCGTCACGATCGACGCCGCCTACCAGCACTTCGAAGAGGCGGACAAGGGATCCCTCGAGCCGGGCAAGCTGGCGGACCTGGTGATCCTCGACCGCTCCCCGCTCGATCACCCGGAGACCATCGACGAGATCCGCGTCCTCGAGACGATCGTCGGCGGCAAGACGGTCTGGCGCGCGGACGAAGGCTGATCGTCCGGCGACTAGATCCTCGTATGATCTCCAAGCCAGTTCGATCCCACCGGAGGAAGCCGATGAACCGTTCTCTCGCCGCTGCGCTCGGGGGCCTCGCCCTCGCCTTCGCCATGGCCGCTCCTGCGGCGGCCGCGCGCCCGAACGTGGTCGTATTCCTGGCAGACGATCTCGGCTGGGCCGACGTGGGCTTCCACGGAGGAACCCAGATCGACACCCCGTCGCTGGACCGGCTGGCGCGTGAAGGCATGGAGCTCTCGCGCTTCTACACCACGCCCATCTGTTCCCCCACCCGCGCAGCGCTGATGACCGGCCGCGACCCGATCCGGCTCGGTGTCGTCTACGCGGTGATCCTTCCGTGGAGCCAGAACGGCATCCACCCCGACGAACGCTTCATGCCCGAGAGCTTCAAGGCAGCGGGCTACCAGACCGCCATGGTGGGCAAGTGGCACCTGGGGCACGCGCAGGAGACCTACCACCCCAACCAGCGGGGCTTCGACCACTTCTACGGACACCTCCACACCGAGGTGGGCTACTTCCCGCCCTTCGGCAACCAGGGCGGCAAGGACTTCCAGAAGAACGGCGTGTCCATCGACGACCAGGGCTACGAGACCTTCCTCCTCGCCGACGAGGCGTCGCGCTGGATCAAGGAGCGGGACACGGAGAAGCCCTTCTTCCTCTACATGCCCTTCATCGCGCCCCACACTCCTCTCGACGCGCCCGAGGACCTCAAGGCCAAGTACGCGGACCTCCCCGACGAGCGCGAGCCGGCGCGCAGCAAGAACACCGACCGCACCCGACGCATGGCGAAGCTGATGCTGCGCCCGAGCGCCCGCCCGATGTACGCCGCTGTCGTGGACGCCATGGACCAGGCCGTCGGCCGGGTCCTGACCACCCTCGACGAGGAAGGCCTCGCCGAGAACACGCTGGTCCTCTTCTTCAGCGACAACGGAGGCGCGGCCTACGCGCTGGGCGGCGCCGACAACGTTCCGCTGCGCGGCGGCAAGGGCGAGACCTTCGAGGGCGGAATCCGCGTGGTCTCGGTGATGCGCTGGCCGGGGAGGATCGAGGCGGGTAGCACGATGGAGAGCATCATGTCCGTGATGGACGTCTTCCCGACCCTGGCCGAAGCCGCCGAGGTTCCGGTGAACGCGACGTTCGACCTGGACGGCCGCAGCCTCTGGCCCGCCATAGCCGACGGCGAGCCGATGCCGCGCAAGGACTACCTGTTCTTCGCGTCGGAGACGCCGCTGCGCGGAACCAAGATGCTGACCGCGTTCAACGACGAGTGGAAGCTCGTGCAGCGTCTGGAGGAGGGCCTCTTGTCGGTGGACGTCACCCACTCCCTCTTCCGCATCCAGGACGACCCGCACGAGTACAACAACCTCGCCGCGGAACACCCGGACGTCGTGGCCGACATGGCCGATGCGATCCATCGCTGGCGCACGCTGTATCCAATCTCGGGTACCCGCTCGACCCTCATGCCACCGCCGGGCTGGCGCGCGCCGCGGGATTGGGCGGACTTCCCGGTTGCGGTGGAGGACCTGCGCGACGAGCCCGCCCCCGGCATGCCCCCGCCCTACGCGCTGCGCGGGCTCGACTGGATGCACGGCGAGCGGGGCCGCCTGATCTACGACTGCGAGCCGTGGCCCCTGCTCGGCGGCGGACTCTGCAAGTAGCTACTCGCCGGGCGCGTCGTCGGCGGAGGGCCAGCGGGGCCAGTCGCCGGACACGGAAGCCTCCCAGCGCGGCGTGCGCCGCTCGAGGTACGCGACGGCGCCCTCCACGGCGTCGGGCTTGCCCATCAGGTGGTGGTGGAGTGCGGTCTCGAAGTGCTCTACCTGGGCCCGACTGAGCCCGTGACTCTGCCACAGGAGCCGCTTCGTCACGGCGACGGACAGCGGTGCCGTGTTCTCGGCCACGTCCCGGGCGATCTCGAGGGCAGCCGGAAGCACCTGGTCGGCGGGCAGCGAACGGAGCGCGAGACCCATGGCGGCTGCCTCGGCGCCGGTGATCTTGGTGCCCGTGAGCAGCAGCCAGGCGGCGCGCTCGAGCCCGACGATGCGCGGCAACGTCCAGTGGGAGCAGGCGTCGGGCATGACACCGCGACGCACCTGGAGCACCCCGTACTTCCCCTCGTCGGCGGCGATGCGCAGGTCGCACTGGAGCGCGAGCGTGAGGCCCAGGCCCACCGCGTGGCCGTTCATCGCCGCAATCACCGGCTTGCGAACGTGCCAGGCCGGGGGGCGCACGGGCGTCGCGCTGAAGTCGGCGGCGTCCTGTTTCCCGAAGGTCTCGGCGCCCGCGCTCATGTCCGCACCGGCGCAAAAGGCCCGCCCGGCGCCCGTGAGCACGACCGCCCGCACGGCGTCGTCGTCGTCACAGCGCCGCCATGCGTCCCCCAGCTCCTCGCCCATTCGACCGCTGAAGGCGTTGAGCTGCTCGGGACGATGCAAG
>CAXMOD010000106.1:0-17933 GCA_964194905.1 uncultured Desulfobacterales bacterium | reverse complement strand
CTGGCCACCACCGCCGCCATCGCCTTCTGTTTCTCCGGCTTCGGACTGCTGACGGCCGTCTTCGTGAGACGTCGCGAGCAGATCATTCCGCTGGGCCTCACCGTGGTGATGCTGGTGTGCTCCATCGGTGGCTGCTGGTGGCCTGTCTTCTACATGCCCCCGTGGATGCAGCAGTTGGCCCACGTCACGCCCACCGCGTGGGCGATGGACGGCTTGTCCGACCTCATCCTCCGTGACCGCGGACTCGGCGAGGTGTTCCCCGTGCTGGGTGCACTCGTCGCGTACGGCGGCGTGTGTCTCGCCGCGGGGCTGCGACTGCTCAGGTTCTGAGCGCGTCTGTGGCAGACTGGGCGCTGGAGGAGCCACCGTGAGGGGACTCGTCGCCATCGTGCACACGAGCTTCGTATCCGTGGAGCCGCTGACACTCCTGTTCGCCGAGCTGGGTCCGGATGTGCTCGTGCGCCACGTGGTGGACGCAGACGTGCTCGGGGCGGTGCGCCGCGCGGGCGGCATAGACCGCGGTGTGGAGGAGCGCATGCGCGCCCACTACCACGCCGCCGCCGGGGCGGGCTGCGACGCCATCCTGAATCCCTGTTCCTCGGTAGGCGAGGTCGCGGACCGGCTGGCCGGCGACCTCGACGTGCCGGTGGTGAAGGTGGACGAGGCCATGGCCGAGCGCGCCTGCACCCTCGGCCCGCGCGTAGGCGTGGTGGCCACGCTGGCGACGACGCTCGGCCCCACCGCCCGCCTCGTGGAGTCCTCGGCCGCGCGGCTGGGCTGCACCGTGAACGTCAGCTCGCACCTGGTGGAGGACGCGTTCCCCGCCCTCGAACGCGGCGAGCCCGCCGAGCACGATCGCCTGGTGAGCGAGGCGATCCGCGAACTGGCCGACGCGGTGGACGTCGTGGTGTGCGCCCAGGGCAGCATGGCCGTGCTCGCGGAAGGTCTGCCTCCGCTCGCCGCCCCGGTACTGACCAGTCCGCGCCTCGGGGTGCAGCGCACCCTGGCCGTGATCGGAGCGGCGTCACCGCGCTCCTAGTCGCGGCGGGGCTTGGAGTCGGGGCGCTGGCCACGCCCGCGGTCGCCCCAGACCAGCAGCGCGGGCAGCACCACCAGGTTGCACACCAGCATCAGGGTGAGACCCAGCGTCAGCAGGTGGGCGAGGCTCGCCATGCCGCGGTGGGACGCAAAGCCGAGCGTGGAAAAGCTGGCGATTGAGGTGAGCGCGCTGAAGAAGACCGCACGGGCGGTGCTGGTGTGGAGGATGTCCACGTCGCCGGACAGGCCCAGGCGCCAGCGGTGCACCAGGTGGATGCCGCTGTCCACGCCGATCCCCAGGAGCAGCGGCAACACGATCACGTTGGCGAAGTTGAGGGGCAAGCCGATCCACACCGCCACGGCCGCGGTGAAGAGAGTGCCCAGCAGCAGGGGCGCTAGCGCCAGCGCGGTCCAGCGCAGACTGCGCCACAGGAGAAAGAGCAACAGCGCGATGACGCCGAGGGCGAGGCCGAAGGCCTCGCGCAACGAGCCGGTGATGGCGCGGGCGAACTCCACCGTGGCCACGGCCGGCCCGCCCGCCTCCGGGCGGACACTGCGAACCGCATCTGCAAAGCGGGCCTGGGCGCCGGGCTCCCGCAGGGGCCCCTCGGCGAAGACCTCGGCGCGCAGGCGCCCGTCGCGCGCCAGGTAGCGAGCGACCAGCGACTCGGGGAGCGAGTCGCGGGTGATCGGCGGGGCGGAGACCTTGGCTCGCAGATCGGCCAGCGCCGGCACCAGATCGCCGAACAGGTCCGCTTCGAGACCGCGCGTGTCGCGCGCGTCGCCGGCCCCAGCCAGCCGGCCCAACGCGAAGGCGAGCGCGTCCACGCCCGGAGTGAACTCCGAGTCGCCTGCTGCGGCCTGCGTCGCGGCGCGCACGCGGGCAAGCGCTGCGTCGAGCCCGGCGGCGCCCGCGGGATTGGGCGCCGAGACCGGGTCGAGGGCGTGCGTTGCGCGGCGCAGTGCGACCGCTTTCGCCTCGACGTCGTCCGGCACGAAGGAATCGAGGCTCACCACGTGGCCGACCTCAGGGAGCTCCTCGAGGCGCGCGCGCACCGCCGGCAGCTCGGCCTCGTCGATCAGGAACTCGACGGTCCAGGGAGAGATCTCCGAGCGCTCCAACATATCGTTCAGCGCCTGCACCGATTCCACACGCGGATCGCGGACGTTGAGCGGATCGTCGTCGAAGCGCAGCTGCGGCAACGCGGCCAATGCGGCCAGTGCCGCGAGGGCCACCACGGCCAACACCGGGCGCGGGTGCCGCACCGGGAAGCTCGGCAGAGCGATGGACAAGGACTGCGGATCGACGCGCGCCAGCTTTCGGGACTTGCCCAATCCCAGGTGGATGAGCGCCGGGTACACGGTGAGGGTGGCGAGCAACGAGAGGAAGATCCCGGTGCCCGAGATGATGCCCAGCTCCGCCACCCCCGTGTAGCTCGTGGGGATGAAGGCGAAGAATCCGATGGCCGTGGTCAGCGCGCAGATGCCCAGCGAGCTGCCGACGATGGAGCCGCTCGCGTGGAGCGCGTCCGCCGGTTCTGCGCCGCGCCCGCGCTGCTCGCGGAAGCCCAACGCGAAGTGGATGCCGAAATCTACGCCGAGCCCGATGTAGAGCACCGCGAACGCCATGGTGAGCGCGTTCAGGCGCCCCACGGCCACAGCCGCGAAGCCGGCGGTCCAGGCCAGGCCCATGACCAGCGTCGCGAGCGTGGCCAGGAAGAGCCGGAAGGATCGCAGGGTCACGCGGAGCACGATCGTGACGAGAATCAGCGAGGCGAACGACGCCGCGACCACCTGCCAGCGGATCATCGACATCTCTTCGGTCCCGATCGCCACGTCGCCGGTCACCCGCACGCGTAGTCCCTCGTGCGGCTCGAGCGTGGCGGCGACGGCACGCACCGCGCGGATGGCTTCCACTGCCGGCCCGAAGCCGACGAACTCGGGGCTCGGCAGCACGAAGAGAGTCTGGGGATTCGCCTCCTCGATGGGCGGCGCAGGTACCAGCAGGTCCTGCCAGGGAACGGGCCGCGCCTCGCCGGAAAGCCCGCCCTCGAGCGAGCGCGCCAGCGCCTCCAGCCAGAGTGCGCCCGCGTCGAGCGACTCGGCCCAGTCTTCGTGGCCCTCCAGCCCCGCGGCTACCACCGATGCCAGGGTTGCGAGGCTCGGATCACGCTGCAGGGCCGCGAGGAGCGGCGCGGCGCGCTCGAGATCGTCGGCCGCCCAGGCGAGAGTGTCCTCGTCCACGTACCAGATCCCGCGCTCTTCGAAGAACGGATCGGCGCCGGGCAGGAACACCGCCGCCACGTGCTTCGGATCCGCCTTCAGGCGCGACGCCAGCTGCTTGGCGGCCAGGCGCGCATCCGCGGCGTTGGCCGCCTCCACGAGCACCACCAGGTTGTCGACGAGTTCCGGGAAGTTCTCTTCGAGCGCGGCCTTCGTCTTGCGAAACGGCAGCTCCGCCGAAGTCATGCGATCGGGATCGGGGTCCACGACCAGGCGTGTCGCCGCAAGCAGCGACGCCAGCGCGGTCAGCAGCAACGCAGCCACGAGCACGGCCACCGGCCGGCGCTGTGCGGTGTCCACGAAGAGGGCGGCCACCCGGCCCAGCGCTCGCTCGACGGTTTCGTACATGACCCGCTCGGGACCCTACCAGCTGAACGACGCCACGCCTCGGAAATTCCCTGCGGGGGCACAGCGATTCCAGTAACCTGCGTCGGGCCCGCGGCGTAGCGTCGGGGGAGGGGAGAGTCGCGTAGGAAACAGGAGCAGCGCAGTTGCTGCGGACCGGTGCCTGACTGCTAATCTACGCGACCCGAATCATGGATCCTGCATCGCTATCCATACTCGCGGGCGCGGCGGCGCTCGGCGGCCTCGTCTGGCGCGACCACCGCGTGCTGGCCCGCGCCATGGCACCGCGCCCGCAACCGCCGCGCCTCGACGTCTACCCGTCGGTCACGATAATCCGGCCCATCAAGGGTCTCGACCCCGACCTGGACATCAACGTCCGCGCGGGGCTCGACCACGGCTATTCCGGCGAGGTGGAGACGCTCTTCATCTTCGACGACGAGAACGAACCCGCGCTGCCCGTGGTGGAGAAGGCCATCTCCGAGCACCGCGACTCGGGTCGCCCGGGTCGCGCCGACATCCTGTTCTGCGGCCAGCCGCCGGCTGGCCGCACCGGCAAGCTGAACGCCATGATCCAGGGCGTGCGTCGCGCCGAGGGACAACTTGTGGCGTTCTGCGACTCGGACGTCCGCATCGATCGCGACTCCCTGCGCGTCCTGGTCGAGACCCTGATGGCGAAACCCGGCACCGGGAGCGCTTTCGCGCCGGTCGTGGTGTCGGAGGCGCCGCGAGGCATCGCCGACGCCGCCTGCGCCATGCTGCTGAACGGGCTCTACACGCCCGCGTCCTGCAAGTTGCTCCAGGCCGAGGACGGGGAGCTGCCGTTCATCCTGGGCCAGTTCATGATCTTCTCGCGCGAGTCGCTGGCCGCCATCGGCGGCCTCGAGAACGCGGGCGGGCAGATCGTCGACGATCTCTACATCGGCCAGCTCGTGCGCCGGGCGGGGCTGCGCAACGTGGCCTCGCCCCACCCCATCCGCATCATCCAATACGGGCTGGGGCGGGTGGAGGCGCTGAAGAACTTCGCGCGCTGGATGACCTTCTCCCGTGCCGGCATCCCGCAGTGGTCCTTCAAGGCCCCGATCATCTTCCGGGCCGTGACCTTCATTCTCAGTCTGGCCGCACTGGTCTGGTGCGCGCTGCGCGGCGATGCGCTCGGCGCCGCGGCCGCGGCCGCACTGGGGGTGGCCGTGGTGGCCAGCGTCAACGTGCTGCACAACGCCACCGGCTGTGCGCCCCTCCGGCGGCGCCACTGGGTAGCGCCCGCGTTGATCTTCATGCTGACACCGTTCATCTTCGCGCGTATCCACCTGATCCAGAACCGCATGGCCTGGCGCGGCCGCGTCTACGCCCTGAAGGGTGCACGTCTCGCCACCCAGCCCGCCCGCAGGACGAATTCCTCCGCCCGTTGACACCTCCGAAAGGCGTGTGGTCTCCTCCAGCCATGCGCCGCACCCCCTTGCTTTTCGCGCTGGTGGCCCTCCTGGTGGTTCCGATCGCTTCGTCGCGGGCCGACCTGCCGCTGGAGATGACCGGAAATGTCGAGCGCCTTGCGCTCCCACCCGGGCCCCACCTGGTCTGGCTCGCGGATCCGGTTCTCCAGCGCACCGCGCTCGTCGACCTGGACGACGGTCGCATGCTGGGCATGCTGTCCACCGGCTTCGGCATCGCGAGCCCCTTGTTCTCCACCGCGCGGCCGGAAATCTACCTGCCGGAGACCTACTACTCCCGTGGCTCGCGCGGCGAGCGTACCGACGTGCTCACGATCTACGCCGCGGAGACGCTGGCCCCGGTGGGCGAGGTGGTACTGCCGCCCAAGCGCGCCGTGAGCGCGGTGCCGATGGCGCACGCCACGCTGCTCGACGGCCAGCGCTTCGCACTCGTGTGGAACGCGACTCCGGCCACCTCGGTGTCAGTGGCGGACGTGTGGGAGCAGCGCCTGGTCGGGGAGCTACAGACTCCCGGCTGCAGCCTGGTCTACTCGATCGGTTCGCACCGCTTCGCCATGCTGTGCATGGACGGCTCGCTCCTGCTGGTCACGCTGGACGAGACGGGAGCCGAAGCCGGGCGGAGCCGCGCGGAGCCGTTCTTCGACCCCGCTGCCGACCCGGTCACCGTGCAGGCGGTACGCGTGGGCAGCCGCTGGCTCTTCGTCTCGTTCGAGGGGATGGTGCACGGCGTGGATTTCGCCGGGGACGCGCCTCGGGTGGAGGAGCCGTGGTCCCTGTTCTCCGACGAGGAGCGCGCCGAGCGCTGGCGGATCGGCGGGTCCCAACACCTGGCCGTGCACCGCGAGAGCGGGCGGCTCTACTCGCTGGTGCACCAGGGTGGGCCGGACAGCCACAAGGACCCGGGAAGCGAGGTGTGGGTGTACGACCTGGCCAGCCGTGCGCGCGTGCAACGCATCGTGCTTCGGAACCCAGGCCTCACCTACCTCGGCGTACCCATCCAGACGGGCCGCTTCGCCTGGTTGGTCGACTGGATCGCCGAGCGCGTATTCCGGTCGGTTCCCGAGATCGGCATCGATGCCATCGCGGTCACCCAGGATGCCGCCCCGCGCCTCGTCACCATCGGCCGCTTCACCGGCGGTATCGCCAGCTACGACGCCGCGAACGGCGAGTTCCTCGGTCGCGTCTACGGCGGAAACATGACCAACACAGCCGTGCTGGCGCCCCACGGCTGGGGGCGCCCGTGATCTGGGAGGGCGACCCCGCCGTGCAGGCGATGCTGCGCGCCGCGGGCGCCCTGCTCTTCTGCGCGGCCGCGTGGCACAAGCTCCGCAATCCGCGGGCGTTCCGCGAAGCGCTGGGCGGCTACCGGCTGCTGCCCGCCTCCTGGCTGAGGCCGGCGGCGCTCGTCCTGCCCTGCGCCGAGCTGGGCGCAGTACTCGCGCTCGTCACGCCGGCCCTTGCCGCAGCAGGAGCCGCGGCGGGAGCGGCTCTTCTCCTGGTCTACGCCGGCGCCATCGGCGTCAACCTGGCGCGGGGCCGGCGCAGCATCGACTGCGGCTGCGGCGGACCCGGTGGGCGCAGGCCGATCGGTCCGGGGCTCCTGTGGCGCAATGCGGGACTGGTGGCGGCACTGCTGCTGGCTGCGCAGCCGCCGTCGCCGCGCCCGTGGACCTGGCTCGACGGCGTAACCCTGGTCGCGGGCGTCACCACCCTGGCGCTGCTCTACGCCGCGTTCGACGTGCTGCTGGCGAATCGCGCGCGCTCGGGCGCCGCGCGGGACGCGGAGATCCTGGAGGCGGGATGGGCGACGCGCTGATCGTCTCGAACGTGTTGCTCTGGATCGCGGTGATCGCTCTCGGCGCACTGGTTCTGGCACTCTTGCGCCAGATCGGCGTGCTCCACGAGCGCATCGGCCCCGCCGGTGCGTTGGTGGGCCGTGAGGGTCCGCGCACGGGCGAGGCGGCGCCTGTGCTGGACGTGGTGGATTGGAACGGGCGCCCGCTGCGCATCGGCGCACCAGACTCCGACGGGCGCGGCACGCTGCTCTTGTTCGTATCGCCCACCTGCCCGGTCTGCGAGACGCTGCTTCCGCTGGTGTCGTCGGTGCGCAACGCGGAAGACCGGCGGTTGCGCGTGTGGCTGGCGAGCGACGGGCCACGGGAAGAACACGAGGCGTTCGTCGCTCTACACGGACTCGCGCGCGGAGGCTACGTGCTCTCCACGGAGCTGGGTCTCGCCTTCGAAGTGGCTCGGCTTCCCTACGCGGTGCTCCTCGACCGCGACGGCGTGATCCGCGCGCGCGGCCTCGTGAACAGCCGCGAGCACCTGGAGAGCCTCTTCGAAGCGCAGGAGCGCGGAGTGGCCTCGATGCAGGAATTCCTCGAACGCGACGGCGACCGGCGCGTTGCCTGACGAGCGGGAGGCGCATATGAGCAAGGTCGACGACTTCATCGCGGCGGCGACACGACGCCTGGCCCGGCGCACCTCGCGGCGCGGGTTCCTGGCGAGCCTTGGCACCCTGGTCGCCGGCGGCGCGGCGGTCCCGCTCCTCCCGGTGGCGCGCGCCTCCGGACGGACACGGGCGGCCGCCCCCGGCGAGCCGGCGATCGAAACGCCCGAGGGCAACCCCGACGGCTGCGAATACTGGCGCTACTGCGCGCTGGACGGCTTCCTCTCGAGCTGCTGCGGCGGCAGCCACCGCTCCTGCCCGCCCGGCACGCAGATGTCGCCAATCACCTGGCTGGGAACGTGCCGCAATCCGGCCGACGGCAAGGACTACGTGATCTCCTACAACGACTGCTGCGGCAAGAACGTCTGCGGCCGCTGCTTCTGCAATCGCAACGAGCGCGAGAAGCCCATCTACTACACCCACAAGAACAACGACATCGATTGGTGCATGGGCACGTCGTCGGTGATCTACAACTCGACCGTCGCCCTCGTGGTGGGCGTGGCCACCGAGAAGGGCTGAGGCGGAGGTGAGGCGGCTGTGCGCGTCGTTGCTCGCAGCGTGGCTCGTCGCCGGCGTGACGGCCGCGGCCGGAGCCGAAACGGCGGCCGTGAACTACATGCTCCACTGCCAGGGCTGCCACCTCGCCGACGGCACCGGCAAGCCGGGAGCGGTGCCGGCGCTGGCCGACTCGGTGGCGCGCTTCGCGAGTCTTCCCGAAGGCCGGCGGTACCTGTTGCGGGTCCCCGGTGCCTCGCTGTCGCCGCTCTCCAACGCGGATCTGGCTGCGGTGATCAACTACATGGTGCAACGCTTCGGGCCCGCCGACGCCGCTGCTGCCGCGGAGCCGTTCGACGCGGAGGAGGTCGCCGCCTCGCGCCGCCCGCCCCTGCTGGAGGTGGAGAGCGTGCGTGCCCGCCTGCTCGAAGAGCTGGGCGTGCCCCAGGGATACTCGGCTCCCGTCTACCGCTGACCCGGCCCGGAGCCGGCAGTCTCGCGCGGGGTCGTCGAGGGGCGGGCCGGGAGCTTCCAGACGAGCATCGCCAGGCCGATCAGCGCGGCCAGCATCGATGCGAACAGGATGCCCACCTTGGCGTGGTCGAGCATGGAGCCCTCGAGGGCGAGCCCGGCGATGAAGATCGACATGGTGAAACCGATTCCCGCCAGGAAGCCGCCGCCGATGACCGCACCCCAGCCCACCCCTTCGGGCAGGTCCGCCAGGCCGACGCGCACGGCGACCAACGAGAACAGCACGATCCCGATCGGCTTGCCGGCGAGCAGACCCGCGCCGACGGCGAGCGCCACCGGGTCCCGGAATGCCTCGCCCGTGAGCGGCACTCCGGCGTTGGCCAGCGCGAAGAGCGGGACGATGACGAAGGAGGTCCACGGGTGCAGCGTCTTTTCCAGGAAGGCGAGGGGAGACACCACCTCGCGCGCAGCGCGCTGCACCTCGCGCACTCCGTCGACGCTGGGCGACGCCACGGACTCGCCACCGCCGCGCAGGAAGTCGGCGGCATCGTGCATCAAGCGGCCCACGCGGGTCTTCTCAAGGTGCGCGTGGGCGGGCGTCATCATGCCCAGGATCACGCCCGCGATCGTGGCGTGGATGCCCGACTCGTGGAACGCCAGCCAGACGCCCACGCCAAGCAGCGAATAGACCAGGAAGCTGCGCACGCCGAGTCGCGCCAGCGTGGACACGACAAGCAGACCCGCGCCTCCCGACAGGAGCCAGCCCACCTGGAGCGACTCGGTGTAGCCGACGGCGATCACGATGATCGCGCCGATGTCGTCGGCGATGGCCAGCGACAGCAGCAGCACGCGCAGGCCGTGAGGAACCCGGGAGCCGAGCACGGCCATGCAACCCACCACGAACGCGATGTCCGTCGCCATGGGGATTCCCCAGCCGCGCGCCCCCGGCTCGCCGGCCTGCAGGGCGAGGTAGACGCCCGCCGGAACGACCATCCCGCCGAGCGCGGCGGCGATGGGCAGCGTGGCCTTGCGCAGCTCGCGCAGCTCGCCGATCGCCAGCTCTCGTTTCACCTCGAGGCCGATGACGAAGAAGAAGAGCACCATCAAGCCGTCATTGACCCAGTGGCGCAGCGAGTGGCTCATCTGGAACGACCCGAAGCCGAAGCTGACCTCGGTGGACCAGATGCCGAGGAAGCCCTCGCTCCAAGGCGAGTTGGCCAGCAGCAGCGCCGCGCCGCTCGCCAGCAGAAGAGCGGCCCCGCTGGCGGCCGATACGTGCAGGAAGCGCTCGAAGGGCGCGACCAGCCGGTCGATGGGTGCCGAGGGAAACGCGAACGGTTCGCCGCGCTCGCTCATCGCCCCCCCCACCCCTTGGTCACACGCGCCCCTACGGCGTGCCGTGGTGGAATCTAGCTGCCGGATCGAGCCGGGGCGACCGCCTCGTTGGAGACCGCCGTCAGCAGGGTGATGCGAAACGCGGTGCCGTGCCCCTCTCCCGAAGTGACCGTGATCTCTCCCCCGTGCTTGCGCACGATCTCGTAGCAGGCGGGAAGTCCGATGGCGAAGCCGCCCTCGGGGCGGCTGGGACGGAGCACGGGGTCGAAGATGCTGCGCAGCGTGTCCGTCGACATCCCGCAGCCGTCGTCCTCCACGTCGATGACCACGCGCTCGCCCTGCACGCGGCTGTGAACGCGGATCACGTCGCCGGGCTCGACGGCGTTGGCGGCGTTGATCAGCAGGTTGAGGAAGAGCTGCTTCAGCTCCTGGGGCGCGCAGTCCAGCAGCGGCACGTCGCCCAGGTCGGTCTCCACGCGAGCATTGCGCTGGTGGAGCTTGGGCTCGGCCATACCGACGGCGGCCTCGATCAAAAAGTTCACGTCGGCCAGCTCGCGCTCACCGAGGCCCACGTGGGAGAAGCTGCGCACCGACGCGATGAGGCGGGCGATGCGTTCGGCCCCCTCGACCGACTCGTCGATGATCTCGTCGCCCTCGGCCAGCACGCCCTCGAGCTCGCTGCCCTGTGCAGGCTGGCGCAGCGTCTTCTGCACCTCGTCCCAGGTTCGGCGCAGCGCCGCCAGGTTGGTGCGCATGTAGGCGATGGGGCCCGAAATCTCGTGCACGATGCCGGCGGCCAGCTCGCCCATGGCCCCAAGGCGCCCCGCGGTCACCACGCGGTCGCGCATGACCGCCACGTCCGAGAGGTCGCGCACGGCGACCACCCGTCCCAGCGTGGCGCCCGACTTGTCGTGCAACTCCGAAGAGGTGACGGCGACGGGACAGCGCCGGCCCCCCGGCGTGACGAGGTCGGTCTCGACCACGCCGGCACCACCCCTCTGGAGGACCGCCGGGTCCGCAAGGAAGTCGCCGAGCGACGCGCCCCGCAGTCTCAAGCGCTCGGCGCCGCTGAGCCGCGCGAACGCGGCGTTCGCGACCTCGATGCGGTCTCCTTCCACAATCAGCACCGCACCGTCGTGAAGGCTTTCCAGGATGCGCTCCGCGAGCGCGCCCGGCGCAAAGACGAAGTAGTCGTGGC
The DNA here is from genome assembly GCA_964194905.1 of uncultured Desulfobacterales bacterium. Lineage (GTDB taxonomy): Bacteria > Myxococcota_A > UBA9160 > UBA9160 > JAFDET01 > JAFDET01. The sequence continues at coordinate 6,871 of CAXMOD010000106.1, read as the reverse complement.
GCGTGACGCCGTAGGCCATGAAGCCGCAGAAGAGCACGATGCTGGCACTGCCCATGCGGGGAAAGTCGATGCCCCACTTGGGCAGCATCACGTCGGTGACGGCTGCGACCAAGAGGGTGAAGATCATGCCGGCGAGCGCCTGGCGCGCCTGGCGACGCCCCAGCGGGTGATCGGCCGGTGAGAATCCCTTCTGCCCCTGCAGAATGCCGATCGCGGCCAAGACCATGGGGGGCCCCACCACCAGCCCGAAGAGCGGCCCGAAACTGTACGTCCAGCCCCACGAGGCACGGGTCACCGAGGCGAGCGCCAGGGGACTCGACAGATAGAAGACCTGTCCGGCCAACGCGCACGCGTACGCCGCCGGAAGCGCGCGGCGCAGCCGGGAGCGCGTGTCGTCCTGCACCTCGAGCACCAGATGCAGAACGAGGGGACCCAGTGAGATCCATCCCAGGCCGGAGAGGCGGATGGTGCGGATCACCCAGACGGGATCATCGAGGTTGTTCCAGACCGTCTCGCAGAGCGCCCACCAGGCGGCGCACGCCATCATGGTCGCCGCCAGCTGGTTGGCCCGATCTCCGGGCGCGCGCGACATCACCGCGCCCGCCAACGCGGCTGCCATCAGGCAGGCGAACAGATGCACCAGGGTGTAGGGCTCCACTAGGAGGCTCCTGGATCGCGGCGCGCCGGGGCGCGGGCCTGCAGCCGCACCACGAAGGTGGTGCCGCCTCCCGGACGTTCCTCGACGTCGAGGGTGCCGCCGTGGTTCTCGATGAGCTGGCGCGAGATGGCGAGCCCAAGACCCGTTCCCTCGCCCACCGGCTTCGTGGTGAAGAAGGGATCGAAGATGTGCTCTACCACGTCCGGCGGGATCCCGGCGCCGTCGTCCGCGACACGCACCACCGGTCCCGTGTCGCTCGCGTCCGTGGAGATCCAGATGGTGCCCTGCTCCGACACGGCCTGTGCGGCGTTCGTGATGAGGTTCAGAAAAACCTGCACCAGGGCGCGAGGCTCGCTCGGCACAGGCAGGACGTCGCGGTACTCGCGGTGGACCGAAACCCCGTCGGGAATGCGCGGCAGCGAGACGCGCAGCGCCTCCTCGCACAGACGGTTGACGTCGATCACCTCGCGCTCCTGGTGCCCGGCGCCGGAGAAGCTGCGTACGTCGCGCACGATGTCCGCCACGCGGTCGGCACCGGTCAACGTCTCGGCGACCATCTCGCGAGCCTCGACGATCTCGTCGGCCAGATGCGGGTCGCAGGGCACCACGGCAACGGCCTTGGCCACCTCCTGGAGGTGGCCGTCGAGCAGGCCCAGATTGGTGCGCACGAAGGACACCGGGTTGTTGATCTCGTGGGTGATCGAGGCCGCCAGCTCTCCGACGGCGGCGAGACGACTGGCCGTGACGAGGTGCCCGCGCAGCTCGAGCACCGGCCGCAGGTCGCGGATCGCGATCACGCGCCCGATGGCGGCACCCTCCCGCGAGCTGAGCAGCGACGTGGAGATGGAGACGGGGATCTTCTCGCCCTGGAGCGTGGTGAGCGAGGTCTGCAGGTCCTGGATCACGCCGTCACCGTGGAGGCGGCGGTCCGGCACGAAGCGGCTGAGGACCGTGCCGCGCAGGTCGTCGCGAGGGCAGCCCACCAGCCGGGCAAGGTTCGCGTTCGCGGAGCGGATCGTCCCGTCCGGGCTGCGCAACGCGACGCCGTCGGGGAACGCGTCGAGCAGCTCCTGAGCCAGGTGGCGGGGCGTCACCACCTGACGACCCACGCGGTAGAAGCCCAGCACCAGCGCGGCTGCTGCGATGCTCACCGACGCCGTCACCATGCTCGGAACGTTGATGCCCAGCGCCGGCAGGGCGATTTCCGTCGTGAAGGAGACCAGGACCAGACCGAGGACCACCCAGCGCATCACGGGACCCACGATGTGTCTGGGCGCAAGCCGCTTCCGCGAGGCGGTGAACCAGACGGGGTACGCCGCGGTCCACATGAGCACGGCGGGCAGCAAGGGGCCGAAGACCGGCGCCCAACCCCACGGCAATGGCTTCACATCCGAGATGAAGAGCGGCGTCCCCACGGCCACCACGATCCACACGGGAGTGATCGCATAGAGTCCCGGCAGCAGGCGGCGCAGCCAGCCCGGAACCGCCTCGGGCGCGAACAAGATGTGCAGGTGCACGAGGAGCGGGCCGCACCACAGGAAACCCAATGCCCCGAGGCGCCCGGCGAAGAGCGCACCTTCGCGGGTCGGCGCGGCGTGGAAGAACGCGTGGCACAGCGACCAGACCGCCAGGCCGAGCATCAGCGCAGCGGAGAGCCGGTTGGCAGGCTGGCCAGGGTCCCGCGACCACGCCGCGCCGGCGATGGCGACGGCCACGATCGTGGCCAAAAGCGGAACCAGGACGTAGGGATGCACCGGGGGAACGCCTCCGACCGTCTCATCGGCCCGGCGCGCCTCCGGCCGTAGGCCGAACCCCACAGGAAACGGGGCGATGCGGACGCGACCTGCATCCCCGCGGGGCATCACAGAAGCGTGTCGACCCGTGCAGCAATCCGCCTCGAGGGGCCCGCCAGCGAGGCCCTCACGACTCGGCGAGCGGGCCCCTCAGCTCGAGGGCACCTCGGCCAGGGGCACCACCCGGGTCTGGAGCGGCTCGGGGGTCTTCTCCGGCAGGAACCAGCGGATCCAGATGCGCCCCGCCCTGTGGCCCTGGCAGGAGACCCAGTTCGGGTGACCCGGGTCCCGGGCGGCCACCACCACCGTCCAGCTCCCGTCCTCGTCCAGCAGCGCCTGGCCCCCGTTCAGGGTCACCCGGTCGTAGTCGTAGTTGTAGGTGTGCATGAACGGGTTCCACAGACAGAGGTTCCAGAACGCACACGCGGGCGAGCGCCCGCGGATCACGAGTGCCTCGTCCTCGCCGAGTTCGAACGCGCCCATCGCGTAGGCGGCGTCGCCCGCCGCCCAGCCGAAGGTGACCTTCGGCACCGGGTACGGGTCCTGGATCACATTCGGCTCGGCGGGCGGCAACGGGGCGATGCTCGCCTGGTCACGCACGAAGGTGGCCGCCGCCCGGAAACGCCGCGCCAGGTCGGCGTCGGTCTGGCGATATTCCGGCGCGTCGCCCTCGGCCTCGATGCGCCACTCGGCACGGCGCCCCGCGAAGGGATCCACCAGGTAGTCGCGGGTGATGGCGCATACGGAGTCGGGCTCGAGCCGGATCCAATTGCCGGAATGCTCGTCGGGCGAGAGCACGATCTCGAAGCATCCGTCCGCGTCGCACTCGAACTCGCGGTCGTTCAGCGAGCCGACGATGCGCTCGCTCCAGCGCCCGTCATCCGGCCCACCGTACACCGTGAGCGACAGATAGACGGCGTCGCCCTTGCGCCCGCGCACCCGGTAGGTGCGTGTCGGGTCCACGGGCGCGTACTGGTAGAAGGCGTCGGCGTTGTCGCCGCCCCACTTGGTGTACGGGCCCACGATGTCGACGAAGCGAGGTCGCGCCACGTCCGCCCACACGAAGGCGTCGAGACCCACCCTCAGGATCGAGAAGGCCCACTTGTAGCCCTCCAGCAGCGAGGCCTCGCCGCTTACGGCCCGCTCTCCATCGCGGAACGCGGCTTCGCGCTCGCGCACGGTTTCGAGCAGCTCGTGGAAAGCCTTGGCGGTCTCGTCGGCTCCGGCGGACATGCGCGCTCCTGGTCGCTGGTGGGCGTCGAGTCGAGTCTAGAGCGATACGCGCCCGTGCAAACAGGCCCCCCCGCCGGCTGCTGCGGCCCTAGCGCTTGCCTTGGGGCCGGTAGCGCAGGGCCAGGTCGACGATGCGGCGCAGCAGGGTCGGGTAGTCGAGCCCCGCTGCCTTCGCGGAGTCGGCGAAGTCCTCGTCCTTCTGGATGTCGGGCGTGGCATTGGCCTCGATGACGAAGACGCGCCCGTCTTCGGCCATGCGCAGGTCGAGGCGCGCGTAGCCCGAGAGGCCCAGCGCGCGGTACACGCGACGCGCCAGCCGGTCGATACGCCGCTCGGCGCCCTCGGGCAGATCGCGCGCCGCTCCGACGCGAATGCCGACCCGCTTCTGATAGGCGGGATCGTGCTTGGCGCGCTCGGTGGCGATGGGCTCGCTGCCCTCGGGCAGCTTGCTGAAGCGCATCTCCCACACGGGGAACGTGCGCAGCCGGTGGTTGCCCAGCACGCTCACCGTCAGCTCGCGCCCGTCGATGTACTCCTCGGCAATCGCATCGCTGCCCACCTGCTCGTGGATGAACTGCGCGCGCTCGGACAGCTGGCTGGCGTCGCGCACGACCGACGCCTGGGCGATGCCGAAGGAGGCCTCTTCGTCGACCGATTTGACGATCAGTGGAAAGGTCAGCCCGCGGCGAGGACGCACCGCGCGGCCGGGCGCGAACACGGCGAAGCGCGGCGTCGGGATGCGGTGGTAACCGAGGATCTTCTTGCAGACCGGCTTGTCCCGGGAGAGCAGGATGCCACGCGGGTTGCACCCGGTGTAGGGCACGCCGAGCAGCTCGAGGTAGCTGGCCAGGTGGACCTGGAACGCGCCCACGTCCTGGAACTCCATCAGCAGGTTGAAGACTACGTCGGGCTTCCACTCCTCGACGAGGCTGCGGATGGGCGTCAGATCGTGGGACACGCCCAGGTAGCGTGGCTCGTGACCCATCTTGCGCAGGGTGCGGAAGACGTCGTGCTCGGTGCGCCAGGCGCGGCGCTCCTTCGCGTCCACGCCGTTCAGCGACGGGGGCGGCACCAGGTCTTCGTGGGTGAGCACTGCGACCCGCAAGGGTCTCAACGGCGGCATCTCCGCACGGAGGAGGTGGGCGGAGGGGTCTCGCGTAGTCTACCGGAAATACTCGCGGTGGCGCATTCGCTGGATGCGCGCCGTGTGAAGCGTGAGCAGCACCGCTGCTCCCTCGCCGGTCGCCTGGTCGTCGTACACGAGCCGCAGCCCGAGCTCGCGAGAACGGTGGATCATTCCCGACAGCACGTCGTCCACCACGAAGCGGTGCTGTCCCGTCCACTGGGTGACCACCTGGCGCAACTCGCTGCGGCGCTCGCGCAGGAAGACCGAGGCAGCCGGGTTCCGGCGAGCCTCGGGGTCGTCGGTGAACAGGCGCAGCAGGTCCCAGTCGTAGACCGAGTGGTCCTCCTCCCCGTAGTGTTCCTTCTTGCGCCGGTAGTACTCGCGCAGGGTGAGGCGCAGCCTCGGCAGGGAGTCGGTGCGCTCCCGGGAGCGCGCCTTGGGCGGGCGGTCACCGAGCTCGCGCATGATCTCGTCCACGTAGAGGAGCTTCTTCAGCGCGGGTGCGTCGGCGTAGCGTCGGCGCCACTGCCCGCCCGGCCGCAGCCACACCGCAAAGGTCTCGGCGAAGTCCTCCACGGGGTGGCTCTGGGCGTAGTAGTTGTAGAGGTGGTGCACGAACTCGTGGCTGGCCGGGTCGGGAATGTAGGTGCTCGTGTAGCGCGTACTCACGCGCCCGAAGTGCTGACGCCAGCGCCGCGTCCAGTGCAGGCGGTAGGCCGTATCGATCGCGTGGCCGGTCTCGTGGCGCAGCAGCTTCATGCACCAGCCCTGATTGCTGCCCTCGGCCTGGAGCATCCGCCGCCGCTCCAGACGCGCCAGCCGCGGGTGCGCCAGATAGAAGGGGATCGCGAAGCCGGGCACGCCGACCGGCGAGAACCAGTCGGTGGAGAGCCACACGCTCGGCCGGAAGCGCAGCCCGGCAGCGGCCAGCTCGTCGTAGAGACGCTGCACACGCGGCTCGAGCGGACTCCCCTCGATGCGCAGCCCCAGGTCGCACAGGCGCACGTCGAGGAGCTCCTCGAGGGGGAGCCGTTCCCACCAAGGAGGCGAGTTGCGGCTGCGCGGAGGGGCGGGGTCGGCCATCGGGCCGGCAGTCTACCGAACCACCCCGCTGACGCGGCACCCCTGAGCACCTTCGCCGGGCGATCCCGATTCCGCTGTACGTTGCCCCTTGATTCCGCTGGCTGGTGCGGCGACCTCGCGGTGGCGTAGACCTCCTCTAGACTCGCACTGCGATGCCCATCCAATCCCTGAATCCCGCAACCAACGAGATCCTCGAAACCTTCGACGAGCACACTCCCGCGCAGGTACGGGCGGCCCTCGAACGCGCCGACGACACCTTCCGGGCCTGGCGCGGGACCTCCGTCGCCGAACGCGCCGGGCCCCTGGGCCGAGTGGCGGAGCTCCTGCGCGAAGAGCTCGCGACCCACGCCCGGCACATGGTGCTGGAGATGGGCAAGCCGATCGTTCAGGCCGAGGCCGAGGTCGAGAAGTGCGCCTGGGCGTGCGAGTGGTATGCCGAACATGCCGAGCGGCTGCTGGCTCCCGAACCGATCGCGACCGACGCCGTCCGCAGCTACGTCCGCTACGACCCGAACGGACCGCTGCTTGCCGTGATGCCGTGGAACTTCCCGTACTGGCAGGTCTTCCGCGCGGCGGCCCCGTGCGTCACGGCCGGCAACGTGCTGCTCTTGAAGCACGCCTCCAACGTGCCTCGCTGCGCGTTGGAGATGGAGAGCCTCTTCGTGCGCGCGGGCTTTCCCGAGGGCGTCTTCCAGACCTTGCTGGTGGGCGCGAGCCGGGTGGCTGCGATCGTCGAGCACCCGGCGGTGCGCGCCGCGACGCTGACCGGCAGCGACCCGGCCGGTCGCGCGCTGGCTGAGGTGGCAGGCCGCAACCTCAAGAAGACGGTGCTCGAGCTGGGCGGGAGCGACCCCTTCATCGTGCTGGACGACGTGGACGTGGACGCGGTGGCAAAGCAGGCGGCGACCGCCCGCACCATCAACTCGGGCCAGAGCTGCATCGCCGCCAAGCGCTTCATCGTTCAGGAAGGCGTGGCCG
>CAXMOD010000105.1:0-8038 GCA_964194905.1 uncultured Desulfobacterales bacterium | reverse complement strand
GGGCATGCCCGACGGACTGCTCCTGCACGAGCCTGCGCTGCGCCTCGCGAGCTTCCTCACCATTCTCGTATGCATGGCGCTCTGGGAGCGCCTCGCGCCGCGACGGCTCCCGGGTGGCCCCCGCGGCGGGCGCTGGGTCGCGAACCTGGGCCTTGCGGCGCTGGCCACCGCGCTGGTCCGCGTACTGTTCCCGGCCGCAGCGGTCGGCGGTGCGCTCTTCGCGGAGTACCGCGGCTGGGGTCTCATCCAACAGCTCGACGTTCCGCTCGCGCTGGCCCTGCCGCTGTCGATCGCCCTGCTGGACCTCGCCGTCTACATCCAGCACGTCGCCCTCCATGCGTTCCCACCCCTCTGGCGCCTCCACATCGTGCACCACGCCGATCCGGCCTTCGACGTCACGACCGGTGTGCGCTTCCACCCCGTCGAGATCGCGCTGTCCATGCTCTGGAAGCTGAGCGTGGTCGTCGCGCTCGGCGCTCCGGCGGAGGCCGTGCTCCTCTTCGAGATCCTGCTCAGCGCCACCTCGCTGTTCAACCACGGAAACGTCCGCGTTCCGCCGGCCCTCGATCGCGTGCTGCGCTGGGCGGTCGTCACCCCCGACATGCACCGCGTGCACCATTCGGTGCTGCGACAGGAGGCCGACAGCAACTTCGGCTTCAACCTGCCCTGGTGGGACCGCCTCTTCGGCACCTATCGCGCACAGCCCGAAGCCGGTCACGGCGCAATGACCATCGGCGCGCCGGGGCTCTCCGCCGCCGCGCGCGGGCTGCCGGAGCTGCTCGCGTTGCCCTTCCGGCGCGAGGCGCGGCGCTGAACGGCGGGCGCGCCGGATCAGGGCTTCTTGTCGAGCCGGGACTCGATGCAGGCGGGAAGCCCGGTGAAGAAGTCGCCCACCGCCGTGCCGTGCACGGGGCCGACAGGTTCGTAGCGACCGCCCACCTCGCGCAGCTCGGCGAAGGTGAAGCCCTGCCCACTCTTCGCCTGGCAGGCGAATTTCCAGGTGCCGCCCGGGGTCCAGGCCAGGGCACAAACGCGCTGGGCGGATTCGTAGCGTCCGCGCTCGTCGAACCACCACTCGACGCACTTGCGGGTGCGCGGGTCGCGCACGGTGACCGGCCGCGGGAAGCGGCGAAAGACCGCATCGCAGATCTCGCGCGCCACGTAGGCGAGGTCCGCGGTGGACTTCTGCATGGCGACCCGCAGGTAGCACTCCTCCAGAGTGCCGGGATCGGCCGCCAGCGCGCTGCCCGGCGCGAGCCACAACCCTCCACACACCGCCATGCAACCGAACGCAAGCCTGGCCCTCATCGGCTCCCTCCTCGCACGGGCCAGCGCCGATGGGCGCCGGCCACGATCAGATCGTCCGCCGCGCGAGCCACGCGACGCATCATCGCCTCCCCGCCCGGATCGTTGGCCAGGGCCGTCAGCACGTAGCGCGCGTGGCCGTGCTGGATCAACGCGCTGTCGGAGTGAAAGGTCTGCCAGGTTCCACTCTTGCGCGCCACGAAACGCAGTCCCGACCGGCCTTCCAGAGCGCCGACGAACTTGTGATGGTAGAGCGGCGGCGCCATCAGGCGCCGCATGGCGTGGCTCCAGTACGGCGACACCAGGCCGCCGCGGTCGAGCAGGACGTAGAAGCGCGCGGCCTGGCGGGAGGTGGCCGCGTGCGACAGCTGCTTCAAGGGCTCGCGGTGGCTCGGTCCACCCTTCTGGAAGAAGCGCCCCGCCCACAGTCCCCCGACGCCGGGCTCGTACAGGCAGTAGCGCGGGTCCTTCATCACGCGACCGATGGCCGGGAGACCGACCTGCTCTCCCGCCCAAGTCGCCTCCGCGTTGTTCGAGATGTTGATCATCTGCTGGATCTTCCAGCGGAAGGAGTCCTCCCAGACCACGTCGCCGCGATCGATCGCCTCGAACAGCGCCAGCAGGATCGCAATCTTGGGGAGACTCGCCGCATACATCATGCGGTCGTCGTGGAGTCCCGCGTAGACGGGTTCACCCGGCCGGGTGAGATCGACCAGCGAAACGGCCAGCCGCTTGGCATCGAGCGCCGTGCCGAGCCCGGCGTCGCGCAAGCTGCGCTCCAGACCACTCTCGAGCAGCGGGTCGGAGGTGCGTAGCTGGAGCGGGGCGTCGCACGGGATCGCCGTCGCAACGGGAAGCAACACCAGCAAGGCTCCGACCAGGGCGACGCGCATTGCGGCGAAGGCTATCGCGGCCGGGCGCCCACCGCTTCGGCTACATCTGGACCTCGCCGGTCAGGCGGGTGATCACGGGGCTACCGCTGCGCGACTCGACCGAGAAGCGCTCCTGGGTCCGGGACGAGATCGTGCGCCCCTGAACCTTCATGCTCTCGACCGTGGTGTCGCTGACCTCGGCCGATCGACCGTCCGCGCTGATCTCGATCACGATGTTTTCGACGGCGTACGTGGAGTCGGCGGCCATCGCCCAGCCGTCCTGCAGCATCCTGGCGTAGTCCGCGACGCTCAGCTCCAGGGTCTGGCCGCCGGCGGCGGGCGGCATCACCAGGCGGATGATCGCATCGGGAGCGAAGTGCCGAACGACACCCGACACGTCCTTTGCGCGCACGGCCGTCTCGATCTGACCGAAGGTCGCCATCACCCGGGCTTCGGTGAGGGGCGATTCCGCGTGCGCCGCAGGTACTGCGAACGCGCAGGCCAGGAGCAGCAGTCCGGTCGTCTTCAGGATGGGCATGTCGTCCTCCAGGTGGGCTGTCCAAGCCCCTCTGATCGGACGGTCGGACGCGCCCCTTGAAGGGCTAGCCCGTCTGCACGAGCGCGGGACTTTCAACCACGCGCTTGGCCTCATGGAGATCCTGGAACTTCCACAGACGCAGCTCGCCGGGATTGCGAAGCACGTAGTCTTCGAACCATCGCGCGATGGTCTGGGCCAGAGCGTGCCCACTTTGCTCCGTCGCCGGGTCCGCGAAGTCCGGAAACGGCGGGTGGATCGTGGTCTCGATGCGCCCTGTGTTCCCGATCCAGCGACTCGTCACCGGCAGCAGCCGGGCCCCGCGCGCTGCCAGGAAGGGAAGTCCCCGCCCCACGTCGAGCTGCCGGCCCAGGAAGGAGACTGGGATCGCCCCGTCGAGGGCGCCGTCGAAGGGCACGATGGGAACGATCCCTTCAGCGAGATCCGCCGCAGCGCGACGCAGGAAGCCCGCGGCTCGCAACCCATCGCCGACCGTTTCGAACTGGACGTATCCGGTGACGGCAGGCGTCCCGCGCAGCGTCGCCACCCGCGCCGGCACACCGAGCTTCTCGAACATCGCGGAACCGCCGCGGCCAGCACCTACGTGCGCAACCACGGCGACGACGGGCCGACCCTCCGCCCGGGGCGAGAGCAGCCGTTCCGAGTGCACCACGTGCACCCGGTCGGAGGCGGCCGCGACCCCGCGGCGATTGAGCACGGCGCCGAGTGCCAGACTACGCAGCACGTTGGCCGCCATGCGACCTTGGATCGCGCGAACTGCGCGCGGCTCCGACTCGCCGAGGACGGCGGCGATTTCCGCGGGCGTCGGAGCCCAGCGCGACCCGGGGCCCAGCAGCGTGCCGAGGACGGCGGCCGCGCGCAGCGCCGCGTCGGGATGCCGCAACGCGGCGCGCTTCAGCCGCTTCACCACCCTGTCCCCGAGAAGGTCCACTAGAGCCGCGCGCGCTCGAGCTTGCCGATCGCGTTGCGAGGGAGCGCCGCGCGGAACTCCACCAGACGGGGAACCTGATGCGGAGCGAGCTCGCGGCTGCAGAAGTCCATCAGCACCTCCGGCGCCACCGGTTCCCGCGTCACGACGATGGCCTTCACGACCTCGCGGATCGCGCTCGCGTGGGAAACGACCGCTGCATCCTCCACCAGCGGGTGACGCCGCAGGACCTCTTCAACCTCGATGGGATCGACCTTGAGTCCTCCGACGTTGATCATCAGCTTGCTGCGGCCGTGGAAATAGAAGAGGCCGTCGATCCTTGCGCCGAGGTCGCCCGTGAAGAAGCAACCGTCCTGGATCCGGCTCCCTCCGTCGGAACTCCCGGCGTAGCCGAGCGCGACCCCCGGCGATCGGACCACCATCTCACCCACTCCGCCCTCCGGCAGCTCCGCCCCCCTCTCGTCGCAGACCCGGACCTCGACTCCCTCCAGCGGCTCTCCCAACGCCAGCCGGCCGCCATGGGCCGCACCCGACCGATTGTTGCAGATGCCGCCCGTCTCGCTGGCGCCGTAGCTCTGCCAGAGCGGGATGCGGAAGGCCTCCGTGAACGCGCGGTGGGTCTCGAGCGGCAGATTGGCGGCCGTCGAGCGCGCGAAGCGCAGACCCTCGAGAGAGGTCGCGTCATCGCTGTGGTGCCGGACCAGCAGCTCGAAGAGCGTCACCGGCCCCGGCAGCAGGGTCACCCCCTGATCCGCGCACGTCCGAACCACCGTGCGTGGATGGGAGTTCGGCGCGAAGACGAGGCCCGCTCCTTCGCTCACGCTCGCCAGGAGCAGATGCATGCCACCCGCGTGGTGCAAGGGGAAGTTCACCAGCGTCCGGTCGGCGCTGGAAGACTCGTGACGGCTTACGTACATGTCCCGGCGCGCGCGCAGCTGCTCCCTGGAGACCAGCGCCAGCTTCGGGGAGCCGGTCGACCCGCTCGACGCCAGCGCGAGCGCCACCGGTCCGGCAGCGACCGGACTGTCGCCGGAGACCACCCGTACGACCTTCCCTGCTTCCACGACCCACGCCGCGCGAAAGGTCGCCACCAGGCGCTCACGGGCGCCTGCCGGTGCGTCCTCAGCCAGCGGGAGCAGCGCGCAACCCAGCTCGTAGACGGCCAGGATCGAGACGATCGTGTCCGCCCCCCGGCCACAGACGACCCCGAGCCGGTCACCCCTCGTCACTCCCTGCGCGACCAGCTCCTGCACACGAGCGCGCACCCGCTCGGCCAGATCCCCGAACAGGAGTGTGCCCGACGGGAAGATCGCGGCCGCGTTGTCGGCGAAGCGATCGCCGAGTGCGTCGATATCCAGCAGGATCCTACGCTCCTCGCTCCGGCAGCTTGCTGCCGATGAACTCGACCACGGCGCCGACAGTGGCGAAGCACCGAGGGGCTATCTCCTCGTCCTCGATCCGACAGTCGAAGTCCGCCTCCAGGGCCATCACGAACTCCAGCACGGCCACCGAATCGAGCCCGAGCCCCGCCTTCAAGAGCCGGGTGGTGGAGTCGATCGGCTGAGCTTCGGGAAGGCTTTGGCTCTCGCGCAGTACGCGGATCACCCGCCCCGGCAGGTCGTTTCGGTCCTGCCGGGTGCACTCGGGTCGAGCGGGTCTCGCCGTCATCGCGCCATCTCGGGTCAGACCAGCTTGACCGGAACGGCCTCGGGACCGCGAACGATCATGGAGCGCCGCCAGGCCGGCGGCTCCGAATCGCCCGAGAAATCCGGGAAGCGCCGCAGGAGTGCGCCCAGCGCCACCTCCGCCTCGAGCTTGGCGAGCTGGGAGCCGAGACAGAAGTGGTGCCCCTGGCCGAAGGCCAGGTGGTGGTTGTCGGCCCGTCCCACGTCGAAACGCTCGGGATCCGGGAAGTGCGCCGGGTCGCGATTGGCCGCGGCCAGGACGACCGCAACCATCTGGTTGCGGCGCAGGGGCTGCCCGGCCAGCTCGCAGTCGGCCTTGACTGCGCGGTCGGTGAGTTGGATCGGCGACTCGTAGCGCAGGCACTCGTCCACGGCCGAAGGAAGCAGCGAGGGATCGTCCTGAAGTCGCTTGCGCTCATCGGGAAACCGGAGCAGCAGCAGCACCGCGTTGGCGATCAGGTTGGACGTAGTCTCGTGACCCGCCACGAGCAGAAGCGACGAGAGCGCCAGCAGGTCCACCTCGTCGAGGGTCTGGCCGTCCTGCTCTGCGGAGATCATGGCGGAGAGCAGGTCGTCGCCGGGCTCCGCGCGCCGCTGCGCCAGCAAGGGGCGGAAGTAGTCGAAGAGCTCGTGGGTCGCCTGGATCATGGGCCGGGCGCCGCCGCGGCCCTGGAAGGGATCGAGCAGCTGCACGAGCTCCGCCGACCAGGCGCGGAAGCGCGAGCGGTCCGCCGCCGGCACGCCGAGCAGCTCCGCGATGGCGATCACCGGCAGCGGGTGGGCGAGATCTCTCACCACCTCCATCTCGCCCTTCTCCGCGACCTGCTCCAGCAGGTCCTCCATCGTGTCCTCGAGCCGGGAGCGAAGCTGCTCCACCCGCCGCGGTGTGAAGGCCTTGCTCACCAGACCGCGTAGCTTCTTGTGATCCTCGCCGTCCATGGTGAGGAGGTTCCGCTCCACGAGGCCCGCGAAGTCCGGCTCCCGGCGCGCCAGCCGCGCCACGAGGCGCATGGCGGGAATCTCGCTGCGATCGGTCGAAAATTTCGGATCGCGCAGCACGTGGAGCGCGTCGTCGTAGCCCGTGCACAGGAAGGTCCCGAACATCCGGCTGCGGTAGATGGGTCCGCTCTGGCGGAGGGCACGCCAGGTGGTCTGCGGATCGCGTCGGTGCTCGGGCAGGAAGGGGTTGAAGCGGCCGAAGGCCGGACCCAGCACGCGCAGCAGGCGATCCTGGCGTGTCAGCCATTGCAGGAACCGAAGCATGGCAGCGCCTCCCGGACGCGCGCACAGCATACCGGGGGGCGGCTCCCTGACCAACGCGCGAAGACCGCTTTCGGCCTCCACACACGAGCGTCGTGCGTCGGCTTGCGGGAGCCGGTCACCAGGGGTACCAAACGCGCATGCCGCGCCGAGGGGTCGCCTTCGCCCTGCTTCTGGGCGCACTCGTCGTTCCCATCTGGTACTTCCCCTTCTTTCCCAGCCAGGACGGGCCGTCTCACGTCTACAACGCCCAGGTCCTGAGCGAGCTGGGCGACCCGGCGAACTACGAGGTGCGCCTCCACTACGCGCTGAACCGGGCCATTCCCCCCAACTTGCTGGCACACGGGGTCCTCGCCGCGTTGCAGACCATCGTACCGCCGGTGGCGGCCGAGAAGCTGCTGCTCAGCGCCATCGTCCTGCTGCTCCCCCTCTCGCTGTGGCGCCTGATCGAGGCGGTGGAGCCGGACCGCGGCGTCTACGCGCTGGCCGGGCTGCCCTTCGCGTACCACACGCTGCTTCACCTGGGCTTCTACTCCTTCTCGCTCGGCTTGCCGCTCTGCTTCTTCACCCTCGCCTTCTGGTGGCGCCGACGCAGCGAGTTCACGGCCGGCGCGGCGGCCGGCCTCTCCGCGCTGCTGCTGCTCACCTACCTCGCGCACTTCGTCGCCTTCGGCATGGCGGTGGCGGGGCTGGGGATCAGCCTCGCCTGGGACTTGCTGATCCGGAGGGACGTCGCGCCGCAGGTACGCCTGCGCGCGCTGCTGACGGGCGTCGCGCTGTTGCTCCCGTTCGCGCTGCTGGCGCTCGACTACTACCTGCGCGGCGGCGAAGGCCGCGTCATCCACCGCGCCGACGGGAAGCTTCTGCGCGAGTCGTACACGGACCTGGTGCTGGTCTTCTACACGACCTGGCACCGGCACCTCGCACCGTTCCTGGTGGGAGCGCTGGGCGCGGGCCTCGTGTGGACGGTCGCAGACCGGATCCGTCGCCCGCGGCTCGCCCCAGCCGACGCCCTGCTCCTCGTCGGCCTGTTGTTGATCCCCGCCTACTTCCTGCTCCCGGCATGGATCGGATCCGGCGGCTGGCTCAACCAGCGCGTCTACCTGTTCTGCGTTCTCTTCCTGTGGGCCGGCCTGGCCCGCCCCCCCGCATGGCTGCGCATCCCACTGGCAATCGTGCTGCTCGGGTGTGCCGTCGCCCAGGTGGGACGGGTGACCTGGGAGTACGCACAGCTGCAGCCGGAGCTGCGTGCAGCTACGGCAGCCGCGGCGCTGATACCCGCGCATTCGACGGTGTCCGTCCACTACCTCGGGGACACGCAGCGCGCGTTCGGCGCCCGCCCCCGCAAGGTGAAGCCCTTCCGCCACGTCCACGCCTACTACGGCTTCGCTCGCGACGTAGCGCTCCTCGACAACTACGAGGTCCGCTACCC
>CAXMOD010000104.1:0-7330 GCA_964194905.1 uncultured Desulfobacterales bacterium | reverse complement strand
GGTCGTGCTCGATCACGCCAACTTCGCCGCGGGCGCCGCGGCGTCGGCCGCGCACCTGGGCGTGGCCCCGGACCTGCGCTGGCTCGCGTGCATGCCGCTCTTCCACGTCGGCGGCCTCGCGATCCTGGTACGCTCGGTCCTCTCGGGCGCCCCGGTGCTCCTGCATGCGCGCTTCGATCCCGAGCGCGTTTCCGCGGCGCTCGATCGCGACGCAATCGGACTGGCGTCCGTCGTCCCGACCATGCTGCGCCGCGTACTCGAGGTACGTGGAGACTGCGCACCCCCTACCGCGCTGCGCGCGATCCTGGTGGGTGGATCCGCCGCCACACCGGAGCTTCTCGAGTCCGCGTGGAAGCGCGGACTTCCGGCACTCCCAACCTACGGGCTGACGGAGGCGTGCTCCCAGGTCGCGACGCTGCCGCCCACCGAGGTAGGACGTGTGGCAGACGCCGCCGGACGCCCGCTCCCCGCGATCGACGTGGCGATCCGCGACGAGGGCCAACGTGACCTCGGGCCGGGCGAAGCCGGCGAGATCTGCGTTCGCGGCGCCACCGTGATGCGCGGCTACATGCGCAGTCCCGAAGAGACGCGCCGCGTGTTGCGCAACGGCTGGCTCCACACCGGCGACGTGGGCACCCTCGACGATGCCGGCCTGCTGCGCGTCCTCGACCGCCGCAGCGATCTGATCGTGAGCGGGGGCGAGAACGTGCGACCCGTCGAGGTGGAACGCGTGCTGCAGAGCCACCCGCAGGTCCGCGAGGCCGCGGTGATCGGTGTTCCGGATCCGGACCTCGGCCACTGCGTCACCGCCTGCATCGTGCCCGCGGACCGCAAATATCCGCCCAGCGTCGCGGAGCTCCAGGCCTGGTGCCGCGCGCGGCTCGCCGGCTACAAGATTCCACGCGCGCTGCGCGTGCTCGACGCGCTCCCTCGCACGGCTTCGGGCAAGCTGCGCCGGGCCGCGCTGCGCTAGTCCCTGCTACCGTCGTCGCCGCTGCAACGGGCAGGACCATGGACCCGCGCTATCGCATCGAACCTGCGCTTCCGGAGCACGTGGACGCGCTCCAGGACGTCGCCATGCGCCGGCGCTGCGGTCGCTAGGGCCGGTAGGCGCGTACGCGCTGGATCCATGCGTCGCGCTGCTCGGCGTCTCGTAGCGCCTCCTCGTCGACCACAGGCAGCTCGGGCAAGGCCTCGAGCAGCGCGGCCGCGAAGAGCCCCCGCCCGTGGAAGGACTCGCCCTGCGCGCCAACGATGCGCACGGCTCCGAGCCCGCAGCTCGGCGAGTGCGCCTTGAGAACGTAGCCGCGCAGATCGAGGCCACACAGCTCCGCGAGGCGCCGGGCGCAGAACGCGTTCATTGCAGAGGTGTGATCGCGCCCGCTCGGATCGGCGACCATGCGCACTCCCGTGCCATCGCTCGTCAGGTGAACCGGCTCGCGGGGGACTCCCATCCCGACTTCCACCTCGGGACACACGGGAACCCATTCGACGAGCGGTTCCAGCACTTCGGTGAGGAAGCGGTCGTGCTTGTGGCCGCCATCCCAGCGCACCTCGCTCCCCAGAAGGCAGGAGGAGACGCCTACCCGCAGGCGCCGCTCGGCCTGCACCCGGGAATCGGCCTCGGAGGGGTCGAGCAGTCGCGGGTTCCCGGCCACCCCAGGGAGTCTAGCTCCGGGATTCGCCCAGGCTGTGATTGCTGTTACGCTAGAGAGCGTGAGCCTTCCCCCGGGTTCAGCCGAGTCCCTGCCTCGCACGTCGGGCGCCCGCCCCGGCGCGCCCCTCGCGCGACTGACGCGACGGGCCTTGGAGCACCGGCTCTCGTCGCTCGAAGGCGCGTGCCTCGTGGTGGAGGAGGCCGGCGAGCGCCGCGTCTTCGGCCCCCCCGACGCCGAGTTGCGCGCAACCCTGAACGTGCTCGACCCGCGCTTCTACACTGCGGTGGCGCGGCGGGGCGGGGTCGGCGCGGCCGAGGCCTGGATGGACGGCTTCTGGACCAGCGACGACCTCACCGCGGTGATCCGGGTGCTGGCACGCAACGCGGGCATGAACAAGTTGGATCGCGGCACAGCCCGGCTGGTGCGGCCGGGCCTGAAGCTGCTGCACACCCTGCGCCGCAATCACCGCCGGGGAGCCCGGCGCAACATCGCCGCCCACTACGACCTCGGCAACGACTTCTTCGCGCTCTTCCTCGACCCCAGCCTCACCTACTCCTGCGCCGTCTTCGAACACGACGACATGACGCTGGAAGAAGCGCAGCGCGCCAAGTACGAGCGCCTCTGCCGCAAGCTCCAGCTGCGCCCGGGGGACGAGGTGCTCGAGATCGGCGGCGGCTGGGGCGGCTTTGCCATCCACGCCGCGCGCCATCATGGCTGCCACGTCACGAGCACGACCATCTCGCGTGAGCAGTACGAGCTGGCCCGCAAGCGCGTGGCTGAGGCCGGCCTGGAAGACCGCGTGGAGATCCTCTTCAGCGACTACCGCGACCTCGAGGGCACCTTCGACAAGCTCGTCTCCATCGAGATGATCGAGGCCGTCGGCGCCAAGCATCTGGATTCCTTCTTCCGCGTGTGCAGCGAGCGCCTGCGCCCGGACGGGATGATGGGCCTCCAGGCGATCCTGGTTCGCGACCAGGACTGGAAGAATTCGATTCGCAATGTGGACTTCATCAAGCGCTACATCTTCCCAGGCGGTCAGCTCGTGTCGCTCGGCGCCATCACCCGCTGCCTGGCGAGCCAGACCGACCTGCGCTTCCACCACCTCGAAGACATCACCCCCCACTACGTCCAGACGCTGGTGCGCTGGCGCGATTCCATGCGCGAGAACCTGGACGCCATGCGCGGCCTGGGTCTCGACGACAGCTTTCTGCGCATGTGGGAGTACTACTTCTGCTACTGCGCCGGCGGCTTCACCGAGCGCGCCATCCAAGCGGCCCAGGTCGTGCTCGCCAAGGCGGGCTCGCGGCCTCCGGCCGTGCTCGGCTCCCTTGGGTGAGTCGGCCTCACAGCTCCCGGTGATATGCTGCCGGGTCACCTAAGGAGCCCCACGCATGAGTGAAGACGCGCCCGCCCCCGGAAGCTACGACGCCCACGTCCAGTCCAACCCGGGCGGGCTCGCGTTGATCGACGACGAACACCGGCTCACCTGGGATGCCTGGGAGGAGCAGGCCTGCCGCCTCGGCAGCTTCCTGCGCGACCGCTTCACCCTCGAGCCCGGGGACCGGGTGGCCTGGATGCTCTACAACCGGGCCGAGTTCTACGTGATCTCCTACGCCCTCACCAAGATCGGCTGCATCGGCGTACCCGTCGGGTACCGACTCACGGGCAGCGAGGCAGCCTACATCGCCGACAACTCGGACTCCAAGGCCTTCGTCTGCCAGGACGTCTTCGCCGAGGAGATCGCAGGCGCATTCGCGGAGATGCCACGCATCTCCGAGGACCGCTTCATCGTGGTCGGCGACGCGGTGGAATGGCGCAAGCACCTGCCCAAGGCAACTTCGCTGCAAGAGGCGCTCGAGGCCGGCTCCCCGGAGCGCTTCCGCGCCCAGGGCACGTCTACGGGTGGCTCCATCATCTACACCTCCGGAACCACGGGCCGGCCCAAGGGCGCCTTCCGCGATCCCGGTGACCCGAACATGCGCGCCGAGATCACCAAGCTGATGATCGGCATCGTCCAGACCTTCGACTACTCGCCGCCGGACACGCACCTGCTGACCTGTCCGCTCTACCATTCGGCGCCGCCGGCCATCGCGCTGATCACCCACCTTCTGGGCGGAACCGTCGTGATCCAGCGTCGCTTCGACCCGGAAGGCACGCTGCGCATGATCCAGGACGAAGGGATCACCTCGGCCTTCGTGGTCCCGACGATGCTCAACCGCATCACCTCGCTGCCGGAAGAGGTGAAGGCCCGCTACGACCTGTCGTCGATGAAGCGCCTCCTGGTCGGCGCGGCGCCGTTCCCCTACCCGCTCAAGCGCAAGACGGTGGAGCTCTTCCCCAACCCGTGCGTCTACGAGTTCTACGGGGCCACGGAGACAGGCTTCAATACCGTGATCGGCCCCGACGACATCCTGCGCAAGCCGGGCTCCTGCGGAAAGCTGCTGCCGGGAAATGAGATGCGCATCGTCGACGACGAAGGGCGCGAGGTGGCCACCGGCGAGATCGGGGTCTTCTACGTCAAGAATCCGATCCTCATCAGCGGCTACTACAAGAACAAGGAGGCCACGGACGAGTGCATCGTGGACGGCTTCTTCAGCGTCGGCGACATGGCCAAGGTCGATGAAGAAGGCTTCCTCTACATCGTGGACCGCCAGAAGGACATGATCATTTCCGGAGGCGTGAACATCTACCCGGCCGAGATCGAGTCCGAGCTGCGCAAGCACCCGGCCGTGTACGACTGCACCGTGGTCGGCGTCCCGAACGACGACTGGGGCGAAGAGGTGAAGGCGGTGGTCCACCTCAAGGACGGCCACAGCGCCAGCGAGGAGGACATCCACACCTTCCTCGCGGACAAGCTCGCCGACTACAAACTGCCGCGCAGCGTGGACTTCGTCGGTGAGCTTCCGTACAACCCTTCGGGCAAGCTCCTCAAGAAGGAGGTGCGGGCCCGCTACTGGGAAGGATCCGGCCGCTCGATCTAGGCGCTCGAACCAGGAAGGACGCGGATGGCTTCGCCCGAGTTCGAGGCCCTGCTCGCTTCGGCCGATCGAACCCAGAAGATGCTGTGGGCGGTGCTCACGCTCGCCATCGTGCTCTACGGCGTAGTGGCCTACGTGGCGGTTCCCAAAGCTCCCGATCCCGCCCTGGCCGACACCCTGCGCCTGATCCTGTTCGTGGTGGCGGCGGGCCTGGCCGCCGCATCGTTGGTGGTCTTCAGACGCCGCAAGGCGCAGCGCATTCCCGGCTCGACGCTGAGTCCGGAAGCCGGCGCTCAGCCGAACGCGCTGCTGCGCGCGCGCACGGAGAAGCTTCCGCCCGCAGAACGGCACGCGCTCGCCGAGATGGCCCGCAGCTTCCCCACCTGGCTCGTCTGCCTCGTATTGAACGAGACCATCGCCCTGCTCGGCCTCGTGCTCGCGTTCCTGGCCGGTGGCCCGGACGAGGTCGTCCCGTTCGCCGCGCTGGCAATCCTGCTCAACCTCATGATGCGGCCCGACGCCCGACGCCGCGCCGCAACCGCACTGGGCCACGTGGGCCTGTAAGGCGCTCGGGAGGAACCCGCGCGAGGCCGGCGGCTTCATCGTCTGGAGTCTGCTTTCTCGGTGTGGCTCGTCGGCGGCGCGGTGCTGGCAGCGCTCATCAAGCCCGAAGCCCGCGGGTAGCCTGCTGTCGCTCGCGCTAGCCGAACAATACGCGCAACGACTGCACCAGCACGAAGGCGAGCACCAGCGGCACGGGGAAGCGCAGCAACCAGCGCCACAGGCCGAACCAGGTCACCCCGTCGGCGCCCCGGCGCACCTCCGCCATGGGATCGCGCATCACCCAGCCCACGAAGATCGCCAGCATCAAGCCGCCGAACACGAGCAGCACGTTTCCGGCCAGCTGGTCCATGAACCCGAGCACTGCCAGCGACAGCGCTGCGGGAATGCCGAGCACCGCGATCACCGCACCGAGCACGAGAGCAGCCCGGCGCCGCGGCCAGCCGAGCCCCTCTACGGTCGAGGCCACCACCACCTCGAGGAGCGAGATGGCCGAGGTCAGCGCGCCCACGACGAGCGCGACGAAGAAGAGGATGCCCACCACGCGCCCGGCACCGCCCATCGACGCGAAGGCCTTGGGCAGCGTGATGAAGAGCGCGCCCACGGTGCTCTCGCCGACATCCGCCGAGAGGCCCAGCGCGAAGATGAGGGGGAAGACCGCGAGCCCGGCGATGAAGGCCACTCCGAAGTCCGCCACGGCCACGACCAGTGACTCGTCGGGCAGGTTCTCGTCGCGCCCCAGATAGCTGGCGTACGTCATCATCGCGCCCATGCCGAGGGAGAGACTGAAGAAAGCCTGGCCCGCGGCGGCCTGGATCACGTTCCAGTCGAGTTCGGACAGGTCGAGCTCGAGGTAGAAGCGGTAGCCGGCGGTCGCGCCGTCGAGGGTGGCCGCGTACAGGACCAGACCCACGACCAGAATGAAGAGGAGCGGCATCAGCACCAGCGCGCTGCGCTCGATGCCGGCCTTCACGCCGCCACCGACGATGGCGATGGTGAGCGCCATGAATCCCAGGTGCCAGGCGATGGCTGCCGGGCCGGTCGCAACGGCCTCGAAGTGCGCGCCCGCGTCGGCGGGAAAGCCGGCCACCAGTGCGCTCAGCGCGTAGCGCAGCGTCCAGCCGGAGATGACGCTGTAGTAGGACAGGATCAGGAAGCCGGCCGCCACGAAGAGCCAGCCGAGCGGCTGCCAGCCGGCGCCGCCGTAGTGGGCGAGCGCACCGATGGGGCTGCGCCGCGATCCGCGACCCAGAGCGAACTCCGCGAGCAACACCGGCAGCCCGATGAGGAGCGTGAACCCCAGGTAGAGAACCACGAACGCGGCCCCGCCGTTCTCCGCGGTGAGGTACGAGAAGCGCCACATGTTGCCCAGGCCGACGGCCGAGCCGACGGCTGCGAGCAGGAAGCCCGCGCGGCTGGCCCACTGCTCCCGGGGTGCGTCACTCCCGGAGCCGGGGTCGGAACCAGAGCTGGAATCGGACATGGAATCCCCTCGCGATCGCGGGGGGTGGCGCGAAGCATAGCCGCGGCTGCGCTTCTCTGGTAACCGTCTCGGGCCATGCCGAACGCCGTCCTGCTCGACCACGTGGCCATCGGGCTGCACCGCATCGCCGACGGGCTGCCGTTGGTGCGCGACGTCCTCAAGGGCGCCGAGCTTGCTGGGATGTCGGACGGCCCCTACCTCTGGTCCCAGTGGCACTTCGCCGGGGGCGGGGTGCTCGAGCTGCTGGAGCCCGACGGCCCCCCGGGCGGCTTCCTGCATCGCTTCCTCGACGCCCGCGGCCCCGGCTTCCACCACATCACGTTCAAGGTGCGGAGCCTCGTGGACTCGACCTCACTCGCCCGCCGTCTGGGTTACGAGGTGGTGGGCTACAACGACTCGCACCCGCAATGGAAGGAAGCATTCCTCCATCCGAAGCAGGCCCAGGGCATCGTGGTGCAGATGGCCCAGAGCGAGGCGAAGCCGCTTCCGGAGTCGCCCGCCGACAGCGCGCAGATCGTCGCGCTGCACCTCTCCGCCACGGACGAGGCCGCCGCCCGGCGCCAGTGGGGCGAGCTTCTGGGCGGAAGCGAGACCGAGGAGGACGGCGAGATCTGCTTCCGCTGGCCGGACTCGCCCATCGCCATCCACGT
>CAXMOD010000103.1:0-5670 GCA_964194905.1 uncultured Desulfobacterales bacterium | reverse complement strand
ACCTGGCCCTCAGCCTGGAGCGCCTCGATGCGCTCTGCGAGAAGCCGCCGCAGCGCGTGGGCCTCTCCGCCACCCAGAAGCCCATCGACACGATGGCGCGCCTGTTGTGCGGCGCGCGCTACGCCGAGGGTTGCTCGATCGTCGACCTCGGCCACCGCCGCGAGCTCGACCTGGCGCTGGAGGTGCCCGACAGCGAGCTCGAAGCCGTGGCCTCGCTGGAGCAGTGGGGCGAGGTGATGGACCGCATCACCCAGCTCGTGCGCGAGCACCGCACCACCCTCGTCTTCGTGAACACGCGTCGCCTGGCGGAACGCCTGGCGCACGCTCTCGAAGAAAGGCTGGGCGAAGAGGAGGTGGCCGCCCACCACGGCAGCCTCTCCAAGGAGCGGCGTCTCGCGGTGGAAGCCAAGCTGCGCGCGGGCGAGCTGCGCGCCCTGGTGGCGACCGCTTCGCTCGAGCTGGGGATCGACATCGGCCCCGTGGACCTCGTATGCCAGATGGGCTCCCCGCGCAGTCTCGCCACCCTCCTGCAGCGCGTGGGGCGCTCCGGCCACGCGCGCGGTGCCACGCCCAAGGGCCGCCTCTACCCGATGACCCGCGACGAGCTGGTGGAGTGCAGCGCGGTGCTGCACGGCGTGCGCGCCGGCCGGCTCGACCGTCTGCGCCCGCCGGTGGCGCCTCTCGACATCCTGGCCCAGCAGATCGTGGCGGCTTGCGCCGGAGAGCCGTGGAAGGAAGACGAGCTCTTCGCGCTGGTGCGCCGCGCCATGCCCTATCACGACCTGGCGCGCGAGGACTTCGACGACATCGTGGAGCTGCTCTCGGAAGGCATCACCACCGGGCGCGGGCGGCGCGCGGCGTGGCTGCATCGCGACCGGGTGAACGGCATGCTGCGAGCGCGGCGCGGTGCGCGTCTCGCGGCGCTCACTTCGGGCGGTGCCATTCCGGAGACGGCGGATTACCGCGTGGTGGCCGACCCCGACGACACCTTCGTCGGCACCGTGAACGAAGACTGGGCCATCGAGAGCATGGCCGGCGACATCTTCCTGCTCGGCAGCACCTCGTGGCAGATCCGCCGGGTCGAGTCCGGCATCGTGCGCGTGACCGACGCGAAGGGCCTGCCGCCTACGGTTCCCTTCTGGCTGGGCGAGGCGCCGGCGCGTACCGAAGAGCTGTCCCACGAGGTCTCGAAGCTGCGCGCCGATCTGGCCCTGCGTCTGGAGCGCGACGGGCTCGCCGCCGCCGAGAAGTGGTTGTGCGAAGAGGTCGGCCTGCCCGAGGGAGCGGCGCAGCAGGTGGCTCGCTACATCGAGGCGTGTCGTCAGTCGCTGGGAGTGGTCCCGACCCAGGAAGACATCGTCTTCGAGCGCTTCTTCGACGAGACCGGCGGCATGCAGCTCGTGGTGCACGCGCCCTTCGGGGGACGCATCAACCGCGGCCTCGGCCTCGCGTTGCGCAAGCGCTTCTGCAAGACCTTCGACTTCGAGCTCCAGGCTGCGGCCAACGACGACGCCGTGGTGCTCTCGTTGGGCCCCCAGCACAGCTTCCCTCTGGAGGATGTGCCGCGCTTCCTGCACTCGCGGACGGTTCGCCCGACGCTGACCCAGGCGGTCCTCTACTCGCCCATGTTCCAGGTGCGCTGGCGCTGGACGCTGGGCTTTGCACTCGCGGTCCTGCGCCGACGCGGCGGCAAGAAGAACCCGCCGCCCATCCAACGCATGGAGGCGGACGACCTGATGGCGGCCGTCTTCCCGGCCTTCGCCCAGTGCCAGGAGAATGCCACCGGTCCCATCGAAATTCCCGACCACCCGCTCGTGCGCCAGACGCTCCACGACTGCCTGCACGACGCCACCGACGTAGAGGGGCTCGAGGCGCTGCTCGGCCGCATCGAGAGTGGGGGCGTGCGCGTGCACCTGCGCGACACGACGGAGCCTTCGCCCCTGGGCCACGAAATCCTCAACGGGCGTCCGTACACGTTCCTGGACGATGCGCCTCTGGAGGAGCGCCGTACCCGCGCAGTGGCCATGCGTCGCGGCCTGCCCGTCGACGCCCGCGAGCTGGCGCGCCTCGATCCCGACGCGGTGAACCGCGTGCGCGACGAGGCGCGTCCCACGCCGCGCGACGCCGACGAACTACACGACGCGCTGCTGGCGCTCGGTGTCGTGCGCCCCGAGCCCGGGTGGGCCGACTTCTTCGCCGAGCTCGCCGACGCGGGGCGGGTCTGCGTCGTAGAAGTGGGCAGCGCGCGCCTGTGGACCGCCGTCGAGAAGCGCGGCGCTGCCGAGGTGCTATTCCCGCAGGCGCGCTTCGTGCCCGATGCACCGCTGCCGCCGGCGCTGCGCGAGCGACCCGCCCCGAGCGAGGAGGAAGCCGCGCGCGATGCGGTGGCCGGTCACCTCGACGCGAGCGGTCCCGTCACGGTGCGCGAGTTGGCGGAGCGCACCGCCCTGCGCCCGGCGATGGTGGAGATCGCGCTGGCGGCGCTCGAGGGAGCGGGCTTCGCTCTACGCGGCCGCTTCGATCCCGGCCGGTCGGCGGACGACGACGAGGAATGGTGCGCGCGGCGTCTGCTGACGCGCATCCACGCCTACACCCAGGAGCGCCTACGCCGCGAGATCGAGCCGGTCACCGCCCAGGACCTGATGCGCTTCCTGCTGCGCTGGCAGCACGTGGCGCCCGGTACGTTGCGCGAAGGCAAGCGCGGCGTGCTGGCGGTGGTGGAGCAGCTCCAGGGCTTCGAGGTGGCGGCCGGGAGCTGGGAGGAGTCGGTGTTGCCTGCGCGGGTGGCCGGCTATCGCCCGACGTGGCTGGACGGCCTGTGCCTCTCGGGCGAGGTCGCCTGGGCGCGCCTCTCGCCGCGTGCCTCGAGCGACGAGGAGCGTCCGAGCCGAGGCGGAAGCCCGTCGCGCGCCACTCCGTTGGCGCTGGTGCACCGCGACGACCTGGACCTGCTGCTGGTGCTCTCCCGGGCCGGCGTCGAGCCGGCCTTGCCCGCGAGCGGCCCGGCCGCCGACGTGCTCGGCTGCCTGCGCTCCCGCGGCGCGCTCTTCTACCGCGAGCTGGTCTCCGCCACCGGGCGGCTCCCGGTGGAAGTCGAGGAGGGGCTCTGGGAGCTGGTGTCGCGGGGCATCGTCACCGCAGACGGCTTCCAGTCGGTGCGCGGGCTTCTCGGTGCGCGCGAGCGCTGGGCGCGCAGTCGCTCCCACGGTGCGCGCCGCGGCCGCCGCCGCACGAAGCGCGGCCCCGGGGTGGTGGGAGCCGAGGGGCGCTGGGCGTTGCTTCCGCCCCCGGACGAGCAAGCCGACCGCGAAGAGCTGGCCGAGGTGGCGGCCGAGCAGCTGCTGGCGCGCTGGGGCGTGGTGTTCCGCGATTTGCTGGCGCGCGAGAACCTGACGCTTCCCTGGCGAGATGTGCTCTGGGCGCTGCGCCGCATGGAGGCGCGCGGGACCGCGCGCGGCGGCCGCTTCGTGACCGGCTTCACCGGCGAGCAGTACGCGCTGCCCGACGCGGTGGACGCGCTGCGTCGCACCCGCAAGCGCGAGCGCACGGGCGAGACCGTGCGTCTGTCGGGCGTGGATCCGCTCAATCTGGTGGGCATCGTGATGCCCGGCTCGCGCATTCCCGCCGTGCGCACCCAGACCGTCGTGTTTCGCGACGGCGCTCCCGTCGACGAGGCCGCGGCCTAGTGGGCGAGAAGCTCGCTTGGCTCTGCCTCGGCGTGATGGGCTACCCGATGGCGGGGCACCTGGCGCGCGCGGGCCACACGCTCACCGTCTGGAACCGCAGCCCCGAGAAGACCTGGCGCTGGGGCCAGCAGTACGGTGGCGCTGCGGCGTCGGACGCGGCGGAGGCAGTGCGCGGCGCCTCGTTCGTGTTCGTCTGCACGGGCGACGATCCGGACCTGCGTGCCGTGGCGGAGGCTGTTCTTCCGGCCATGGCCGAGGGCAGCGTGCTCGTCGACCACACCACGGTGTCGGCGGAGGTGACGGGGGAGCTGGAGGCGGCCGCGGCGAAGCGAGGCGTGACCTGGCTGGATGCGCCCGTCTCCGGCGGCCAGGCCGGTGCCGAAGAGGGTCGCCTCACGGTGATGGTGGGAGGAGAGGCCGCGGCGTTCGAGCGCGCGCGCCCGCTCATGGAGACCTACGGCCGTGCCGTCACCCACATGGGGCCGAGCGGCTCGGGACAGCGGACCAAGATGGTGAACCAGATCTGCATCGCGGGCCTCGTGCAGGGACTGGCCGAAGGGCTGCGCTTCGCCCAGCGCGCAGGGCTCGACGCGGAGCAGGTGGTGGAGGTCATCTCCAAGGGGGCGGCCCAGTCCTGGCAGATGGACAACCGCGCCCGCAGCATGCTCCGGGGCGAGTTCGACTTCGGCTTCGCGGTGGACTGGATGCGCAAGGATCTGCGCACCGCGCTGGCCGAGGCGCGCCGAAACGGCGCCAAGCTGCCGGTGGCCGCCCTGGTGGACCAGCTCTACGCCCGCCTCCAGCAGGAGGGCCACGGCCGCTGGGACACCTCCAGCCTCATGGCGCTGCTGGACTAGGGGTCTACAGCCCGGCGCACGGCCTGCCGATCCCCCTCTCATAATTCTGTGTCAGGGGGAACCATGGGCATTCGCAACGTCGCGGCCGCTGGAATAGCGGCCTTCGTCCTCAGCGCAGCGGGCTGCGGCTTCTTCCGGGACGCCGAAATCTCCTACATGGCGCCCGGCGGCAACCTGCACACGGCCCACCTCGAGTGTTGGATGGAGATCACGTTCAGCGGCGAGCCCCCGGGCGACCCGCGCGACGTGGAGGTGATCTTCAGCTCGATCGCGATGCCCGGACCCCAGAAATTCGACTGGGCCTTCATCTCCGAGCACGACCTGATTCGCAAGGGCGACTGGAGGGGCTACAAGGCCAACGCCGACACCTCGGCCGAATCGAACCCGCCGCTCGAGACCGCGATCCGCGTGAAGTTCCCGCTCCGGTCCCACGATCGGTTCAGGGTCGAAGCGGGCGACGAGCTCGAACTCCACGCCACGCTCTACTGGGGCGGCGAAGAGCAGCACTCGCTCAGCCGCACGCTGGGCCACGTCTTCGCGAAGGAAGGCGGGGCTTTCTAGCCCGCGTCGACGGCGGAACGGGCCACCTCGACGGGGATGCCGTTGAGGATGGCGTTGCCCGAGAGGGCGTC
This sequence comes from uncultured Desulfobacterales bacterium, assembly GCA_964194905.1. Taxonomy (GTDB): domain Bacteria; phylum Myxococcota_A; class UBA9160; order UBA9160; family JAFDET01; genus JAFDET01. The sequence continues at coordinate 495 of CAXMOD010000103.1, read as the reverse complement.
GATACCCGTCTCGTCGGTGAGCAGGTTGGAGTTCACGCCGGGCTGCCGCGCGGCGATCGGCTGGCGGGTACCGTCACCGCCCTGGCCGTGTCCGTGGGGGAGGCTCACCACCCCGGGCATCATCTCGTCGCTCACCGAAACCGGCGCAGTCACCTCGCCCACGCGCGAGCGCACCACGGCGGGTGCACCGTCCGCCAGACCCAGGCGCGCCGCGTCGTCGGGGTGCACCAGAAGGCTGCAGCGGTCCTTGCCCTTGGCGAGCGCGTGCACGTTGTGCATCCAGGAGTTGTTGCTGCGCACGTTGCGCCGGCCGATCAGCAGCAGCTCGCCGTTCGACGTCTCCGCCAGCGCCGCGCGCAGGCGCGGCACGTCGCCGGTCAGCAGCGCGGGCGCCAGGTCGAGTTGCTGTCCCTCGGTGGCGAGGATCTGGGGCAGGCGCCCTCCCTTCAACGCTCCGAGGTCGATGCCGTGGGGCTCCGCCTGGAGCTTCTCCAG
>CAXMOD010000102.1:0-7498 GCA_964194905.1 uncultured Desulfobacterales bacterium | reverse complement strand
GCTTCATGCGCGTGCGCGCGAGGATCAGCATGGTGAGCTCGGCGAGCCAGTCGCCCGTCAGCGCGTGAATGGCTCCGCCCTCGACCATCTCCTTCGCCGCCGAGAGGCGGTCGCCGAAGAAGCCGGAGCAATTGGCAATCCTGATCGGGTCGGCCATCACGATTCCCCTTCGTCGGAGTCCGGCTCGACGACCAGCAGGACCGTGCCGGCCTCCACCTGCTCGCCCTGGGTCACGCGCACCTCGCTGACCACGCCGTCTTCGGTGGCGCGCATCGGGTGCTCCATCTTCATCGCTTCCAGGACCACCAGCGTCTCTCCGGCTTGCACGCGGTCGCCCACCTGGACGCGCAGCTCGAGCACCTTGCCCGGCATGGCGGCGACGAAGCCGCCCGGGGTGCCGGCGGCGCCCGGGAGTTCGAAGCGCGGCCTCTCGACCAGCTCGAGATCGCCCCGAGGGCCCTGGACCACGAGCCGCTCGCCGGCCCGAGTGATCCGCACACGTCTGCGGTGGCCGGCGATCTCGGCGTCGATCCCGCCTTCGCTCCAGGCGTGAACGCGCGCGTGTGTTCCGTCCGGGAAGCGGAAGCGCCCGTCGCGGAGCCGGCGATAGCGGACCGTGACTTCATCCTCACGATGGGTCAGCAGCAGCTCTTGATCGGGCAGGCGGGCGTTGCGCCAGCCGCTCGGGGACGCGGCCAGGACGCCGGCGGCCATGCGATTGGCGCCCTGGACCCAGAGTGCGGCCAGCTGCGCGGTTCGCTCCAGCTCTTCTTGGCTCGGCTCCAGGCGGCGCGCAGGAGCCACGCGCTCGATGAAGTCCGTCGTCGTGTCGCCCGCCGCGAACTCCGGCGTCCGCAGAGTCGCGGCCAGGAAGTCACGGTTCGTGGTGACGCCTCCGAGGTGCAGTCTCTCGAGGGCCAGGGCCAGCCGCCCCGCTGCCTCGCCGCGGGTCGGTCCGTGGGCGATCACCTTGGCGAGCATCGGGTCGAAGTCCGTGCCGACGACCGACCCTGCGACCACGCCGGAGTCCCAGCGCACTTCGGGTGACTCGGCCGGCTCGAACGCGACGAGCGTGCCCGTTGCCGGAAGGAAGTCGCCGGCGGGGTCTTCCGCGTAGAGACGGGCTTCGATCGCCGCACCCTGGAAGCGGATGTCGTCCTGGGTGTAGCCGAGGGCTTCGCCCTGAGCGATGCGAAGCTGCTCGCGCACCAGGTCGATGCCCGTGACCGCCTCGGTGACCGGGTGTTCCACCTGGAGGCGCGTGTTGACCTCGAGAAAGAAGAACTCGCCGCTCTCGTCGTCGAGCAGGAACTCGACGGTGCCGGCCGACCGGTAGCCGAGTGCGCGCGCCAGGCGCAACGCGGCGTCGCCCATCCTGGCGCGCAGGGCGGGATCGACCCGGGGCGAGGGCGACTCCTCCAGGATCTTCTGGTGGCGCCGTTGGATCGAACACTCGCGCTCGCCCAGATGCACGATGTTGCCGTGGGCGTCGCCGAGGATCTGGATCTCGATGTGACGTGCGCGGGCGACGTAGCGCTCGAGAAAGACGCGCTCGTCGCCGAAGCCCGAGAGCGCCTCGCGCTTCGCTGCGGCCACGGCTTCTTCGAGGGCATCGGTCGACTCGACGATGCGCATGCCCTTGCCGCCGCCGCCGGCCGCCGCCTTCACGAGCAGCGGGTATCCCACGTCGTGGGCGGCGGCGGGATCTTCCGAACCCTGCAACGTGGGGACGCCCACCTCCTCGGCCAGCGCCTTGGCCGCGAGCTTGTCGCCCATGCGCTCGATGGCCTCGGGCGAGGGCCCCACCCAGACGAGACCAGCGGCGGTGACGTCCGCTGCGAACCCGGCGTTCTCCGAGAGGAAGCCGTAGCCCGGATGGATCGCTCCTGCGCCGGTGGTGCGGGCCAGCTCCAGGATGCCCTTGGCGTCCAGGTAGGACCCGGGGAGCCGTACCGCTTCGTCCGCCCCGGACACGTGGGGCGCGCCCGCATCGGCATCGACGTAGACGGCGACACAACGGATGCCCATGGCGTGGGCGCTGCGGAAGATGCGCTGGGCGATCTCGCCCCGGTTTGCGACGAGCAGGGTCGCGAAGCTCACAGCCGGAACACTCCGTAGCCGCGAGCTCCTTTTTTTAATGATACGGCGACCACCGAGAGGCAGATGCCGAGAACCGTGCGCGTATCGCGCGGATCGAGGATCGCGTCGTCGCTGATGGCGCCCGAGGCCTCCAGCGCGACCGAGCCCTTTTCCTGGATCGCCTCGACGGCGGCGCGGAGTTGCGCGTCGGCTTCCTCGTCGAAGGGCAGGCCCTTTCGGGTGGCCTGGCCGCGGCGGACGATCGACATCACGCCGGCGATCTGCTTCCCGCCCATCACCGCGATCTTGGCGCTCGGCCAGATGAAGGTGAAGCGATTGTTGAAGGCGCGGCCGCTCATGGCGTACGTGCCGGCTCCATAGGACGCGCCGATGATCACGGTCAGATGGGGCACCGTCGAGTTGGTGACCGCATTGATCATCTGCGATCCCTTCTTGATGATGCCCGCCTGCTCCGCGTCTTTTCCAACGACGAACCCGGTCAGGTTCTGCAGGAAGAGAAGGGGCACATCGATCTGGTTGCACAGCTGCACGAAGTGCGCCGCCTTCTCGGCAGATTCGGGGTTGAGCACCCCGTTGTTCCCCAGAATCCCGATCGGGTAGCCCTGCACGCTCGCCCACCCGCACACCAGCGTATTTCCGTAACGGGGCTTGAACTCCTCGAAGCGCGAGCCGTCAACGACCCTCCCGATCACCTCTCGTACGTCCACGGGCCGGCGCAGGTCGGGGTCCATGATTCCGAGGAGATCCTCGGGATCGAGGGTCGGCTCTTCGAAGACCGGCGCCGGCGGAGGTCCGGGCTTGCGCCAGTTGAGGTGTGCCATCACCTCGCGACACAGGCGCAGCGCATCGCGCTCGTCCTCGGCCAGGTACTCGCCCAGGCCGGAGATCTCGGCGTGCATCTCGGCTCCACCCAGGGTCTCGTCGTCGGACTCCTCGCCGGTTGCCATCTTCACCAGCGGCGGGCCGGCGAGAAAGATCTTGGACTGGTGCTTGATGACGATGTTGTAGTCCGACATGCCCGGTTGGTAGGCCCCGCCGGCGGTCGAGGATCCGAACACCACGCACACCGAGGGAATCTCGAGCTTGGAGAGCTCGATCATCTCGTAGAAGAAGCGCCCGGTCTCGGCGAAGTGGTTGGTCTTGGCGGGGCGTCGGCGCTTCTTGCCGTCGTCGTCTCGCGGTTCCATGCGCAGGTCGGCGCCCGCCGACTCGACGAAGCTCACGTACGGGATGTGGTTGTCGCGGGCGATCTCGAGTGCTCGCATCCACTTCTTGGCGACGTAGGGTGTGAGGGCGCCGCCGAGCACCGTAGGGTCGTTCGCGAAGATCACGCACTCGACCCCGGCGATGACCCCGATCCCCAGCACCGCACCGCCGCCCATCGCGTAGTCGGAGCCGTATCCGGCGAGCGGGCTGATCTCGAGGAAGGGGCTGTCGGGATCGAGCGCGAGGTGGATGCGCTCGCGCACCGGGAGCTTCCCGCGCTTGGCAAGGCGCTCGTGGTGGGCGGGGCCGCCGCCCGCCTCGGCCTCGTCGAGGAGCCGGTCGATCTCCTCCAGCTTCTCGAGCATGGCAGCCCGGTTCTCGCCGAACTCCGGCGAGCGGGTGTCGAGACTCGAGCGCACGGGAGGGGCGAGAAGAGGCTGCATGGTCCGTTCCTTCCAGAAGCCCGGATCGGCAGACAGGTAACCCAGGAGGTAACATTCGTCAATCGATATTACCTCCCCGTTCGATGGCCTCCCAGGTATCGCCGATCGACCAATGCCCGAACGCTCAGCCGGCCTTGCAGCGTCGGATCCAGGCCTGCACCGCCTTGGCGGACATGCAACCGGCTGCGCCCAGGTCCGCATCGGAGGCGCTCTCCAGCTCGGGGGGCAGGTGGTGGATCAACCTCTCCAGGTCCTCTGCGCCATGGATCTCCTCGTCCAGTACCGCGGCCATGGCCTCGTCGTGGGGCAGGCCGCGGGCGCGCACCGCCCGCGCCAGGCCCGTCAGCAACGCGAACCAGGTAGTCATGGGACCCTGGGTGATCGAAGCCGACTGCTCGAAGGAGTCGATGAACGCGAAGGGGACCGTCTCGAAGGCTTCGTCTTTCGCGAGGACCGCCGCGATCCAGTCCGTGTCGAAAGAGAAGTCGTAGACCGTCGGGCACTCCAGGATCTGCCCCAGGATGCCGCGCCCGTAGAGCTTGAAGGCGGCCTGGGTGTCCTGGATCCCGCGCGCGAAGATCGCCTCGCCGATGCGCCTCTGCATGTGCCGCAGCAGCTTGATGCCCACACCCCAACGCGCTTCCTGCTTCACGAGCACGGCCTCCGGGTGTTTGCGGCTGCCGAGGACGACGTGTACGCCGCGTCGGACGTGGGGCTCGAGCAGCAAGCCGATCTGCCCCAGGTGTACGGAGTTGTCGGCGTCGGTGTAGATCACCGCCTCGGCGCCGTCGGCCAGGGCCTGACCGCAGCCATGGATGACCGCGCCGCCCTTGCCCGAGTCGTCGGCCGAGGTCAGCCCCGACAACGGGCCGCCCGCAGCGGGCAGTGCGTCGGCCAGGAAGGAGACGCGCACCCGTTCGCCCAGCGGATGTTCGTCGGCGATCTCGCGAGCGATCCGGCCGCTTCCGTGGGGACAACCGTCGTCCACGGCGTAGAGTTGCCAGCGGATCGGCGTGTCGCAGGTGGCCCACTCCAGCTGGCGCAGCTTGACCCGCAACAGATCCTCGCCGTGGGGGTTCTCGGCCGTCCGAGGCCGAAGGCGCAGCTGCTCTCCCCACATGGCGAACACCACGCCGAGCTCCAGCGGCACGTCGAGGCCGACGAGGATGCGCCGCGACTCCACCAGCTTGGCGGCGAGTTTGAGCTCCAAGGGTACGCCGGCGTCACCGGCGCAGGCGCGCAGCGTCTCGCGGGACACGTCCTGCATCCCCAGCAGCGCCTCGGCCAGCTCGTAGAGCCGGTCCTGGTCCGCGGGTTCGGTCAGGTCGAAGTGGTCGCGGGCGCGGGCGAGCAGCGGGGCCGGAAGCGCGGCTGCGCCGGGGGGGCTCATGGGGCGTGAGGATACCGGGGCCGGGTTGACAGGTGGGCGGCACGTGAGGTAACGAAAGCTAAGCGATATTACCTTCGGCCTCTTTGGGACGCTTCTGGGACGAGAAGGTGGCATGAGCGAAGTCCAGGTAGAGACCGCGGCTGGGGTGATGACCGTGACCCTGGCCGACGTGGAGAACCGCAACGCGCTGGGTGGCGCACTGGTCCAGGGCGTCTACGACGCCATCGCCGCCGCCAACGCGGACCCGGCCGTGCGCGCCGTGGTGGTCACCAACGAAGGCAACACCTTCTGCGCCGGCGCCAACCTGAAGGAACGCTCCGGCGCCGCGCGCGGCACGGCCGCCAGCGTTGGATTCGAGGAGCTGCTCGGGGCCATCCAGAGTTCGCCCACACCGGTGATCGGACGCATCGCGGGCCACGTAGTGGGGGGCGGCAACGGGCTGGCGGCCGCGCTCGACATCTCCATCGCGGCCGACGACGTGAAGTTCGGCTTCACCGAGGTTCGCCTGGGCGTGGCGCCTGCCATCATCTCCGTGGTGTGCCTGCCCAAGATGCGACCGGGTGAAGCGATGGAGGCCTTCCTGCGCGGAAACCGCTTCCCCGCCTCGCGGGCCGCCGAGCTGGGGCTGATCAATCGGGCCGTGCCCAGAGACCAGCTCGACGCCGCGGTGGAGGAGGTGCTGGGCGACCTGCGCAAGGGCGGGCCGAACGCGCTGGGTGCCGCCAAGCGTCTGGTCCGCGAGGTGCCGGCCATGGAGCCCAAGGACGCCTTCCCGTGGACGACCCGGCTCTCGGCTGAGCTCTTCAAGAGCGAAGAGGCGGCCGAAGGGATGGCGGCCTTCCTGGGCAAGCGCCGACCGAGCTGGGCGGACGACGATGACGCATAGCCGAAAGAGGAGCGCGCGATGAAGATCGATGCGGGTCTGATGGGATCGCTCGAGGAGGTCCCCAAGAAGGCACAGGAACTCGAAGCCCAGGGCTTCGACGGCCTCGTCACCGCCGAGATGAGCACCGACCCTTTCTTCCCGCTGCTGCTGGCGGCGGAGCATACCGAGCGCGTCGAGCTCATGACCTCGATCGCGGTGGCCTTCTCGCGCAGCCCGATGACCCTGGCCAACCTGGCAAACGATCTACAGGCCTACTCGAAGGGCCGCTTCGTTCTCGGGATCGGCTCACAGATCAAGCCCCACATCACCAAGCGCTTCAGCATGCCCTGGTCGCAACCGGCCGCGCGCATGCGCGAGCTGATTCTCGCGATGCGCTCCATCTGGGACTGCTGGTACACCGGCGAGAAGCTCGATTTCCGGGGCGAGTTCTACACGCATACCCTGATGACGCCGATGTTCACACCGACCAACAACCCGCACGGTGCGCCGCCTGTGATCCTCGCGGCGGTGGGCCCCAGGATGACGGCCGTGGCCGGCGAAGTAGCCGACGGGATGCTCGTGCACGCCTTCACGACCGCGCGCTATCTCAACGAAGTCACGCTGCCCGCCATCGAGGGCGGTCTCGCCGAGGGTGGCCGCTCTCGCAAGGACTTCCAGCTCTGCTACCCGGCGTTCATCGTCACGGGGCGCAGCGAGACCGAGTGGGAGGACGCCCGCACCTCCATTACGCGCCAGATCGCGTTCTACGGGTCCACGCCCGCGTATCGCGGTGTCCTGGAACTCCACGGCTGGGGCGAACTCCAGTCCGAGCTGAACGCCATGTCCAAGCGCGGCGAGTGGGTGGCCATGGGCGAACGCATCAGCGACGAGATGCTCGAGGCCTTCGCGATCGTGGCCGAGCCGGCCAGGGTGGCCGGCGCTCTGAAGGAGCGCTTCGGGGGCGTGATAGACCGGGCGTTCTGCACCTTCCCCTTCGCGACGGACGAAGAGCGCTGCGCGTATCTGGAAGAGCTGCGCTCGGCGTAGAGGGAGGCGAACGTGCTGCAAGAGAGCGTGGACCTGGTTGCGGAGGCCGACGAACTCCACGGTTTCCTTTCGACCCTGAAGGAAGACGACTGGGAGCGGCCCACGGCCTTCCAGAGCTGGACGCCCTGGGACGTGGTTGCGCACCTGCACTTCTACGACTGCGTGTCGTTGGTTGCACTGGAGGGCCGCGAGGCGTTCGCCGCGCGACGCGACGCGCTCGTGAAGGACATGATCCAGGGCGTGAGCAACGCCGAGCTGGGCCGGCGGGAGTTCGGCAGCTTCGGGCCTGCGGAGCTCCTCGAGCGTTGGATCCGCAGCTGTCACGACATGGCGAAGCAGCTGGGCGAGTCCGAGCCCAAGCGCCGCCTGCCGTGGTTCGGCCCGGACATGGGTGTGCGCATGTTCACCACGGCGCGTCTCATGGAGACCTGGGCCCACGGCCAGGAG
>CAXMOD010000101.1:0-33359 GCA_964194905.1 uncultured Desulfobacterales bacterium | reverse complement strand
TCCAGCCGCGCCTGGTGCTCTCGCGCTTCGACCAGCAGGGTGCGCTGGTGGAGCAGCCGGAGGTGTCGCGGCGTGGTGAGGTTCCGGTGGAACCCGCGGCCCTCGCGGTAGTGCGCAAGGGGCTCGAGGCCGTGGTGATGGAGCCCGGCGGCACCGGCGGGCGCGCGCGCGTTGCGGGACTCTCGGTCTCGGGCAAGACGGGGACCGCCCAGGTGGTGTCGCTGAAGCACACCGAGGGTCTCGGCGACGAGATCCCCGTGCGCTACCGGGACCACGCCTGGTTCGCAGCCTACGCCCCGAGCGCGAAGCCGGAGATCGTGGTGGTAGTGCTGCTGGAGCACGGCGGGGGTGGGGGCGCCAATGCGGCGCCCATCGCGCAGAAGGTGCTCGCCGAGTGGTGGAGGTGGCGCAGCCCGTCCGCGCAGGCGGCGGCTGCCGCGGGCAATCCCTGATGCCGCTCATCGATCGACGCAGCGTGCAGAACTTCGACTGGGTGTTGGCGGGCCTCGCGGCGCTGCTGTTGGCCGGGGGACTGGCCAATCTGTACTCGGCCACGTACACGGGCGGTGCGCTCGCGCCCGAGATGCGCCGCCAGCTCATGGTGCTCGCTGCAGGCATGGGCGTCCTGCTGGTGGTGTTGCTCGTGGACTACCGCCACCTGGAGCGCCTCGCACCGCTCATCTATTTCGCCTCCATCGGATTGTTGGTTCTCACGCTGGCGATCGCGCCGGTGGTGCGCGGTGCCCAGGCCTGGATCGCCTACGGACCCTTCCGTCTCCAACCGTCGGAATTCGCCAAGCTCGCGCTGGTGATCGCGCTGGCGCGCGTCTTCCACCGCCGCTCGGGGGTGGGTCTGCGCAGCTTGCGCGACATGGCCGTGCCCGCGTTGTTGGCGGCCGTTCCCGTCGGCCTGATCATCCTGCAGCGCGACATGGGCGTCGCGCTGCTGACTCTGCTCGTGGCAGCGACCTACGTGCCCTTCATCCGCATTCCGGTACGGGCCTGGGCAGGTATCGTGCTGGCGGGCGCCGCTGGCCTGGTCGGAGTCTGGTTCTTCGCGCTGAAGGGCTACCAGCGCAGCCGCATCCTCGACTTCGTGGATCCGGCGCGCGACCCGCTGGCTTCCGGCTATCAGGCGATCCAGTCACGCATCGCGGTGGGCTCGGGCGGCCTCTTCGGCAAGGGCTGGCTCGACGGAACCCAGTCGCAGCTGCACTTCCTGCCGACGCAGCACACGGACTTCGTCTTCTCGGTGCTGGCCGAGGAATGGGGCCTCTTCGGCTGCACGGTGGTGCTCGCGCTCTACCTGTCGATGTTGCTGTGGGGGCTCTGGATCGCGCGGAACAGCCGCGAGAGTTTCGGTGCCATGCTGGCCGTCGGGCTCGTCGGGGTGCTCTTCTGGCCAGCCGCGATCAACGTGGCGATGGTGCTCGGGTTGGCGCCGGTGATCGGCATTCCGCTGCCGTTCTTCTCGTACGGGGGATCCGCCCTGCTGGCGGCGCTCATCGCCGTCGGCTTGCTCCTGAACGTCTCCATGCGCCGGTACATGTTCTAGACTCGACCTCCCTATGACGCGAGAGCCTCGCATCGGCGCGTTCTTCGACATGGACAAGACCATCCTGGCGGAGAACTCGGGCACCTTGTACGTGAAGTACCGCTACGAGCGCGGCGAGATGGACACGTGGGAGGTGCTCAAGGGCCTCGGCGCCTACCTTCGCTACAAGGCCGGCATCCTCGACATCAACCGCTGGACCAAGGCGATGATGGCCGACTTCAAGGGAGAGAGTGAGCTCGGTCTCACCCGCGAGGCGAACCGCTGGTTCAAGGACACGGTCGTGCAGACCATCTACCCCGAGGCTGCAGAGATCGTGCGCGAGCACCAGGAGAAGGGCCACGTAGTGGCGATCGTCTCGGGCGCGACGCGCTTCGTAGTGAAGCCGCTGGCGGAGCACCTGGGCATCCGCCACATCTTGTACACGCGCCTGGAGGTGGAGGAGGGGAAGTTCGCCGGCCGGGTGATCGAGCCCATCTGCTTCGAGGAAGGCAAGATCTACTGGCTGCAGCAGTTCATCGACGAGCACGACGTCGATCTCGCACTTTCGTACTTCTACACCGACTCGATCACGGACCTGCCGCTACTCAACCTGGTGGGCCACCCGGTGGTGACCAACCCGGACCCGTTCCTCTACCGCACCGCGGTGCACCGCCGCTGGCCGGTACGCTTCTTCACGCCACCGGAGCCCGGCGAAGCCTGAGCGCCGTGGAGCGGAGGGCCGGTGCCCCAGCTGCGCCCACGCTCGAGGGTCCTAAGCGACCAGCTTCTTGACCATCGCTTCGAAGTCGGCCTTGGGGCGGGCGCCCACTAGTTGCTCCACTACCTGGCCGCCGGAGATCGCGAGCACGGTCGGGATCGAGCGCACGCCGTAGCGACCGGCGATCTCGGGGTTGGAGTCCACGTCTACTTTCACCATGGTCACCTGGTCGCCGTATTGAGCGGCGAGCTCCTTGATGATGGGAGCGATCTGGCGGCAGGGCGCACACCACTCGGCCCAGAAATCGACGATCGCGGGCTTGCCGGTCTGCAGTACCTCGGCTTCGAAGGTCTGGTCGGTGACGTTGAGTACGTCGGACATCGTTGGGATCACTCCTGTTCTGGCCGCGCTGCGGCGATTTCTTCGGACTCCGCGGGCTGCGGTTCCCACCACGCCTCGATATCGCCCGTGTATACGGTGACGCCTTGGATGCCGGAGCGCGCCAGGCGTGCCGCCAGTCGGTAGCCGTCCTCCACGTCTACCGCCAGGATGATCACAGGGCCGGCGTCCTCCACCTGGGGGGGCCAGCCTTGGCCCGGCAGCACGATCTCGGCGCCCGGCACCGCGCGTCCGCCGCCATGGGGCACCGTCTGGAACACGCGGGCATCCGGCCGTGCCGCGATGCGCCGGGCCTCCTCCAGCTCCACTTCGCGGAAGTGCGCCACCTGATGGGCGGACAGCCATATGGCCCCGTCGCAGGCCAGGAAGGCCAGCGACGCCAGAAATCCCGCGCTCGCTGCAGCCCGCCGTGCCCGACTCCGCATCGTGTCCCGCGTTCGCACCTGCATCGCGTCGAGCATAGCAGGGGCTCGCGTGCCGCTTTGCGGCCCTCTTTCCCGTTGCACGCGTGTTGCCTACGGTCTGCGCGATGTCCGGGCAGGGCGACGACGCCGTCCGCGGCGCCCTGCGCGCCGCGTTCGAGGAGAGCCGGCAGGTGAAGGGCGCGTTCGCAGCCGCCCACGCCGATGCACTGGTGCTCGCGGCCCGCATGCTCATCGAGTGCTTCTCGCGCGGCGGCAAGGTGCTCCTGTTCGGCAATGGGGGCTCCGCTGCAGACGCTCAGCACATCGCCGCGGAGTGGGCGGGCCGTTTCCGCCGCGAGCGGCCGGGCCTCCCGGCCATCGCCCTCACGGCCAACACATCGGACCTCACGGCCATCGGCAACGACTACGGCTTCGAGCGCGTCTTCGCGCGGCTGGTGGAGGCCCACGGGCGTGAGGGCGACGTGGCCATCGCCATCTCCACCTCGGGCAACTCGCCCAACGTGCTGGCGGCCGTCGAAGTCGCTCGGAAGCGGGGGCTCGCCAGCCTGGGCCTGGCGGGGATGGGCGGGGGCAAGCTGGCGGATTGTGTGGACGTGGCGCTGGTGGTTCCCTCGGATCGCACCGACCGCATCCAGGAGTGCCACATCACGGCGCTCCACGCGCTGTGCGAGGTGGTCGACGAGGCGCTCTTTGGAGAAGGGGGCGCGGGCGCCTCGTGAGCCGCAAGCCGCCGAAGATCGACCGCAGCCGCGTGCGCACGGTGCCCGCCCGCCGCCGCCACTCCAAGGTGAAGCGCGCCGAGGAGGCGGTGCCCTCCACGCCGGGCGCCAGCTTCGCGGAGTTCCTCGACGGGCTGCCGGATATCCTGGGTGCGCGCGATCTGCGCGAAGTGATCGCCGCCACCGCACGCGCTCACGGGAAGAAGAAGACCGTCCTCTTCGGCTTCGGCGCGCACCTGATCAAGACCGGACTCGCACCGGTGGTCGTGGACCTGATGGAGCGCGAAATCGTGAGCGCCGTCATGATGAACGGCGCGGGCTGCGTGCACGACCTGGAGCTCGCTCTGATGGGCCGCACCAGCGAGGATGTGGGCCCGGCCCTCGACGACGGCACCTTCGGCATGGCGAAGGAGACCGCTGAGGCGCTGAACGGCGCTATCGCCGCCGGCCACGCAGACGGCATCGGAATGGGCGCCGCCGTGGGCCGCGAGATCCTGGAGGGCAAGTACCCCCACAAGGGGCGCTCGGTGCTGGCGAGCGCGGCGCGCCTGGGCGTGCCGGTCACTGTGCACACGGCGATTGGGACGGACATCCACCACATGCACCCGGGAGCCGACGGTGCGGCTCTCGGCGCCACGAGCTACCGCGACTTCGAGACGTTGACGGGCCTGGTTGCCACGCTGGAGGGTGGCGTGGTCTTCAACGTGGGCTCGGCGGTGATCCTCCCCGAGGTCTTCCTCAAGGCCTTGGCCCTGGCGCGCAACCTCGGCCACAAGGCGGACAGGTTCACGACAGTGAACCTCGACTTCCTGCGCCACTACCGCCCCAGCGTCAACGTGGTGGAGCGGCCCACACGCAAGGGCGGCAAGGGGTACACCATTGTGGGTCAGCACGAAATCCTGGTACCGCTCCTGGCTGCCGGGGTGATCGAGGCGCTCGAGAAATGAGCGGAGCTGCCGGCCGGATCGTCTTGAAAGAAGGCGACATCACGGCCGAGTCGGTGGACGCCGTCGTCAACGCCGCCAACAGCGCACTCGTGCTGGGCAGTGGCGTGGCCGGCGCGATCCGAGAGCGCGGCGGGCCGACGATCCAGGAGGAGTGCGACGCCCACGGGCCCGTGGAGGTGGGCAGCGGCGCGGTCACCGGCGCGGGCGAGCTCGCCGCGCGCTTCGTGATCCACGCCGCCAGCATGCCGCCGGGCGGTCAGGCCACGGAGGAGACGTTGCGTTCCTCCATGCGCCGCAGCCTCGAGCTGGCCGCGGAGAACGGCTGCCAGACGCTCGCGGCGCCGGCCATCGGCGCCGGGGTAGCCGGCATCCCGGTGCAGCGCAGCGCCGAGATTCTGTTGGAGGAGGCGCGCGCCCACCTGGCCGGAGAGACGTCGCTGCAGGAGATCCGCTTCGTGCTGTTCGGCGAGCAGGCCTTTCGCGTCTTCGAGAGCGTGAACGACGCGGCCAAGATCGCGGCGCAGATGGAGCGGCTCCAGAAGCGGTAGGCTGGACGTACCGCGGCGCGTCCCCGCGGGCGCTACCCTCCCGGGCCGTGACTGTTCTTCTCCAGATCGCGAGCGCTCTGTACCTGGCGTCCGGCATCGCCGGCGCGGTAGCGCTGGCCGGGGGCCACGCCCGGGCCGGTCGCGCCGCGATCGTCCTGGCGGGCCTCGGTCTGGCAGCCCACAGCACCTCGTTCGTGGCGCTCCACGGCGTGGAGCCGGTGCCGCCGCTGACGGAGCTGCCGCTGGCGGTGTCGCTGATGGCTTGGATGGCCGTCCTAGCCTTCCTGGTCTTCGCGCGGCGCGCCCGTCTGGGCAGCCTCACGGTGTTGGTGGGTCCGCTCGCCTTCCTGGGGACCTTCTTCGCGGCGCTGCGCGCGCCCGGCTCCGCGATGGCCGAGGCGGCGTCCGGGCGCTGGCCCCACGCCCACGTTGTGCTGGCGAGCGGGGGTCTCGCCATGCTGGCCGTGGCCGCGGTGGCCGGCGGTTTCTACCTGCTGGAGAACCGGCGCCTCAAGCGCAAGCAGGTGCATCCGGGACCGGCCACCCTGCCGTCGCTCGAGGCGCTGGATCGCGTCAATGCGCTGTCGCTCTCGGTCGGCTTTCCGCTTCTCACCCTCGGCGTCCTCACCGGCATGCTGTGGGGGCAGGGTGCCTACGGCGTGGCCTGGTCCGGCACCGCCCACGAGGCCTGGAACGCGATCGCCTGGCTCATCTACGCCGTTCTCGTGGCGGCGCGCTTTGCGGCGCGCCAGGGCGCGCGCGACGCCGCCGCCAGCGCGGTGGCCGGGTTCGCCTTCCTGCTCTTCGCGGTGGTGGGCGTGGGGATCCTCGCGTGAGGCTGCTGCTCGTCGGACTGTCGCACCACACCGCCGGCGTGGAGCTGCGGGAGCGCTTCGTCGTGGAGGACGCCGAGCCCGTGCTGGGCAAGCTGGTGGCATGCGACGAGATCGACGAGGCGTTCCTCGTCTCGACCTGCAACCGCACCGAGGTGCTGGTGGCCACGCGCTCCCTCGAAGCTGCGCGCCATCGGCTCCGCGCGCTCTTCGCACGCGAGCTGGCGGGGAAGGACACGTCCCGCGACGAGCTCTCGGCGGCGTTCTACGAGCACGTGGATTCGGGTGCCATCGAGCACCTCTTCCGGGTGGCGTCGTCCCTGGACTCGATGGTGGTGGGGGAGCCCCAGATCCTCGGGCAGGTGAAGGACGCCTACCGGGTGGCCGCGTCGTGCGGAGCCACGCGCGTGGTTCTGGGCCGTCTGCTCGACCGCGCCCTGGCCACGGCCAAGCGCGTGCGAACCGAAACGCGCATCGCCGAGCGGCCGGTCAGTGTGGCGCGGGTAGCGGTGGACCTGGCACGCCAGATCTTCGAGTCGCTCGACGGCAAGCGCGGCCTCCTGGTCGGCGCGGGTGACATGGGCGAGATCGCGCTCGAGACCCTTCTCCAGGCGGGCCTTCACGACGTGTCCCTCGTCAACCGCTCTCCCGAGCGCGCGCACGAGCTGGCCGAGCGTTTTGGCGCGCGGGCCGACGGCTTCGACGCGCTGCCCGCGCGGCTGTCCGAGGCGGACGTGGTCCTGGTCTCGGTGGGCGGGAGTGACATGCTGCTCCGCGTCGAGAACGTGGCTGCGGCGATGGAGGGTCGCGGACACCGACCGATGTTCGTGATCGACATCGGCGTTCCGCGCAACGTCGCCGCGGAGGTCAACGAGATCCAGGGCGTGTACGTCTACGACCTCGACGACCTGGATGCCGTGGCCTCGGCCAACGCGAACCAGCGCCGCCGCGAGCTGGTACGCGCGGAGGCCATCGCCCAGGAGGAACAGCAGCGCTTCGACGGCTGGATGGCGGCTCTGCGCGCGGTGCCCACCATCCGCCACCTGCGCGCGCGCGCCGAGTCGGTGCGCAACGCAGAGTTGGAGCGCGCCCTGCGCCGGCTCGATCTGGACGACGCCCAGCGCCAAGGTGTCGAAGCGCTGACGCGCGCCATCGTGAACAAGATCCTCCACGCGCCGGTGTCGCGGTTGCGCGCCGGCGGCGAAGAGGAGCAGGGCCTGGCCTACCTGGAGGCGGCACGGCTGCTCTTCGCGCTGGATGATCCGGAAGCGCCCGGCGCCGAGGCCGACGGCGACGGCGGCTCCGGGGACGACTCCTCCGAATGAAGGTCCGCATCGCCACGCGCAGGAGCGACCTCGCGCTGGTGCAGGCGCGTCGCGTCGCCGCCGCTCTCTCCGACGCTCTCGGGGTGGAGACGGAGCTGGTGCCGCTCGAGACCACCGGCGACCGGCTGAAGGACGCTCACCTGGCCGAGGTGGGCGGCAAGGGCCTGTTCGTCAAGGAGATCGAGCAGGCGCTCCTCGACCGGCGCGCCGACGTGGCCGTGCACAGCGCGAAGGATCTGCCCGCCGAGCTGGCGCCGGGCCTCGTACTGGCCGCCTTCCCCGAGCGGGCGGACCCGCGCGACGCCCTGGTGAGCCGCACACGGGGTACGCGCTTGGACGCGCTGCCCGAGGGCGCACGGATCGGTACCGGCAGCGTGCGCCGCACCGCCCAGCTCCTGGCCCAGCGCCCCGACCTGCGTGTGGAGCCGCTGCGCGGCAACGTGCCGACCCGCCTGGCCAAGCTCGACGCCGAGGCGCTCGACGCGGTGGTGCTCGCTTGCGCGGGATTGGAACGGCTGGGCCTGTCGGATCGCATCGACGAGCGGCTCGCTCCCGAACTCATGCTGCCCTCGCCCGCCCAGGGGATCCTGGCGGTGGAGGCGCGGGCCGACGATCCGCTCGCCCGGGACCTGGCAACGCTCGATGAGCCCGACGTACGACGGTCCGCCGAAGCGGAGCGCGCCTTTCTTGCCGCGGTGGAGGGCGACTGCAAGGTGCCCGTGGCTGCGCTGGCCGAGATCCAGGGAGACGAGGTGCACGTGCGCGGCCTGGTCGCCTCGCTCGACGGAACGAAGCTCGCGCGCGGGAGCGCGCGCGACGCGGACGCCGTGCGCGCGGGGCGTCTTGCGGCGCGGGCCATGCTCGACGACGGGGGCGCCGCCATCCTGGCCGCCCTGCGGGAGGACGCGCCGTGAGCGCACGCCGCGGGCGGGTCATCCTGGTGGGCGCAGGGCCCGGTGACGCAGACCTGATCACCCTGCGCGGGGCCGAAGCGCTGCGCACGGCGGACGCGGTTCTCTACGACGAGCTGGTGGCCCGCGAGCTCCTCGATCTCGCGCCGCCCGGCGCGCTGCGCATCGACGTGGGCAAGCGCGCACACGACGCCCCAACCCGGAGCCAGGACGACACCCAGGCTCTGCTGGTCAAGCTGGCGGGCGAGGGGAAGACGGTCGTGCGCCTGAAGGGTGGCGATCCGTTCGTGTTCGGACGCCGCGGCGAGGAAGCGAGTGCCTGCGCCGCAGCGGGCATCCGCTGCGAGGTGATTCCCGGCGTAACCGCGGCGCTCGCCGCGCCGGCGCTCGCGGGGATTCCGGTGACCGATCGTCGGCACGCGGCGTCGTTCGCGGTGGTGACCGGTCACAAGGACCCGGCGCAGGCCGCGCGCGAGCTGCGCTTCGATCATCTGGCAGCCGCCGCCGACACGCTGGTGGTGCTCATGGGCATGCGCAACCTCGACGCCATCCTCGAGGAGATCGTCCGTGTGCGCCCGCCCGAGACACCCGCTGCCGCGATCATGTGGGCCGGCACGCGCAAGCAGCGCGTGGTGGAGGCGCCGCTGGGTGAGCTGGCGGAACGGGTCCGCGAAGCCGGCCTGGGCAACCCGGCCACCGTAGTGGTGGGCGACGTGGTCTCGCTGCGCCGCGAGCTGCACTTCCACGACGAGTTGCCGCTGGCGGGCCGCCGCGTGCTGGTGACTCGCGGCGAGGAGCAGGCCGCCCCTCTGGTCGCGGCGCTGGAGCGCGCCGGTGCAGAGGCGATCCACGTGCCCATGCTGCACTTCGAGCCCGCCGACGATCCGGCCGAGCTCGACGCCTGCCTCGCGCGGCTTCCGGACTACGATGCGCTGCTGCTGACCAGCGCCAACGCGGCCCGCTTCTTCGGCGATCGCGCCGCCGTGCGCGGCACCTCGCTCGGCGAGCTGCGTGGCATGGTGCTGTGCGTGGGGCCCTCCACCGCGGTCGCGGCGCGGGCGGCGGGGTTGCGCGTGGACCGCACGCCTGAGGGACGCCGCGACGCGCAGGGCTTGCTCGAGGAGGTGACGCGCACGATCGCTCCCGCCGGCAAGCGCTTCTGTGTGCCGTGCTCGCAGATCGCGGACGGAGCCCTTGCGGAGGGACTGGCGGCCGCGGGCGCGCAGGTGGACACCCCGATCGCGTATCACACGCTTCCGCCGGTCCCCGGTGGGCCCACTGCCGAGGCGCTGTGCGCACGGCTGGTGCGCGGCGGCGTCGACGTAGCGACTTTCACCAGCCCCAGCGCCGTGCGAAACTGCCTCGGGCTCCTCGACGCGGAGGCCCGGCAGGCGCTCGGACGCTGCGTGGTGGCGGCCATCGGGCCGACCACGGCGCAGGCCCTTCAGGACGAAGGGCTCACCCCCGACGTGCTGCCGGAGCGGGCCGGGGTCGAAGAGCTAGTGGAGGCGCTGGTGGCCCACGAGGCCAGCGCGCTGGATGGAGGAACGCGATGAGCTTCCCCAACGTTCGCATGCGCCGCTTGCGGCGAACCGAAGCGTTGCGGCGCATGCGCCGCGAGACCCGCCTCTCGCGGGACGACCTGGTGCTGCCCCTCTTCGTGGTGGAGGGCAGTGGGGTGCGCGAGCCGGTGGCCTCGATGCCCGGCGTCTTCCGCCTCTCGGTGGACACGCTTGTGAACGAGGTGAAGGAGGTGCGCGACCTGGGCATCCCCGCGGTGATCCTCTTCGGCATCCCCCAGGAGAAGGACGCGCGCGGCTCGGGCGCCGATGCGAGCGGCGGCATCGTGCAGCGCGCGGTGGAGGCGGCAAAGGACGCAGAGCCGGAGCTCTGCGTGATCACGGACGTCTGCCTGTGCGAGTACACGGACCACGGCCACTGCGGGATGGTCGAGGGCGAGCAGGTGTGCAACGACGCGAGCGTCGAGCGCCTGGCGGCGACGGCGCTCTCTCACGCGCGCGCCGGGGCCGACGTGGTGGCGCCGTCGGACATGATGGATGGGCGCGTCGCGGCGATCCGCGCGGCCCTGGACGGGGGAGGGTACGAGTCGATTCCCATCCTCTCCTACGCCGCCAAGTTCGCGAGCGCCTACTACGGACCGTTTCGGGACGCGGCCGAGAGCACGCCCGCCTTCGGGGACCGGCGCGCCTACCAGATGGACCCTCCCAACGCGCGCGAGGCGCTCCAGGAGATGCGCCTCGATCTGGAGGAGGGAGCCGACGTCTTGATGGTGAAGCCGGCGCTGCCCTACCTGGATGTGCTGGCTGCGGCGCGCCGGGAGTTCGATATTCCGCTGGCCGCGTACCAGGTGTCGGGGGAGTACGCGATGCTCAAGGCGGCCGCCGAGCGTGGCTGGCTCGATGGGGAGCGCGCCATGGAAGAGGCGCTGGTGGCGATCAAGCGCGCCGGCGCGGACTGGATCCTGACCTACGCCGCCAAGGAGATCGCGCCCACACTCTGAGGGGGGCGCGCATCCGGGCGAGGGGGTGCCGTGGCAAGCGTGTACAAGGTGGTGGAGGTCACCACCGTCACCGACGAAGAGCTGGAGAAGGTCTTCAACGAGTGGACCGCAGAGGGCTGGAGGCTCGACGGTGTCCAGTTCGCCATGCGAGATTCTTCGAAGCGCCCGTCGATGGCTTTCGTGACGTTCACACGAGAAGAGGAGTCGCAATGAGCGGTCGTTGGAGGGGAATCGCGAGTTCGCTGGCAATGGGGCTCTGCCTTGCCCACCCGGTGCAGGCGCAGGAGGCCCAGGAGGCCACCGACCTGCTGCAGGCGCTGATCCGCCTGCGCTCGCCGGGCATCGAGAACGTGGCGGCCCGTCCCCAGATCGTGGCGGCGGTGGTCGCCCAGAATACCTGGGATGTCTCGGACGCCGAGATCCAGAAGCGCGACAAGGAATGGCAGGCGGCTTCGGGCGTGACGCCCTTCATGGTGTCGCTCCAGACCAACGAGGCGGGTCGTATCGTGCGCGGCTTCGTCGAGCGCGGCAACAAGACCTACACCGAGGCGCTGCTGATGGACAACGCGGGTGCGTTGGTGTCGGCGTATCCGGCTCCCACGGATTACTACCAGGGCGAGGAGGAGAAATTCCAGAAGCCCTTCCGCAGCGGCGAGCTCTACATCGGCCCGATCCACTTCGATCACAGCACCCAGTCCTATGTGTCCGACGTGTGTTCGCCCATCTTCGAGACCAGCACGGACCCGATCGGCGTGCTGTGCATGGCGGTGCGGCTCTCGAAGGGACCGAGCATTCCGCCCAGCGGGCGGCACGAGTAGCGTGAGCGATCTCGAACAGCTCGACCGCGAGGCCTACATCAGCCTGGCGACCTTCCGCAAGAGCGGCGCCGCGGTGAAGACGCCCGTGTGGTTCGCGCGCAGCGGGGAGCACTTCTACGTCTTCAGCGAAGCGCGCGCGGGCAAGGTGAAGCGGCTGCGCAACGATCCGCGCATTCAGGTGGCGCCCTGTACGGTGCGGGGCCGCGTGACGGGCGACTGGATCGACGGTCGGGCGCGGCGCGTCGACGATGCGGCCAACGTGGAGACCGCCTACGCGGCGCTCCGCCGCAAGTACGGCTGGCAGATGCGGATGGCCGACTTCTTCTCGAAGCTGAGCGGACGTTACGACGCGCGCGCGATCCTCGAGCTCGACCTCGAGCGCTAGGACGTCGCGAAGAGCCGGCCCAGGCGGCGAGCGGCCCGGCGGTCGCCCTGAACGTGGGCGAGCCCTTCGTCTTCGGCCTCGGCGAATCCCATCTCGGCGTGGGTGAGGCGCTGCCACGTTTCAGGGTCCGTCTCGATCACCACGTCCGCCACACGCCCCGGACCCGAGGCACCCGACCATGTGGTGAGCTCGCCGTCGCGCACGTCGAAGCAGAACACCTCGGCGCCGACGCGCAGCTCGTAGAGGCAGCAGAGGTTCCTCGCGGCCTCGGGCCGGAACAGCGCGCGCGCCGCGAGCACGTCCCAGCCGGCACGGCTGTGATGGCTGCGCCGGCGCCGTTCGCTGAATCCGCTGCCGAAGCGCACGAGCGCCAGCAGGACGGGCTCGAGCTCGCGGCCGCGTGGGGTGAGGTCCCATCCCGAGACGTCGCCCGAAGCGGCCAGCCGGGTGCGCTCCGCGAGGCCGTCCGCCTCGAGGCGATGCAGGCGCTGGGAGAGCAGGTTGGGGCCGATGCCCGGCAGGGCGTCCAGCAGCTCTCCGAACCGGCGCGGGCCCGTCAGCAGCTCGCGCACGATCAAGAGCGTCCAGCGCTCCCCGACCCGGTCGAGGGCCAGGGCGGCGCGGCAGGTCTGGCGGTAGCGGCGGGGAGTCAGGCTCTGCTCCTTGATTTCATTTTCAAGTAGTTTACACTTCACTTTTATATAGTCAACAAGAGCGACGGGCGCCGCCCGCTGCGAACCCCCTCGGAGGATCTTCATGGACGCGACCCTGCGAACGGCCCTGTGGGCCAACGCCGTCTTCTCGGCCCTCTCCGGAGCAGTCCTGGCCGCCGGCTCCGGTGTGCTGGGCCCCTGGCTGGGCATCCCGCCTGCCGTGCTCGTGGGGGTCGGCCTGGCGCTCCTGCCGTGGGCGTTCCTGCTCCATCGCAACGCCGGGCGTCCGGAGCCGAGCAGAGCGGAAGCGCGGCTGGCGGTGGCCGGCGACGTGATGTGGGTGCTCGGCAGCGTGGCCGTGCTGGTGCTCGACCCGCTCGGCTTGACCGCGGCGGGCAAGGTGGCGGTCGTGGTGGTCGCGCTGATGGTCGCCGACTTCGCGATCTGGCAGTCGATCGGTCTGGGGCGACTGCGTCGGACCGCCGCGGCCTGAGCGCGGCCGAGGCCAGGCGCCTCGTCGGTGCCGGCCGGTCCTAGTCGGCGGGACGTTCCGGCGGCGGCAGCACGAGCACCAGGAGCAGCGCGCAGAGCAGCGCCCCAAGACCGCCCGCCACGTAGGGGGCCCGGGGGCCCACATGCTCCAGCAGCCAGCCGGCGCCGGTATTGCTGGCGATTCCTCCGATGCCGACGCCCACCATCGCGAGGAGCGCCTGGGCGGTGGAGCGCAGACGCTCCGGTACCGCGGCTTCCAGGTAGAGCGGTCCTCCGATCACGAGCCCTGCGACGGTCACCCCGTGCAGGATCTGCACGGCGTAGATCGCGGTGATGTTGTCCGAGAAGCCGCAGACGGTCCAGCGCAGGCCGCCGGAGGCCACGCCGATGAAGAGCAGGCCCCGCGGCCCCACCCGCGCGACGGTTGCGCCGGTGTAGAGCACCAGCGGGATCTCGAGCGCGAGCATCAACACCCACAGGTCGCCGACCGTCTGCATGCTTCCGCCCTGGGAACGGATCAACAGCGGAAACAGTCCCATGGGTCCCTGCAGTGAGAGGTAGGCCAGGATCAAGAGGAGCAGCAGGATCCAGACGGGACGGTGGCGAACGAGCGCGCGCCAGTCGCCGCGCTCGGCGCGCAGCGATATCGCGCCGCCGCGTGGGATGGCGCGGGCGCAAAGCGCCGCCGCGCCCATGAAGAGCGCGGTCAGGGGGAAGAGGATGCCCAGTCCCGGCTCGCTGATCGACTCCGTCGCCGGTGTGCCCCACGCCTCCTGGAGCCGGTCGAGGGCGCGCGGGAAGGTGACGACGGCGACCAGGAAGCCGACGGTGCCCCAGACCCGGACGCGCCCGAACGAGCGCCCGCTGGGATCGCCCAGTGCTGCGAAGCTGACGGCCACGGCCTGGGGGATCACGACGGTACCGAAGAGCGCGAGCAGCAGGGTCGCGGCCACGATCGCCTCGAAGCCACGCGCGAAGTACAGGCCGAGCTGGCCCAGCAGGGCGCCGGCGGCGAGCATCAGCAGTACGCCGGCGCGCGAGCCCGTGCGGTCCGCCACCTGTCCCCAGAAAGGCTGCGCGACGATCCCCACCGCCGGCATCGTGGCCAGGACGACGCCCACCTGGGTTCCGCTGAGCCCGGCGTTCTCGGCCAGGTAGAGACTGAAGAATGGGAAGAACATCCCGAGGCTGCCGAGGTAGAACAGCCAGAAGAGCGAGAGCGGGACGGCGGCCGCAGGGGAGGGGGGCTTCGGCACGCAGCTAGCGTTCCTGACGCACTGCGAGGCTGTGCCAGAAGCCGTCGGGCTGGGCGTCGCCGCCCCGCCACGGTGCGAAGAGCACGTAGTCGCCGGGCGACAGTGCAACCTCGATCAGCACCGCTTCGCCGGGGGAGAGGGGGGCCGTCCCGCCCGCGCGCACCCAAGGTGCCGGTCCGCTGGGCGCGCGCAGCCAGGCGCGCGCCTCCATCGCGTTGCGGTGGGGCCGCAGGCGTCCGATCCCGAGGCCGTGCAGCCGGGTCCCGCGGTTCTCGACGCGCAGCCAACGAGCGCCCGCCGCGAGCGCCGCGGGGGCGTGCACGCCGTCGTCGTCGAGCTGCACGCCCCAGTCGGCCGCGGGCAGCGCAGCCTCCTCGTAGTCCAGCACGACGAGCTCGTGGACCTCCGCTGCGCCCTCGTGCGCGTCGCACACCAGCGCGTAGCGGCCCGGCCGCAGCGCCACCGACAGCTCCTCGGAACCCTCGCCCCGCTGCACGCCGGTCCCGCCGAGGCTTGCGATGCCCGCGTCGGGGCGCTCGTCGAGCGGCAGCGCGGCGCGTAGAGCCGTCTCGTCCACGCCGTCTGCGAGGCGCAGGAGTAGCATGCGATGCGGCTCCCACCCGCGGTTGACGAAGCGCAGTGTCGTGGGTCCGGACGGCACGCGCGCCGGGGCCTCGAATCCCGAATCGTGGGCGTACACGGTCACCAGGTGTAGTCCGGCGCGCGCGGGAAGAGGTGCAGTCAGCGCCAGGACCGCGAGGCCGGCGGCGACAGGCGCCTTCACGCCGCCATCCGCGCCAGGCGCGGCACCACGTCACCCTGCAGGCGTTCGAGGGCGGCGTCGCTCTCCTCGGGGCTCGCTCCGGGAACGCCGCCGCGGGCGATGAGGAGGTCGACACCGATGCGCGCGCGGTAGGTCGCCAGTATATCGAGCACCTGCTCCGCGGTGCCCACGAGGACGCGGTCCTCGGGATCGCCCGCTGCGGCGCGGGCCAGCGCGCCGCCCGTCCGCGCGGAACTCGCAGCGCGCCCAAGAGCGCTGCGCACCCGCGCGGATTCGGCGTGCAGGGCTTCCAGTACGCGCAGGCGCTCCGCATCGTCGCGCGCGACGTGTACCGTGCGGATCACCGCGACGGGAAGGACGTCGGGGTCGGCGTCTGCCGGCAGATGCTCCCGGTGGAACGCGTAGTTGGCCTCCAGGGTGTCGAGTGTCTCCAGCGGCGAGGCCAGGTAGGGAAGGCCGCGGCGCGCCGCCTGCAAGAGACCTTTGCGCCCGAACGCCGCCACGAGCAGGGGCGGGTGCGGTCGCTGCACGGGTTGCATCGCGTCTTCTTCGTTCCAGCGCGCCAGGATGGCGTCGAGTGCGCGGTCGAAGCGGTCGCGCTTCTCGACAGCCGAGACGCCGAAGGCGGCGAACAGCGGTGCGCGGAAGCCGCGGCCCAGGCCGAGCCAGACACGTCCGCGGCTCAGGCGGTCGAGGGTCGCCACCTCGTCGGCCACCTGTGCGGGAGGCCGCACCGGGAGCAGCAGAGAGGTGGTGCCGAGCACCAGGCGCCGGCTGCGCGCCGCGAAGGCCGCGAGCACCACCAGCGGCGAGGGCATCGAGCCCGGCGTGAAGTGACCCTCGGGCAGCCACACCGAGTGCAGCCCCAGCGCGTCCGCCCGCTCCACCTGCGCCAGCGCGCGCTCCCACTCCTGCGGGCTGTTCGCCCCCCCGAGCGTCAGGCCGACACGCAGGGGCCGCGCACTCACGGAGGAGGTCCGGCCGCGGCGCTTTCCGGAGCGGGTCGGAACACGTACGGCAGGACCACCGGCAGCAGGTCCACGCGCGAGCCCAGGCTGCGGGACACGCCTGAGAGGAGTCCGAGGACACGCCCCAACAGCACGACGTGGCCGGGCACGCGCACGATGGGATTGCGTCGGATCTCGCCGGCCAGCTCGTCGTTCCAGCGCGCGAACATGCGTTCCTCGACCCAGGCGCGCTCCCTGACTCGCTGGGCGAACTCGAGGGCGAAGCGGGCCACTTCCAGCAGACCGTCGTGGGTGCCGTCGCGGGTCTCGAAACCGAGGTCGATGAACGCGTCCACCATGTCTTCGGCGTCGCCGCGAATCAGTGCTGCCGAAAAGGCCAGGATACTTTCGCGAAAGTGCGCGGGCAGCTCCTTGGCCAGGCCGAAGTCCAGCAGCACCAGCCGCCCACTCTCGGGCTCCACCATGAGGTTGCCGGGGTGGGGATCGGGGTGGAAGAACCCGTGGAGGAGGATCTGCTCGCACCAGACCTCGATCAGGCGGCGCACCACGTCGTCCGGGTCGATTCCGGCCTTCCGCAGGCGCTCCGTTTCGGTCACCTTGATGCCGTCGGCGAACTCCATGCAGAGCACGCGGCTCGTGGTGTGCTCCCACACCACCGACGGCACCATCACGTCGCTGCGGTGCGAAAGCATGGCCGCTACACGCTCGGAATTACGCGCTTCGTTCTCGAAGTCGAGCTCGCGCGGAACGTGCTCGGCCAGCTCGTCGACCAGCGGCATCAGGTCGACGTCCCGCTCCAGGAGTCCCACTGCACGGAAGAGGGTGCGCAGATTGGAGAGGTCGCTGCGAACCAGAGCCTCGATCTCTGGGTACTGGACCTTCACCGCGACCCGACGGCCGTCGTGCAGACGCGCCTCGTGCACCTGGGCCAGCGAGGCCGATGCCACAGGTCGGCGCGAGAACTCAGCGAAGATGTCGTCGAGGTCCGCCTTGTATTCGTTCTCGACGAAGCGGCGCACCACGCGGAAGGGCCGCGCCGGCACGCGGTCCTGGAGACGCGAGAGCACCTCCACGTACTCCGGCGGAAGGATATCCGCGCGGGCTCCCATGAACTGACAGCCCTTGAGGATCATCCCCTTCAGCTCCACCGCCGCTTCGTAGATCGAGCTCGCGCTGTCGTGGTGCAGGCGCGACCAGCGTTCGGCCATGTCCGGCGGACGCAGGCGGCGCGCCACGAACTGATTCGCCTTGATGCCGAGGTAGACGCGGCCGAACGTGGTTCCGATGCGCCGTGCGCGGTAGAGGCGCTCCGCGGCGCCGAGCCGACGAGGGGTCATGTAGCGAAGCTACCAGAGCTCCGGAGGCTTGGCGGGGCACGACCACTGACCCGGGAGCGGTCCGTCGTAGCTCTCGTCGCCCTGCTCGGGCAGCTCGATGCCGCCGCCCGTGGGGCCGAACGTGTCCGGATCGTCGGCGTAATCCTCTCCGTCCTCGTAGTCCTCGTCCAGGTCCTCGTCCCACGGCGGACTGTAGTGGCACTGGGTCCAGCCCGGGGAGGCGAACTCGAGCAGGTAGTCGCTGCCCAGATTCTGATAGGTGAATCCGTCGTTGTTCAGCGCCGGGATGCCGACCCGCGGCTTCGGCACCTGGTCGAGGTACCGGGCTTCGACGAGTTCCGCGAGCGTGTCCGGGTAGGAATCCTCGTGCTCGTAATAGATCGCCAACGCGTCGATGAGCTTCTGGGCTCGGCCTTCACGGGTCGCCGAGTAGTCCATGCGCCGCCAGGCGCTGCCCAACAGCAAGGGTGTGGCCACGAGGATGGATCCGAGCGCAACGTACCCGGCCAGGCTGCGCACCCCCATGGTCAGGTTGCCCGCGGCGCTCGCCGCGATACGCAGGGCGAGCGCGGCTACCGTGAGAGTGGCGGCCAGCATCCAGAGCCCGCTGGGAAGGCGCAGCACGGTCCAGGTGACCGGAACGGCGACGGCCACCGTGAGGCCGAGGGCCGCGATCCAGAGGGCGCGCTCGCGCCAGCGCAAGGCTGCCAGAGCGAGCCCGCTGCTGGCGAGCAGCGCGGCGATGATGGCTGCCGACAAGTCGAAACCGAACACGGTCGCGACCGGCCACGGGGTGAGGTTGAAGCGCAAGGCCGGATTGGTGCCCGTGGCGCTGGACGCGACGCACGCCACCAGTACGACCAAAGGGGCGTAGATGAGCAAGCGGAGCGCCCAGCCGCGCTTCAGCCAGGAAGCGGCGAGCAGCGGCGAGAGCAATGCCGCCGACACGATCGCCGCCACCGCCACCATCACGGCGCCGCCGCGCCAGCCGAAGAAGCTCCAGATCTGCGGTCCCGGCCAGCGCAGTCCGTAGAAGAGGAACAGCGACGTGGCCAGGGTCACCGTCAGCGCGGCGGTGCTCACCAGCGCCGAGCGTGTGGCCACCATGACGGCCAGGGCCAGACCCACCGCGGGAAGTGTGTAGGCGAGGATCGGCGGAAGCGGATCCTCGCCAAACGGAGCCAGCAGCAGCGACTCCGTGAAGAACCCGCGCGGCTGCCACCAGGGCACCGGCGCCTCGCGCGGATAGGGCCCGAACCCGTAGTAGGCCAGGACGGCGTAGCCGACGAGCAGGCCCATCAGGAGAGCAACCACCGCCTGCCGCCGCTTGGAAGTCCTGCGCTCCGCGTTCACTTGCGCCTCCCGCTGCCCATCGTCTTGCCCTCCAACGAGGTCTTGCTGCGTTTCTTGCCGGGCCCTTTGGGGGGCGACTCCGGGTCCCGCGCGACCAGGTTCACCTCCGCGCGGATCTCCACCCGGTGCTCGGCCAGCAGGCGCCGCAGCAGCTCCTCGAGGTCCATGTTCTCGACGACGCGCGCCACCTCTTCGGCCAGCCGCCCCGCCACCTCGCTGCGCGTGCGGTCGCTCTGGTCGACCGCGAAGTCCACCCAGTCCTTGGGCACCGTGTCTCCCAGGGCGCGGCGGAACGCCTCTTCGGTGGTGAAGAGGCCGGTGAGCCCCAGGGTGAACGCCCGCCGCACGAACTCCGGCAGGAGCGCCTTGTCGGGGGGCTCGGCGACCTCGTCGCTCCCAGCGGCCGTCCCCCGACGGTCTTTCGTGTCTTTCGGATCGCTCACTGGAGTAGAATCCCGCTCATGGAGCCGACTCGCGTTCGCGAGATCATGCAGGAGAAGGTCGTCACCATCAGCGTGGGCGATCGACTCTCGACGGTCGAGGATATCATGACGCTGGGCGGCGTGCGGCACATGCCGGTGGTTCGCGCCGGGCGGCTCGTGGGCGTCGTGTCCGAGCGCGACCTGCTGCGCGCGTCCCTCTCCAGCCTGGATCCCCGCCGCCACGAGCGGCGCGCCTTCCTCGAAGCGATCGACATCGCGGAGGTGATGTCTACGCCGCCCATCGTGGTGGGGCCCGAGGCCCCCGTCGAGGAGGCGGCGCGCATCCTGGCGGACAACAAGATCGGCTGCGTCCCGGTGGTCGATGGCGAGGAGCTGTTGGGCCTCGTCACCGAAACCGACGTCCTGCACTACTTCGCGGATCGGCTGCGGGAGGCGGAGTAGGGCCTCCGGGCGGACCTAGACCTGGATCCGCTTCCACGCTCCCGACCAGAAGCGCCACGTCAGCAGAATCGCCTTGGTGGTGTAATCCGCGAGCAGGCAGGACCAGACCGCCACCACGCCGCCGCCGAAGACCTCGGCGACGATGGTTGCGCCCAGGAGGCGCACAGCGAACAGCCCGGTGAGGATGGAGTACAGCGGGAAGCGCGTGTCGCCTGCGCCGCGCAAGGATCCACCGAGGGCGAATTCGACCGCCATCAGCGGCTGAGCGGCGCCGAGGATGTAGATGAACACCACGGTCAGGTCGACGGTCTCCTGCCCGGTAGCGCCGAAGATGCGCGCGATGAGCGGCGCCGTGATGATGATGGAGAGTCCCACCAGGCCCATCACGGCAATGGCGCCTCCCGTGGCGCGCCAGCCGGCGCGGGCGGCCTCCTCCGGCTGGCCCGCGCCCAGGTACTGGCCGACCAGCGTGCTGCCCGCCTGCGCGAAGCCCAGCCCCGGCACGAACGAGAATGCCAGGATGCGCACGCCGATCAGGTAGGCGGAGACCGGCTCGGTTCCGAAGCGCGCCACGAGACGTAGGAAGAGCAGCAGGCCGACCTGGAAGGCGGCCCCCTCGATGGCCGTGGGGATGCCGATGCGCAGGATGCGCAGCGCGCGCGCCCGGGTAAAGCCGTCCAGCCAGCCGTGCCGCTTCACGACCAGCCAGTTGCGCCGCCACAGCTCGAGCCAGATCAGGGCGCCGACGGTCATCGCGATCCCGGTGCCGAGCGCCGAACCGTCGGTGCCGAGTTCCGGGAAGCCGAGCCGCCCGTACACGAGGCCGTAGTTCAGGATGACGTTGATCACGTTCAGCACGACGCCGATCAGGAGCGGGGTGCGCACGTCGCCTGCGCCCCGCACGCCCATGGACAGGACCACGCCGAATGAGAAGGGCAGGTTGAAGGCGAGCAGGATGCGCAGATAGGAGGAGCCGAGGGTCACCACCTCCTCTTCCACCCCGAACAGCCGGATCACCTGCTCCGCCCACGGGATCACGGCCATCATCGCGATGCCGACGCCCGACCCGAGCACGACGGACAGGCGCAGCACCCGGTCCGCCTCGCGCGGATCGCCGGCGCCCGTGAACCGCGCCACCAGCGCGACCGTGCCCGTGCTGACCGCCGCCAGTACGGCGAACGTGGCGAAGTAGAACTGGTGGGCGATGCCGACTGCGGCGACCGAGCTGCTGCCGAGAGCCGCCACGATGACGAAGTCCACGAAGCCCACGGCCGTCTGGAGCGCGAAGGAGACCATGGTGGGCCACGCGAGCTCCCAGACGCCGAGCACGACCCCCGCCCCGGGTTCCTCGGCGCCCGGGACTTCGTCCGTCGGAAGCTCGCTCAAGAGGAGAACTCGGATCGGCGCTCGATGATTCTCTGTGAGGTCCGGTCCGCCAGGGCGGCGGTGGTGATCTGGGGCGGGGCGCCCAGCGACGTCGGGAAGACGCTCATGTCCGCGACGAACAGGCCGGGCACGCCGAACACCTCACCCCAGCTGTCCACCACACCGCGGCTCGGGTCGGCGCCCATGCGGCAGGTGGACTGGGGGTGGGTGGAAGCGATCGGGATCCGCCCCTGCTGCACGCCGCGGCGCGTGATCTCCGCGAGATCGTCGCCACGCTCGAGCACCAGAGCTTCGGGAAGGAACGGGATCACCACGCGTCGGGCGCCTCCGGCGAAGAGGACCTCGGCACAATGAACGAGGCCCTCGGCGAGCTGGCGCGTGTCTTCCGGGTCGAGCGCGTAGTCGATGCGGGGCTTCGACAGCGACGTGTCCGGCCGCACGCGGCCGCTGCTGCGGTCGTGCAGCAGCACCAGCAGGGACGCCATCTTCGCGTAGTCGCGCATGAAGCGGTAGTGGTCGCGCCCGAAGCCGGGCATCTGGGTCGCGGTCAGCACCGGGAAGCCGGCGATGGGCATGAGCACGTAGCCGCGGTGGGGGTCCCGCTCCAGGTCGATGAACTGGTCCACGTAGTAGCTCTGGGGAATGCCGCGGTATGCGTGGATGTCCTCGTCGAAGAACCCCGCGGCCATGACCGAGGGGTGGAGGTGCAGGTGGTGTCCCACGTCTTCACCGCCGAGGCCGCTGCGCTGGAGGAGGTCGGGGGAGGCCACCGCACCCGCGGCCAGCACCACGGCCCGAGCCGTGACCTCCACCGGAGCGCGCGCCGTGCCGTCCAGGCCCACCACGCTGCCGAGCACCCGCCGCCTGCCGTCGCCGTCGGCTTCGATGCGCTCGGCGCGCGCGTTGGCGTAGATGCGGGCGCCGGCGGCGGAGGCCCGGGGCACGTAGGTCACGAGCATGGACTGCTTGGCGTCGTAGGAGCAGCCGAGGATGCAGTAGCCCGCCTTCACGCAGCCCTCCCGGTTGTGCTTCGTGACGAACCCCGAGTAGCCGAGCTTCTCGGCCCCGCTGCGGACGATCTGGTTGAGGCGGTTGACCTCGTCCGGGCGGATCGGCTTCACCTTGAGGTTCCGCTCGACCCGCGCGAAGGAGACGGCCAGCGCCTCGTCGGTCAGATCTTCCAGACCGTGCTCTTCACGCCACATCCGCAGGATGGGCGCCGGGGTGCGAAACGCGTAGCAGAGGTTGTGGACGGTCGAGCCGCCCACGTTGCGGCCTTGGAGGATGGTGATGCCGCCGTCGCGGGTGGCGCGCATGCCGCCCTCTTCGAAGAGGCGCGGCAGCATCTCGTCCTCGCGCTGGGTGAAGTCGGGCGCCGTCCAATGATGACCCTGCTCCAGCACCACCACGTCGAGACCTGCGCTGGCCAGCTCGGCCGCCGCCACGGCTCCGCCACCGCCCGAGCCGATCACGCAGACGTCGGCGCGCTCGACCAGGCCGCCGCCCCGTTCGAGGAGTTTGACGATCACGTTTCGCCCCGGCGCCCGAGCAGCGGCCCGGCGTATCCCACGGAGGCCCAGCTCCGCTCCTGGGAGTACCAGCCCAGCATGCAGAGGTTCTTGAGCGCCGCGAAGCCCATGCGCCGCAGCCCGAGGCGGCTGGTCATCCAGTCGCGCAGGCATTCGTCCTGCTCCTCCGGCGGCAGGCTCGTGAAGCGTGCGAAGCGCAGCTGGAAGAGCGGCGGGCTCCACTCCACCAGGCGCAACAAGAGCGGCAGCGGCTCGGTAAGCGCCGGATCGAGGGAGGCGCACAGAGCATCGACGGTGGCTACGGCGTCGGTCGGGTCGATGGCGCCCTCGCCCGTATCCACCATGCGGCTCACCACGCTGGCCAGAATGCGGCGTTGGTCGGCGTCGAAGAAGCTGGCTGCGTCTCTCCCAGGCGCGGCCGCGCGGGCGGCTGCAGGCACGCCCGGAATCCGCGCGAGCGCGGCCAGCGCGGCGCCGCTGCCCAGGAGGCGCAGGAATCCCCGCCGTGTGGGGACCAGAGGGGTGGCGTCGGGGGGGGAGCAGCGGGTGGGGGGCTCGCCCGGCATCGTGCGGAACCTTACCCGAGCCGTCGCCGCAACGGTGCTGCAAGCCGATCCGGATCGTGAGGACGCGGGGCGGAGGCGTCCACGTCGACCGCGTTGTAGGTGTTCCAGAAGAGCACCGGGCCCGCGAGCTTCCCCTGCGCGGCGCGGGCGCGGATCTCTGCAAGACACTTTCCGGTGTACGTCGTCTCCAGCTCGAGGCCGGCCTCGCGCGCAGCTGCCACCGCCTCGATCCCGGCCGGCGTCGGTGCGCCATAGCCCGCGCCGAGCTGGTCGCGAGCCAGCTCGAAGTCGCCGATCGCCACGCGCACGTCGGGAACGCCGGGTTCGGCGCGGCGCAGGCGGTCGAGCGTTCCGCGGGCGGCACGAGCCAGCGAGGCGGGCGACGGCGGCAGGATGTCGGTCACCAGTACCCCGACGACGCGCGTAGCCAGGCCCGCAAGGCGCAGGCCGCCGGCCAGGCCGGCCAGCGTGCCGCCGGTCCCGACGGCCACGTACAGCGTCGCGGGCTCGGGCAGCGCGCCCGCCCTGACCTGCTCTCCGAGCTCGAGCCCGGCCGACACCAGGCCAGCGTTGCCACGCAGCGACGATCCGCCGGTGGCCACCAGGTACGGGCGCTCGCCGCGCAGCGCGGCGCGTGCCAGCACCCGGGTCGTGTGCAGCGCGGTGCGGGGCACATCGCCAGCGAACACCAACTCGGCGCCCCACGCGTCGAGCCGCGCCACGTTGCGCCGCACGGCATCGGTGGATGGCTGGTCGACCAGGACGAGGGTCGTCTCGAGGCCCGCCGCCCGGCCCAGGATGGTCGTGGCCAGCCCGTGGTGGGTCCCGATGCCGCCGGTGGTGACCAGGCGGCGCACACCGTGGGCCAGCGCGTGGCCGATCACGAACTCGAGCTTGCGGGGCTTGTTGCCGCCGTAGTGGGGGGACGAGTGCTCGTCCCGCTTCACCCAGAGCAGGCCCTCCGGCACGCCCGCCAGAGGCAGGGGCGACACCGGCGTCGGGTCGGGGACGAAGGGGTAGCGGGGAAGGCGGTCGGCCAGGGCCGGCCAGCGGCGGAAGAGAGCGGGTTCCACACCCCCATCGTTCCACATAATTGACATTCCCCCGGGGAATCTCGTACCCTCCGCCTCGCCGTTGCCGTTCCGGGCGCGGCCACACGGGGAGAGCACGTGGCCATCGTCGAGACCGTGGGGAGCGAGTCCGGATCACGCCGTCGCCTGCGGCTGTCGGATCCCGCGACGCTCGAAGCTCTCGGCGAGGTCGAGGTGAACGACGCCCGCGACGTCGGCGAAGCCGTGGACCGCGCGCGCAAGGCGCAGCCGGAGTGGGCCGAACTCGGCAGCGACGAACGCGCGCGCTTCCTGCGCCGCGCCGCGGAAGTACTCGTGGCACGCCAGGACGACTTCCTCTCGGTGTTGCGCAGTGAGACGGGTCGCCCGGATACCGAGGCGCTTGGGCTCGAGCTGCTGGCCGCCGCCGACGCGCTCCACTACTACGCCCGGCGTGCCCGCAAGATCCTGGCCGACCGAACGCCGGCGTTGCACCTGTTCAGGACGAAGAAGCTGCGCATCGCGTACCGCCCCCTCGGTGTCGTCGGCATCATCACGCCCTGGAACTTCCCCTTCCTGCTCGCGGTGAACCCCGCGGCGCAGGCGTTGATGGCCGGCAACGCGGTGCTTCTCAAGCCGTCGGAGGTCACCCCGCGGAGCGGGGCGCTGGTCGGCGAGCTGTTCCGCGAGGCGGGCCTTCCCGAGGGCGTGCTCCAGGTGCTGGCGGGCGACGGAGAGACCGGTGCGGCCGTGGTGGACGCCGGCCTGGACAAGATCTCCTTCACCGGCTCCGTCGAGACCGGGCGCCGAGTGGCCGAGGCCTGCGCCCGCAGCCTCACCCCGTGCACGCTCGAGCTGGGCGGCAAGGACCCGATGATCGTGTGCGCCGATGCCGACCTGGAACGCGCCGCAAACGGGGCGGTGTGGGGCGCCTTCGCCAACGCCGGCCAGGTCTGCTGCTCGACCGAGCGCGTCTACGTGGTGGGCGAGGTGCACGACGCGTTCGTGGACAAGGTGGTGGAAAAGGCCGCGGCGCTGCGCCAGGGCGCGAACGGCGAGTCGGACGTGGGCGCGCTGATCCACGCGCCCCAGCTCGAAATCATCGAGCGCCACGTGCGCGACGCCGAGGAGAAGGGCGCCCGGGTCCTGGTCGGCGGCCGCCGCAACCCCGAGTGCGAGGGGCTCTTCTTCGAGCCGACGGTCCTGGTGGACGTCGATCACGATATGGACGTCATGCGCGAGGAGACGTTCGGCCCCGTGCTTCCCATCATGCGCGTGCAGGACGAGGAAGAGGCTCTGCGCCTCGCCAACGCCACGCGCTACGGCCTCAACGCCAGCGTCTGGACCCGGGATCGGCGCCGCGGCGTCGACCTCGCCCGGCGCGTCGAATCCGGCTCTGCCGTCGTGAACGACTGCATGATCACCTACGGCGTGGCGGAGGCGCCCTTCGGAGGCGTGAAGGATTCGGGCATCGGACAGGTCAACGGTGAGATCGGGTTGCGCAGCTACTGTCACGCGCAGTCCATCCTGGTCGATCGCTTCGGTCGGAAGACCGAGCCCACGTGGTACCCCTACACGGCGCGCAAGGAGCGCACCTTGAAGCGGGTCCTGCGGTGGGTCTTCGGAACCTCGATCGGGCGCTGGCTCGCGTAGCCGCGCTCGGACACGGCAAGGCAGGACGGCAATGATCGAAACGATTTTGGTGGCGACGGACGGCTCCGAGGCGGCAGGCGCCGCGGAGCGCTTCGGACTGGCACTGGCACGCCGACTCGGCGGACGGGTGTCCGGCATCACCGTGGTGGAGGATCGCTACGCCCGGCCCCCGGCCGACGAGGGGCTGGCCGCGCCGCCCCCGCCCGACGGCACCGAGGCGTGGCGCAAGGCGCGCGCCGATGCCATCGCGCGGCGCTTCGCCGACCGCGCGCGCGGGGAGGGCCTGGATGCCGCCTGCGAGACGGTGCAGGGCATCGCCGACGACCGCATCGTCGAGCGCGCCCAGAGCTCGGACCTGCTGGTGATCGGCCGCGATGGGGAACACGCTCCCTACCGCACTGGCCTGATCGGCTCTACGGTGGCCGGTGTGCTGCGCAAGACCAATGTGTCCACGGTGGCGGTGCCCCAGGGCGCCGAGCTGTCCGGCCCGCTGCTGCTCGCCTTCGACGGCTCGCCTGGCTCGCGGCTCGCCGCGAAGACGGCGGTCGAGCTGGCCAGCCGAATGAACGAGTCGATCGTGGTGTTCGTGGATTCCAAGGACAAGGGCCGCGCGGTGGCGCGCTTCGACGAGGTGCGGCGCCTGCTGGGCTCGCTCTCGGTGCCGGTGCGCGAAGCGTCGTCCACCCTGGGCCGTCCGGACGTGAAGAGTGTGGACGCGGCGCGAGAGGCCGGCGCGGGCCTCATCGTGATGGGAGCCTTCGGCCGCAACCGTATCACCGAGTACTTCCTAGGCAGCAACGCGGCGGCCGTGGTGCGCACCTCACCGATCGCCGTCCTGCTCGCGCGTTAGCTACTCTCCGCCGCGGGGGGACCGGCCGACATGCGCCTATCCGCGCTCGCCGAGCAGCTCGCGCTGTCTTTCGAAGGCGATGCCGATCTGGAGCTGACCGGTGTAGCGTCGCTCGCGGACGCGGGCCCGGACGATCTCTCGTTCGTCACTTCGGCGCGCTGGAGCGAGGCGCTGGAGAAGAGCGCCGCCGGCGCAGTGGTGGCGGCTCCGGACCTCGACTGCGGCACGCGTTCGGTGCTTCGCTCCGCGCGGCCGCGGCGTGACTTCGCGCGCGCGGTGGGCTTGCTGCGGCCCCGCCTGCGCCCGGCCCCGGGAATCCACCCGACGGCGGCGGTGGACGCCGGTGCCAATGTGAGCCCCGAAGCAGCGGTGGGGGCCCGGGCCGTGATCGGGCCCGGCTGCGTGGTGGGGGAGGGCACGGCCGTGCACGCCAACGCCACGCTGTATCCGGACGTACAGGTGGGTGCCGACTGCGAGATTCACGCGGGCTGCGTGGTGCGCGAGGGAACGCGCGTGGGCAACCGCGTGATCCTCCAGCCGGGGGTGATCCTCGGCGGCGACGGCTTCGGGTACGAGCCGGGCGACGACGGCGAGTGGGAGAAGATTCCCCAGGTGGGTTGCGTGGTGGTCGAGGACGACGTGGAGATCGGGGCCGGCACCACCATCGACCGCGCCTCCCTCGGCGAAACGCTCATCCGGCGCGGGGTGAAGATCGACAACCTCGTGCAGATCGGCCACAACTGCATCCTCGAAGAGGACGTGGTGGTGGTGGCCCAGAGCGGCCTCGGCGGGAGCACGCACGTCGGGCGCCGCGCCATCCTGATGGGGCGGACCGCCAGCGCCGGTCAGCTTTCGATCGGTGACGGCGCGTTCGTGGCCGGCAGGGCGAGCGTGGTGCGCGACCTGGCTGCCGGTGGCCGTGCCTTCGGCACTCCTGCCGTCGAGGAACGCACCTGGCACCGCGCCATGACCGCACTGTGGCGCCTGCCCGAAGCCATGCGCCGGCTGCGCCGCCTCGAGAAGCGCGTCGAGGCGCTCGATCCCGAGGATGGCGACGCGTGAGCTGGCGCGAGCTTCCGCTCGCCGAGTTGCACGCGCGCATGCGCGCGGCGTCGGCGCCGACCGACTGGCGGCGCATCGAAAAGGCGCTGCGCGAGGACCCACGCGCCGGTGCCCGTCGTCTGGCCGAGCGCTGTGCGCGTCGCCTGGCGGACGTCCGCAACGAGCGCCGTCGCGTGTCGCGTCTCTTCGCGCTGCGGCGCGCGCTCCAGGGCGCGGGCTTGCGCTACGTCGCCGGAGTAGACGAGGTGGGCATGGGACCCCTGGCCGGTCCGGTGGTGGCCGCGGCCGTCATCCTGCCGGACCGGGTCGAGTTGCCCGGGCTCGACGATTCGAAGCGCGTGGACCCGGTGCGCCGTGAGGAGCTGGCCGTCGCGGTGCGGGAGCAGGCCCTGGCGCTGTCGGTGGCGGAGGTGGCGGTGGACGAGATCGAGCACCTCAACATCTACCGTGCCGGGCTCGAGGCGATGCGTCGCGCCGTGCTCGGCCTGGCCGTGGCTCCCGACCACGTGATGGTGGACGCGCGCACGATTCCCGGTCTCGAGTCGCCCCAGACCCCGCTGGTGGGCGGCGATGGTCGCGACGGCTCCATCGCCGCCGCTTCCATCGTCGCCAAGGTGCACCGCGATGCCCTGATGCGCGAACTCGACGCGCGCCACCCGGGCTACGGCTTCGCTCGCCACAAAGGCTACGCCACCCGCGACCATCTCCGCGCGCTGCGCAGTCTCGGCCCCTGCCCCATCCACCGGCGCACCTTCGCTCCCGTCGCGCAGGTGGAGCTCTTTCCCGCGTAGGACCGGTCCGACGGAGAGTCGCCGGCGGCCGTCGATCGCCCTCTGACGAGACGGCGGCGAGCGTTCTTCGCCGATTCAGCAGCCCGCCGGTCGAGCGAAACGCGGTTCGGTTGGGATAGGAGCGGATCGCCGCGTCTCTCCGCTCCCCTTTGGCGTCCGCCGACGCCTCCACCTCGTAGCCGGCGATATGCCTGGGGGGGACGGCGGGAAGGCGCGGGGCGGCCTAAACTGCCCAGCTCCGGGGTCGCCCATCGAAGCCGCCAGAAGCTCTCGGCCCGGCATCCCGTGCACGTGACCCTCCGCGTGCGGGAGGGAGTGCCTTCCCTGCGCAGCGTGCGGCTGGTTCGGGAGGTGGAGCGCTCCTTCCGAAAGGCCTGCGACCAACGGCGCTTCCGGGTGGTCCAGTACTCGCTCCAGGGCAATCACGTGCACCTGATCGTCGAGGCTGCGGATACGGAGGCCCTGGGGCGGGGGATGATGAGCGTCGCTTCCCGGTTGGGTCGGGCGGTCAACCGGGTGTTCTCGCGCACGGGACGGGTGCTGGCGGATCGCTATCACGCCCGGGTGCTGAAGACGCCCCGGGAGGTGCGCAACGCGCTGGCCTACGTGCTGCTGAATGCGCGGCGCCATGCAGGACGCAGAGCGAAGAAGGTGGGGAAGGGGATCCTGCTTCCTCGGGACGCTGGTTCGGGGGGGGGAAGAGGAGGATCGGGCCTGCCCCCGATGCTCCGGCCGTGGCTCGGGCTCACACGTGGCTCATCCTGAAGGGGTGGCGACGGCACGGACTGATCGGTTTGGACGAGATCCCAGCTCGGACTTGAGGGCCCGATCCTTGCCCCCTACCGGCGCGCCCGGTGCGAAGCGCCGGCGGACCAGCGCGATGTCCGCGGCCGCCCAGGTGCAACACCGGGCCCCGAGGTCCGATCATTCATCCCAACTGGACCGATACCGCCGATTCTCGAGGCTCGATCCGGGCTAGGGTCCGGCATGGTGCGCTTGAAGGTGGAGCCCGAGGACTTCGTCGTGGAGGAGATTCCCCTTTACGCGCCGTCCGGTGAGGGGGCTCATACGTTCTTGTGGGTGGAGAAGCGCGACGTGAACACCGAGCGCGTGGCGCGGGCGCTGGCGCGGGCGGCGGGGGTGGCACCGCGCGACGTGGGCTACGCGGGACGCAAGGACCGCCGGGCGCTGGCCCGGCAGTGGTTCTCGGTTCCCGACCTGGCGCCGGAGCTCGCCGTCGACCTGGAGGTTCCGGGCGCTCGGGTGCTGGAAGCGGCGCGCCATCCGCACAAGCTGCGCACCGGTCACCTGGCCGGCAACCGCTTCGATCTGCTCGTGCGCGAGGTGGGGGAGGAGGCGGTCGCCGCCGCGCCGGCGGCTGCGGCGGCGCTGGGCGCCGAGGGCTTCGCGAACCGCTTCGGCGAGCAACGCTTCGGTCGCGACGGCGACAACGCGGAGCGGGGGCTCGCGCTGCTGCGCGGGGAGGCGGGCGCACGCGACCGGCGTTCTCGACGCGAGGACCGCTTCCTGCTCTCCGCACTTCAGGCGCTGGCCTTCAACCGGGTGCTCCAGGAGCGGCCCCTCCCGCCGGGCCGTCTGGAGTGGGGCGACGTGGCGCTGGTGCAGCGCAGTGGTGGACCCTTTCTGGTGGAGGACCCGGAGCGGGAACAGCCGCGCGCCGACACCTTCGAGATCAGTCCGTCGGGGCCGCTGTTCGGAAGCCGGGTCTCCGTCGAGCCTCTGGGCGAGCCGGCCGAGCGGGAGCGTGCGGTGCTGTCGGGCCTGGGCATCCCGGATCCGCTGCGGCCGCCGCGGGGGGTCCGCCTGCGCGGGGGGCGCCGCGCGTTGCGTGCCCGGCCCGAAGGGCTGGAGGCGCACGCCGAAGGCGATGGCCTGCGCCTGTGCTTCACGCTTCCGGCGGGCAGCTACGCCACCGTGCTGGTGGAGGAGCTCCTCTCGCGTAGCGCGGCGGAACCGGCCCGGGTCGTGGTAGAGTGACCGCCCTCGGGGGGAAACGGGCAGAATGCCGGAGGCAAGATGAAGATCGCGAACGACATCACGGAGCTCATCGGGGGGACCCCCCTCGTGCGACTCAACCGGGTGACTCGCGGCGTCGGCGCCGAGGTGCTCGCCAAGCTGGAGAGCCACAACCCGCTCGCCAGCGTGAAGGACCGCATCGGTCTGGCGATGATCGAGGCCGCCGAGCGCGACGGGAAGATCCAGCCCGGCAAGAACATCCTCGTCGAGCCCACCAGCGGCAACACCGGCATCGCGCTGGCCCTCGTGGCCGCCGTGAAGGGCTACGAGTGCGTGCTGGTGATGCCCGATACGATGAGCATCGAGCGCCGCGGCGTGCTGCGCGCCCTGGGTGCCAAGCTGGTGCTCACTGAGGGGGCCAAGGGCATGAAGGGTGCCCTCGCCAAGGCGATCGAGCTGATCGAGCAGATCCCCAACTCCTACCAGCCGCAGCAGTTCGAGAACCCGGCCAACCCCGAGGTGCACCGCCGGACCACGGCCGAGGAGCTGTGGGACGACACCGACGGCAAGATCGACGCGATCGTGGCCGGCGTGGGAACGGGCGGCACCATCACCGGCGTCGCCTCGGCGCTGAAGGAGCGCAAGCCCTCGTTCCAGGCCATCGCGGTGGAGCCGGAGGCGAGCCCGGTCATCTCGGGTGGCGATCCGGGGCCCCACAAGATCCAGGGCATCGGTGCCGGGTTCATCCCTGCTGTGCTCGACATGGACCTGCTGGACGACACCATCAAGGTCAGCAACGACGAGTCCTTCGAGATGGCGCGCCGCCTCACCCAGGAGGAAGGCATCTTCTGCGGGATCTCGTCGGGCGCCAATGTGAGCGCGGCCATCCAGTACGCCAAGCGGCCGGAGAACGAGGGCAAGATGGTGGTGGCCATCATCCCGAGCTTCGGTGAGCGCTACCTCAATACGGACCTCTTCGCGCCGTACCAGTACGAGGGCAGCGACGACGTCGAGTAGGGAGGACCCGCGCGCGCTCGCGCACGCCCTGGTGCTGTCGCACCGGGGACGCGAGCCGCGCCTGCACCCCGACGCGTGGATCGCACCGGGTGCCGTGGTGATCGGGGACGTCGAGATCGGCGCGGAGTCCAGCGTGTGGTTCGGCGCCGTCGTGCGTGGCGACATCCACTCGATTCGGATCGGGGCCCGCACGAACCTCCAGGACCACTGTGTCGTGCACGTCACGCGGGACCTCCATCCCGTCCAGATCGGGGACGAGGTCACCGTCGGGCACCGTGCCACGGTGCACGGTTGCACCGTGGGCGACGGCGCGCTGGTGGGGATCGGCGCCGTGGTGCTCGACGGGGCGGAGATCGGCGAGGAGGCGCTGGTGGCGGCGGGCTCCCTGGTTCCGCCGGGTGCCGTGGTGCCGCCGCGTACCCTGGTGGTGGGCACACCGGCGCGGCCGCGGCGTGAGCTCACGCCGGCGGAGATCAAGGAGCAGCGGGCGCGTGCCCTCGCCTACGTGCAGGACGCGCGCACGTACGCTGCAGAGGAATGAGGGCCGGACCATGGGCGACGTCTCTCGGCGCGAAGCCAAGAAGGCGGAACACCGCCGCCGCATCCTCGAGACCGCCCAGGAGGTGTTCTTCCGCGACGGCTTCGTGGAGGCGAACCTCGACGAGATCGCCAAGGGCGCGGGCGTCGCCAAGGGCACCCTCTACCGCTACTTCGACAGCAAGGCGGATCTGTACGTCGCGGTGCTGGTCCACGGCGGCGATCTCTTCGCAGAGCGCATGCGCGCCGCGCGCGCGGGCGTAGACGATCCGGCCGACCAGATCCGCCGCATCGGGCGCTTCTACTTCGACCACTGGACCTCCAACGAGGAGTACTTCGCCATCTTCTGGGCGCTCGAGAACCAGGAGGTGATTGGCGAGCTCACCTCGAACGCGGAGAAAGCCGTCACGTCGCTTTGGGGCGAGTGCCTTCGGGTGCTGGCGGACGCGGTGAAGGAGGGTGTGGATCGCGGCGTCTTTGCGCCTTGCGACCCCTGGGAGGTGGCCAACATCTTCTGGACCGTGGCGAATGGACTCATCCGCACCGAACACGTGCAGGCGCGGCGGCGCCTGCGCCGCAGCCGGCTGGATCGGATCTTCGATGACGCCGTCGAGCTGATCCTGCGCGGTCTCACGGTGAAGGCCCCCTGAAGCACGCCCCCGGGGTGCTCCGGGAGTGGTTGACAGGTCGGGCGGGATTGGGAAATCTCTGCCCGATCGGAAAATATGACTCTTGGTCACTTTCTTCAGGACGGCCCGGGCGGGCCGGCTCCGGAGGGGGCCGGCCGGAGCGGGTATAGGGGGTGAGAGGCGGTGGCTGAACTTACGCAGAAGGTGCACGCGATTGTCGCCGGTCAGCTGGGTGTGGATGCGGAGGAGGTTCGGTCGGAGGCCAGCATCCTCGACGATCTGGGAGCTGACTCGCTGGACGTGGTGGAGCTGGTGATGGCACTCGAGGAGGAATTCGACATCGAGGTGCCGGACGAGGACGTGGAGGGCATCCGCACCGTCAAGGACGTGCAGTCCTACGTCGCCACCCGGGTCGCGTAGCGGCGACAGGGCGCTACGAGCGTGCCTTCAGGCCGGGCAGGACGCGTAGCCAGATCAGGGCTCCGAGGCTGACCACGGCCGCC
>CAXMOD010000100.1:0-12476 GCA_964194905.1 uncultured Desulfobacterales bacterium | reverse complement strand
CCTCGAGTCCTTCGAACACTCCCAGGCGCGCTTCGAGGCGATCCCCGGCCCCGTCGGCGACTTCCTGGCCGGCTTGTTCGAGCGCCTCGCCGAGAGCGCGGCCCACGGCTACGCCGACGCCTGCGTGCACCTGAACCAGGTACAGCAGCTCGGCTCCCACAACAGCTACCACATCGAGCCGCCCCAGGAGCTGATCGACATCTACGTGCCCATCGATCCGGCCGCGATCGCCTGGCAGTACACCCACCGGCCTCTGCCCGAGCAGTTCTCCATGCTCGGGATCCGTCAGATCGAGCTGGAC
This sequence comes from uncultured Desulfobacterales bacterium, assembly GCA_964194905.1. Classification (GTDB taxonomy): domain Bacteria; phylum Myxococcota_A; class UBA9160; order UBA9160; family JAFDET01; genus JAFDET01. The sequence continues at coordinate 12,175 of CAXMOD010000100.1, read as the reverse complement.
GTGTTCGCCGATCCGGACGGTGGGCTCTACGAGCAGCCCATCGGTCTTGTGATTCTCACGGGCGACGTCGACGTGGTCATTCCGGGCATGGACCTGGCCGGTACGAAGGTGCTCCACGTACAGGAACTCGACTGGCAGACCACCTGCCAGTACTTCGTCGAGTGCCTCCAGCAGATTCTGGGGTGGTCGACCGCGAACCCCGGCCACCTGCCGCTGATGATCCTCATCGAGGCGAAGGACGATCCGGTCCCCGGGCCGCTTCCCTTCCCGGACCCCATCGAGTTCGGCGCCGCGGAGTTCGACATGCTGGAGGCCGAGATCCTCTCGGTCTTCCCCAGGGAGCACATCCTCGCGCCGGACGACGTGCGCGGCGGCGAGCCCACCCTGGAGGGGGCGGTGCTCACGAACGGTTGGCCCACGTTGGGAGAGTCGCGTGGCAAGGTGCTCTTCGGCCTCGACAACCGCAGCAAGCGCGACGTGTACCTGGACGGCCATCCGTCGCTGGCGGGGCGTCTGCTCTTCACCGATGGAAACCCCGGCGAGGACGACGCCGCCTTCATCAAGCGCAACGGGCCCCTGGGCAACGAGGCGGAGATCCAGGACCTCATCGCCCAGGGCTACATCGTGCGCACCCGGGCCGACGGCGACACGGTGCAGTCGCGCGCCAACGATCCCACCCAGCGCGACGCCGCGATCGCGAGCGCCGCCACCTACGTGAGCACCGACTACGCGGAGCCGGACCTGCGCTTCAGCCCGTACATGGTGGCCATCCCGGGCGGCGAGATTGCGCGCTGCAATCCGGTCAACGCGCCGGCGGGCTGCCGCGACTTCGCGCTGGATCGCTGAGCGCCACTCAGCGGGTGGCCGCGGCGCGCCCCTCGTCGCTGCGTTGCGCCAGCGCGCGCCGCTCGATCCAGCTCCGGTAGCGGGCCGGCGGCAGGAACGCGAGTCCCAGGGTGACGGCGCACACCATGCCGATGCCCGACATCCAGTTGTAGTAGCGGAACGGGTCGGCGGAGAGCAACGTCAGGAGGCCGATCACGTTGGCGCCGGCCGCGAAGCCGATGCCCACACCCCAGAGCCAGAAGCGGTTGGTGATGACCGGGTCCGCGAGGCCGAGGGCGAGGCGTCTGCGCATCAGCGTCCAGTAGGCCAAGGACTCGGCCGACGACCAGGCCAGGGCCAGCACGCGGAGCATCATGGAGACGTAGGATCCTGTGGCGTAGTGCCCGGTCGAGACGTGAAAGCCCGTCTCGAGGCCGGTTGCGAGCCACGCGCCGAAGAAGCTCGCGGTGAGCAGTGCGGCGGCGGTGCGTGCGAAGAAGCTCCCGGAGCGGAAGACCGTGCAGGTGAAGACGGCCGCGGAGGCACCGCCGAGCGCCATCATCGCCGCGCCCACGGCCACCCACACGGCGCCGCTCGGGCGACCCTGGGCCACGAGCGCCGTTCCGATCACCGCCGGCGTGTAGCCGAGCGGGCCGATGCCGAGGAGCCCCGCGGCCACCAACAGCTCGGGGCGGCCGCCGGTGCGCACGCCGAGCACCACGAGGCGAACCCCGATCACGAGGCTCACCGCGAAGAAGGCGCCCATCCCGACGATTACGTGAAACGGCATATCCCCCTCCAGGGTTCCGAGCGGCCCATCGGCCCATCGGCACCATCGGCAGGTTGGCGGGGAACCCTGAGGCGAGCCCGAAGGTTCGGGACGGGAGCTGCCGGAGCGCGTATCCTCGGCGGTCTGCCGGGGGTGCGGCCAGGCGGAGGGGCGAATGCTGCGACGGATCGGGATCGGTGTGGCGCTGGTGGTGGCGTTTCTGGCGGTCTGGGTCCTGGGCCTGCGGCTGGGCTGGTACGGGGAGCTCCACGACGCCGGTCGGGCCGAGGGAGCCGCGGTGCCCGACGCCGTCTACGCGAAGCGCTTGCGCGCGCAGCAGCGCGCGGCCGCGCGGCTCAGTCCGGCCCCCACACGCGAGATCCTCTTCGGCGACCTGCACGTCCACACGACCTTCAGCACCGACGCCTTCGTGCGTACGCTGCCGATGATGGGGGGCGACGGCGGCGCGGCGCCCGTGGGTCAGGCCTGCGACTACGCCCGCTACTGCTCGGCCCTCGACTTCTGGTCCATCAACGATCACGCCGAGGCCAGCACCCCGCGCAAGTGGACCCAGACCGTGGAGGCCATCCGCGCCTGCAACGCCATGGCCGGCGATCCGGAGCACCCGGATGTGGCGGCCTTCCTCGGCTGGGAGTGGAGCCAGGTGGGAAGCTCCGTCGAGGGCCACTACGGCCACAAGAACGTGATCTTCAAGGGCCTCGCCGACGACGAGATCCCCCCCCGACCCATCGGAGCCGGCGGGCTCGCGACCCAGGCCTTGCGCGGCGCGGGGGGACAGGGCACGTGGATGCTGCCGCTCCTCGATCCGCTCGGTCGCCAGGCCTACTACGACTTCGCCGAGTTCCCCGCGGAGGTCGCCGAGACCCCCTTCTGCGAAGACGGCGTGGCGAGCCCTGACCTCCCCGTCGACTGCTACGAGAAGGCGGACACACCCCGCGAGCTCTTCGAAAAGCTCGACCAGTGGGGCCTCGAGTCCCTCGTGATCCCCCACGGCAACACCTGGGGCTTCTACTCGCCGCAGGGCATCACCTGGGACAAGCAGCTCGACGCCGGCATGCATGACACCGACCGCCAGATCCTGGTGGAGGTGTTCTCGGGCCACGGCAACTCCGAGGAGTACCGGCCCTGGCGGGCCGGCTTCGGCACGACGGAAAACCCGACCTGCCCGGCGCCGTCCCCGGACTACACGCCCGAGTGCTGGCGCGCCGGCGAGATCATCGAAGCGCGCTGCCGTGCCGAAGGAACACAGGAGACCGAGTGCGCCGAGCGCGCCGCGGAGGCGCGCATCAACTTCCTACGCATCGGCCCCGCCGGTCACCTGACCGTTCCCGGGGTGGAAGTGGCCGACTGGCTCGACGCGGGCCAGTGCCGAGACTGCTTCCTCCCCTCGCAGTCCTACCGACCGGGCGGCTCCACCCAGTACGCGCTCTCGGTCTCGAAGTTCGAGGGGGAGGAGCCTGCCCGCTTCCGCTGGGGCTTCATCGGCAGCAGCGACAACCACAGCGCACGCCCCGGCACCGGGTACAAGCAGTACGACCGCACCGTAAACACCGACACCACCGGCGTGCGCAACAAGCGCATCTTCAACCTCCAACGGCGCGGTGAGGAGCCCGAGGCGCGTTCGCGGGCGCTCAGCATCGAAGAAGCGCGGGAGTTCGGGCTGCGGGCCCTCTACGCCGAGCGCCAGGCTGCCTTCTTCACGACCGGCGGCCTCGCCGCCGTGCACAGCGAGGGACGCAGCCGCAGCGCCGTGTGGGACGCAATGCTGCGCCGCGAGGTGTACGGGACGAGCGGCGACCGCATCCTGCTCTGGTTCCACCTGCTGAACGCCGAGCGCTCCGACGGCAGCTTCGGTCCCGTTCCCATGGGTGGCGAGGCGCGCATGGTCGAAGCGCCGCGTTTCGAGGTGCGCGCCGTCGGCGCTTTCAAGCAGAAGCCGGGCTGCCCGGACTACGCGGTGCGTGCGCTCTCGCCCGAGCGGCTCGAGACGATCTGTGGCAGCGAGTGCTACCACCCGGCGGACGAGCGCAAGCTCGTCACGCGCATCGAAGTGGTGCGCATCCGGCCGCAGGTTCGCGACGGCGAGCCGGTGGGCGAGCGCATCGAGGACCCCTGGCTCGTGCTTCCGTGTCCGCCCACCCAGGCCGGTTGCGTGCTCCAGTTCGAGGACCCGGACTTCGTCACCGGCGGGCGCGACGCCCTCTACTACGTGCGCGCCATCGAGGAGCCGGAGCCGATGATGAATGCCGGCAACCTGCGCTGCACCTACGACGAACAGGGGCGCTGCGTGGAAGTGGATCCCTGCTACGGCGACTGGCGCACTCCCACCGACGACGAGTGCACCACCGACGCGGAGCCCCGCGCCTGGTCGTCGCCCATCTACGTGGACCAGGCCGGCGATCGGATCGTGGCGGAGCTGCAAGCGGCCCCGTAGACGCTCACGGAGGCGGCCGGACTCCCCAGGGCTAGTCTCTGGCTCCGTGAGTGAGACCGACCGCATCGTCGAGCTTCCCGGGCGGGGGCGGCTCTGGGTTCGAGACATTTCCGGGCCGACGGCCGATGCGCCGGCCGTACTTCTGCTGCATGGTCTCGGCGCCACGGCACGACTCAACTGGGGGCCCAGCTTCCGGCCGCTCTCGGAGCGCTACCGCGTGATCGCTTTCGATCACCGCGGCCACGGGCGGGGCCTGCGCACGCGGCGCTTCCGCCTCTCGCAGTGCGCCGACGACGCGGCGGCGCTGGCCGATGCGCTGGAGATCCCGAAGCTGGTGCCGGTGGGCTACAGCATGGGCGGCCCGATCGCGATGCTGCTGTGGAAGCGCCATCCGGAGCTGGTGGCGGGCCTCGTGCTCTGCGCGACGGCGGGCCACTTCGTGCGGCGTCGCGCCGCCCGGGCCGGCGGCGCTCTCCTGCCCGTAGCGGCGGGTGTGCTGCGCCTCGCGCCGGAGCGCATGCGCCGGCGCATGATCGAGAGCAGCCTGGATCGCGTCTCCCACCCCAAGCTGCGCGAGCGCGTGCTGGACGAGATGACCGGCCACGACCCCGCCTCGCTGGTGCAGGCGGCGGGCCGTGCAGTCTCGTTCTCCGCTCACCCCTGGATCGAGGGGGTCGACGTTCCCGCCTCCGTGGTGATCACGACGCGCGACCGGGTGGTGGAACCGCGCCGCCAGCGCAAGCTGGCCGAGGCGATCCCGGGCAGCGAGGTGTTCGAGGTGCAGGGCGACCACGTCGCCTGCGTGGCGGCCGCCGAGCGCTTCGTGCCGGCGCTGCTCGACGCGTGCGCCAGTGTAGTCTCCCGCGGGCGCGTCTGAGAAGCACCCGCGGAACGGGCTAGTGGGCCGGGCGACGCTGCGGCGCGTGGTCCCGGGCCGCCAGCTCGCTGATCGCGAGCGCGCTGCACCACGGGCAGAGGCCGTGGCTCTCGGCCGTCTGCCGGCCGCGCCAGGGCCAGCGCTCCCGCTCGAAAGTGCGGCGACAGTGCATGCAGCGGCGCAGGACCAACGTAGTGAGTCGCTTCGCCATGGTTCCTCCCCATCCGGCCGACGCATCGGCGAGACAACGTTTGATTTGCAACCACCGTGCCCGGGCCGCACGGCCTCTCAGAGCCTCCGGAAGCCGGTCACCGCCCGGGCCGCACCCTGTCGAACGGCCCGGCTGTACGTTTTCGTACGCTCCAGCGGGGCTGACCAACGGGACGTCGCTCTCAGCCGACCTACGGGCCGCGCATCGGTTCCCCTATGCTCGGGCCCCGATGAAGACCACCCCCCTCGGATCGAGCGGCGCCCGCGTCTCGCGTATCTGTCTCGGCTGCATGAGCTACGGCTCCGCGAGCTGGCGGCCCTGGGTGCTCGACGCAGATGCCGCCGCGCCTTTCTTCCGCCGCGCGGTGGAGCTGGGCGTCAATTTCTTCGACACCGCCGACATGTACTCCCACGGCGAGAGCGAGGTGGTGACCGGGCGCTGGCTGCGCGAGTACGCGTTGCGCGACGAGATCGTCGTCGCCACCAAGGTCTTCTTCCCGATGAACGACCGCCCCAACATGGGCGGCCTCTCGCGCAAGCACATCCAGCAGGCCTGCGAGGATTCGCTGCGCCGCCTGGGCGTGGACGTGATCGACCTCTACCAGATCCACCGCCTCGACCACGCGACGCCGATCGAGGAGACACTCGCCGCGCTCGACCACCTCGTCACCCAGGGCAAGGTCCGCTACCTGGGCGCGAGCTCCATGTACGCGTGGGAGTTCCAGCGCGCGCTCGGCCTGGCCGATCGCCACGGCCAGGCGCGCTTCGTCACCATGCAGAACCACTACAACCTCGTCTACCGCGAAGAAGAGCGCGAGATGATGCCGCTCTGCGAGACCGAGGGTGTCGGCTGCCTCCCCTGGTCGCCGCTCGCGCGTGGCATGCTGGCCGGCACCCGCAAGAAGCTGGGCGATGACTCCACCACACGCTCCGAGAGCGACGGCCTGGACCAGATCCTCTACGACCAGCCGTCGGATTGGGACGTGGTCGAGACGGTGAAGAAGGTCGCCGCGCAGCGCGGCGCCAAGCCCGCCCAGGTGGCCCTGGCGTGGCTGCTGAGCAAGCCCGCGGTCACGGCGCCCATCGTCGGCGCGACGAAGATCGAGCACCTGGAGGACGCGGTCGCGGCCACCGAGATCGAGCTCTCCGACGACGAGATCGCGGCGCTCGAAGCCCCCTACGTGGCGCACCCGGTAAAGGGGATCGGCCCGCCCCGGGCGCACCGGCGTTGAGCGGAGGTCGCATGAACGCGCCGGACGAAGACAAGCGGGTGGATCCCTGGCGCTTTGCGGGCGGCTTCATCTCCCGGGCGCTGGGAGCCCAGATCCCCGACGAGCCGACCCACGAGCCCATTCCCTGGGCGCCGATCGCGAAGTCCGTGCCCGTCGCCAAGGTGGCGCTGCTCTCGACAGCGGGTCTCTCCATGCGCGGCGACGCGCCGTTCGACATGGAGATGGAGCGCAAGAACCCGATGCGCGGCGATCCGAGCTGGCGGCGCCTGCCCGCAGACGCCAGCGCGGCCGACGTCGCCGCCAATCACCTGCACATCAAGACCGACTACATCGAGCGCGACCTGAACGTGGCGCTCCCTCTCGACCGCCTGCGCGAGGCCGTGGGCGCAGGCGAGGTGGGCGCCATCGCGGACACCCACTACTCGATCATGGGCTACCAGGGCAACGACCCGTCCACGTTGTTGGAGACGAGCGCGCCGGCGATCGCCGCGGCCATGAAGAACGAGGAGGTGGACCTCGCGCTCCTCGCGCCGGTCTGACCCGACTGTTGCCGGTCCGTGGGACTGGTCGCGCGGGTGATCGAGGCGGCGGGGATCCCCACCGTCACGCTCAACATGATCTGGGTCTACCAGAACCTGGTCGGGATGCCGCGGCTCGCGGCAATCGAGCATCCCTTTGGCCGGCCCTACGGCGACGTGGGGGATGCCGACACCCAGGCCGCCGTGCTGCGCGCCGCGCTCGGCGTGTTCGAGCGAGCCCGCGAGCCGGGCCACGTCGAGCACCTGCCCTTCACCTGGCACGAAGACCCCGCGGACACCGATTGGCACCCCGCCGAGCCGAGCCCGATCATCGCGCTCGTGAAGCGGGCCCGGGCGAAGCGGGAAGACGGGAGCTAGTCCACCGCAGGCGATCCGCTGCTAGGATGTTCTACCCCAGGCATGCCCTCCGCCCCTCCTGTGCCGAGCGACTCCGGCGAATCGGCTGACCGCCCCCGGCGTCGCCTGTGGATCGCCCTCGCCGCCGTGATCGCTGCGGTCGTGGCGCTACGCGTGGCACTGCCCTACGCGATTCCGCCGCTGGTCGGCTGGCTGGCGATGCGTCAGGTTGGCCTCGACGCCCGTATCCAGAACGTGGATCTGGAGGTCTTCAAGGGCACGGTCGCGGTCGAAGGGCTCTGGGTGGGGCCGCCCGGGGTCGTGCCCGAAGACGCAGAAGTCCCCGACCCGGCCACGGCGCTGCTCGCTCTCGACCGGGTCTCCCTGGACCTGGCCTGGACGGAGCTGGTGAACGGGCGCGTGAACCTGCGTGCCGTGCGGGTGGATGCACCGAGGGTGCGCGTCGAGCGTTTGGCGAACGGCCGCATCGATCCCATGCACGGCGCCACGCCACCTCTGCCGGATCCGGAGGCCGAGGCGAAAGCCGCCGCTGAGGAGGCCACCGCCGAGCCGGCGGCAGCCGAGGCCGGCGCGGCCGTCGAGGCGCCGGCGGGCCAGGGCGGCGGCTGGCCCATCGTGGTGGACGACCTGGCGGTGCGCGGCGCTGAGGTGCGCGTGGTGGAAGAGGCCGACGGCGAGGAGCTGCTCGACTTCCAGCTGGCCGAGCTCGACCTGATGGCGTTCTCCATGGACGGCGCGTCGATCGGACTCGGCGGGATCGGCGTGCGCCAGCCCGAGATCCGTGTGAAGCGCGAGTTCCTGCTCGACCCGACGAAGTCGGCAGGCCGCCCACCCGCTCCGCCCGAGGAGGTCGCGGCCGAGGACCCTGCCGCGCCGGGACGGGCGCGCGGCTACCGCATCGACAATCTCGACATCGAGCGGGCGGTCTTTCAGCTGCTGGTGGGCGAGCGCGTCGTGGACGTAGCGCTGGCGGTGAAGGCCGACGGCGTGACTCTCGACCGCCGCGCCACCTTCCCACTCGAGATCCATCTGGAGGTAGGCGACTCGGGCAGCCTGGACATCCAGGGCGAAGCCGGGGCGGTGCCGCCTCACTTCGTCGGGACCGTCAAGTCGGACGACCTGCCCATGCATCTCACGCTGCTCGCGCTGAGGGAGGACTTCAACGACTGGGTGAAGCGCTTCCGCATCGACAGCGATCTGGACGTCGCGTTCCACTCGCTGGAGCACGACGGAAACCGGGCCGGCCTCGTAACGAACGGGCGCGTGGCCGTCGCGGGCTTCGACGTCTCGGACCCGCAGGGCGACGACCTGGCCGTGAGTTGGGACGAGCTCGAGATCCTGCTGCACGAGGTGGCGGTTCCGGTGGGCGACGCGGCGACGACCACGCCCATGCGCGTACACGTGGAGAAGGTGAGCCTGGTCGCGCCCAAGATGCGCTACCGCCAGCCGAGCGATGCTCTGGAGCGGTTGCTGAGCGGCCCGATCGCGAACGGCGCCGCAGAGGACGAGGCGGAGCCCGTGGTGGAGGTGGAGACGGCGGAAGCGCCCGGCGGGCCGCCGCCCGAGATCCTGGTGGACCGGGTCGAGATCGAGAACGGCCAAGTCGATTTCCACGACGGCAACGTGCAACCTGCTTTCGACGCCCAGGTGGCACGTTTCCGGGCCGTCATCGACGGGATCGACGCCGGCGCCCCCAGTGCACGCAAGATCGACCTGGACATCCTGCTGGGCGACGGCACCACCCTGAAGGGCGACGGCCACCTCGGTGCAACCGACGGCGATCTGAAACTCCTGATCAAGCGCCTGCGGCTGCCTCAAGTGAATCCCTACGCGAACGCCGCGGGCATCGCCGTGGAGAACGGCGCGCTCACCGTGAAGACAGACATCAGCGCGAAGGGCACGCACTGGAAGGTCGACAGCGACGTCACGCTGCACGACCTGCGCCTCGACCCGGAGGGTTCGAAAGAGTTCATTGACAGTCTCGGCATGCCCCTCGACCTGATCCTGTCGCTGCTGCGCGATCCCACCGGCGACATCGATCTGCCGGTGGCCCTGGAGTTCGACGAGGGAAAGATGGAGACCGGGGTCGCCGGGCTCATCGCCGGCGCCCTGCGCCAGGCCCTGGTGGGCGCGGCGACGATTCCCCTGAAGGCGCTGGGGGGCGTGTTCGGAAGGGGCGGCGGCTTCGAGCTCGAGCCCATCCCGTCGGTACCGGGTGTCGTGGCGGCGGCCGACCAGACCGCAGAGCGTGGGCTCGCCATGGCGGGTCTTCTGAAGGAGCGGCCGGAGCTGGCGATCCTCCTGACGGGTCGAGCCGGCGAAGAGGACCATCCCTTCCTGCAGCGCGCCGTGCTGACCGAGGGCGTGGCGGAGGGCGGCGATCTGCCCGAGCTGGACGAAGGCGCGGGCCTGATCGGGCGGCAGCAGATCAAGAGCGCCCTGAAGAAGCGCGCCAAGGGCGGGGAGGGTGAGCTCTCCCCGGAGAACGAGGCGTTCCTGCAGCGCTACTTCGATGCCAGCGAAGTTCCCGACGAGCGGTACGACCGCCTCGCCCGTGCCCGCGCGGACAGCATCCGCGGCTGGCTGGTGGACAAGCAGGGAGTCAACCCGGCCCGCGTCCTGGTGGCCGACGAGCCCAAACGCGGCGACCCCGGCATCGTCCTCGACCTCGAGTCCTTGACGCCGAGCGAAGACGAAGGCGCCTGAGTCAGGGCAGGCGGATGGGGACTCGTTCCCAGCCGCGGACGGTGCTGGTGTGCACCATCTCGGCGCCGTCCCAGTCGACGTCCCAGGTCGGGAAGCGCGCGAGGGTCTCCTCCAGTGCTACGCGACCCTCGAGGCGGGCCAGCGAGGCGCCCAGGCAGAAGTGGATGCCGAAGCCGAGCGAGACGTGGCGCTCGGCGCGGCGGCGCACGTCGAAGCGGTCGGGGTCCGGGTACTCGCGCTCGTCGCGTCCGGCGGCGCCGGTCAGCATGAGCACGACCGAGCCCTTGGGCACCGTCTCGCCGTGGAGCTCCACGTCGCGGGTGAGCGTGCGACCCTGCACCGGCGAGGGTGCCTCGTAGCGCAGCAGCTCCTCGACGGCGCCGGGGATGGCGCTCTGGTCCTCCGCCAGAATGCGGCGCTGGTCGGGGAAGCGGTCCAGTGTGGTGGCGGCCCAGCCGAGCATGCGCGCCACGGTCTCGTTGCCCGCCGCCGAGAGCAGGCCGATGAAGGCGAGCAGCTCCAGATCGGTGAGGCGGCGCAGCGAGCCGTCGGGTTCCTCGACCTCGCCCTCGAGCAGGTCGGTCATCATGTCGTCGCGCGGCGTCTTGCGGCGATCCTGGATGTAGCCGTGGAAGTAGCCGAAGAGCTTGCCCATCACCTCGGGAGCGGGAAGGGTTTCGCCCTCGGCGCGGTGCAGCGTGGCGTCGGTCCAGCGGCGGATGTCTTCGCGATCGGCTTCGGGCACGCCGAGCATGGAGCTGATCACCATTACCGGCAGCTGCGCACCGAAGTCCGCCACGTAGTCGAAGCCGCCGCTTCCGACGCGGGGCTCGAGGTAGCCGCGCGCCAAGTTGCGAACGTGCTGCTCCAGCTCGGCCATCCGCCGCGGCGAAAACGCGCGCGACACCAGCTTGCGCAGGCGCGAGTGCTCGGGCGGGTCCTTGAAGATCATCGGCGCCGGCTCGGGAATCTTGTCGATCAGCTCGAGTACGGTGCCGCGCCCCGACTGGAACGTCTCGTGATCGAGCGATGCGTTCAGCACGTCCTCGAAGCGGGACAGCGCCCAGAAGTCGTAGCGGTCGTTGCGGTAGAGGGGCGCTTCGTCGCGCAGGCGCTTCCAGGCCCCGTGCGGGTCCGCGTCGAGCGCGTATTCGTAGGGGTCGTAGTAGAGATCGGCCGGCTGCGACGACATCTGGTTCTCCTGGCGAGCGAGGATAGCGCGGCGCGCGAGCTACCCTCGCGGAATGAGCGTCTTCTCCTCCGACGTGCCGCAGGACCCCTCGCTGGCCGACCCGCTGCCCGAATCGCCGCTGCCGCTGCTCGAACGCTGGATCGACGAGGCGCGCGTCGGGCAGGTGCAGCGCAACCCCACCGCCATGACCGTGGCCACGCTCGGTTCCGAGGGCGATCTCTCGGCGCGGGTGGTGCTGTGCCGCAACTACGATCCCGAGCAGGGCTTCGTCGTCTTCTACACCAACCGCGAGAGCCGCAAGGGCGATGCCCTCGCGGCACACCCCGAGGCGGCGGCGGTGCTGCACTGGGACTCGCTTCAGCGCCAGGTGCGCATCGAGGGACCCATCCTCGAGTCACCCGACGAGGAGTCCGACGCGTACTGGGAGAGTCGCGAACGCGCCGCGCAGATCGCGGCCGCCGCGAGCGACCAGAGCCGCAGCGTGCGCTCGCGCGAAGCGTTGCTCGAGCGCCTGCGCGAGGCCGAGGCGCGCTTCGGCGGCGCCGACGGTCCTCCGGTGCCGCGTCCCGCCCACTGGGGCGGCTACCGCCTCTGGATCCAGCACGCGGAGTTCTGGGTGGGCGCCGAGGGGCGCGCCCACGACCGGGTCCTGTGGAGTCGCAGCCTCGAGCCCGCCGAGGCCGGCTTCGCCGCGGGCGCGTGGCAGCGCATGCGCCTCCAGCCTTGAGCGTCGTCGGCGGGCGAATCTGCGCGCCAGGTGCGGCATCCTAGGGGGCCCATGGAAGGCTCCCCATGACCACTTCCGGCTCCAACCCCGCCGCGCAGACCGGCGCCGCTCCCGGCTACCGCATCGCCATCGAGCCGAGCGAGCGCCGCGTGAAGGTCGTGTTCAACGGCGTCACCGTCGCCGACACGAACCGCGCTCTGGTCTTGGAGGAAACGCGCCTGGCGCCCGTCTACTACCTGCCCCAGGAAGACGTGCGCATGGACCTGATGGAGGCCACCGACTACCG
>CAXMOD010000099.1:0-3632 GCA_964194905.1 uncultured Desulfobacterales bacterium | reverse complement strand
GGTTGCCGTCACGAAGGACGGACGCGGTCCCGACCGCGTGCGCGCCGTGGGACGCGAAGCCAAGGAGATGCTGGGACGCACGCCCGGCAACATCGTTGCGATCCGGCCGATGAAGGACGGCGTCATCGCCGACTTCGAAGTAACCGAAGCGATGCTCCGCTACTTCATCGAGCGCGTGCACAACCGCAGCAAGCTCGTGCGGCCGCGCATCGTCATCGCGGTTCCGTCGGGAATCACGTCGGTGGAGCAGCGTGCGGTGCGCGAGTCGGCCATGTCTGCCGGCGCACGAGAGGTCTACCTGATCGAGGAGCCGATGGCCGCGGCGCTGGGTGCGGGACTTCCGGTTACCGAGCCGTCGGGCAACATGATCATCGACATCGGCGGCGGCACCACCGAGGTAGCCGTCATCTCGCTGTCGGGAATCGTCTACTCCAACTCGGCGCGGGTCGGCGGCAACAAGATGGACGACGCGATCATCAACTACGTGAAGCGCCGCTACAACCTGCTGATCGGCGAGCGCAGCGCTGAGCTCATCAAGATCGAAATCGGCACCGCGTACCCGGAGGACACGGTGCGTTCCATGGAGGTGAAGGGCCGCGACCTGGTGGCGGGCGTGCCCAAGACCCTCGAGCTCAAGTCCGAGGAGGTGCGTGAGGCCCTCGCCGAGCCGATCAATGCGATCGTCGAGAGCGTCAAGATCGCTCTCGAACGCACGCCGCCGGAGCTGGCAGCAGACATCGTGGACAAGGGCATCGTGCTCACCGGCGGCGGGGCGCTGCTGCGCAACATCGACATCCTGCTGCGCGAAGAGACGGGCTTGCCCATCATGCTGGCCGAGGATCCCCTCACCGCCGTGGCTCACGGCACCGGTCGCTGCCTCGACGAGCTGCACCTCCTGCGAGACGTCCAGATCCGCTCGTGACCCGGTAGCTCCGGGCCGGGTCCGCGGGCGGGGGGGCCATGCGCGACCTTCTCTACCGACTTCGGGTTCCGATTCTCTTCGGCGTCATCGTGGTGCTCGCGTTGGCCAGCATGGTGTCGGACCGCCGGGCCGAGCGCACCGGGGGACGCGACCACGGACGCGTAGCCGGACTGGTGCTGGACATCGCAGCCCCGGCCCAGCGCCTGCTGGCGCGCCCGGCGGAGCTGGCTCGCGATGTGTGGGGTCGCTACGTGGCGGTGCTGGCCGTGCGTACCGAGAACGACCGCCTGCGCGAGCGCATCGCACGTCTCGAGGAGGAGAATCTCCAGTTCCGCGAGGCGCTGGTGCAGAGCGAGCACCTCCAGCAGATCGCCGAGATGCGCAGCGAGTACGAGACACCGATGCTGCCCGCCCAGGTCGTTGGGCAGGACGCGTCCGCCTGGTACCGCTCCGTGCTGCTCGATCGCGGGCGCACGCGCGGACTCTCGCCGGGCATGCCGGTCGTGACGGACCAGGGACTGGCCGGCCTGGTCACGGACACCTCGGCCCGTGCCTCGCGGGCGATGCTCCTCACCGACGGCCAGAGCTCGGTGGACGGCATCGTACAGCGCAGCCGCGCTCAGGGGATCGTACGCGGCCGACGTGACGGCGGTCTGGAGTTCGAGTTCGCCGTGGGGGGCTCGGACGTGCGTGTGGGCGACGTGGTCATCACTTCGGGGCTTGGCGGCGTGTATCCCAAGGGCCTGAAGATCGGCGAGGTCCTGGGGGTGGGCGAGCCGGGCGACCTGCTCCAGACCGCGCGCATCGCGCCCGCGGTGGACTTTGGCCGCCTCGAGGGCGTCTTCGTGATGCTCTGGCGTGCCCACACCCTGGACCTGCTCTACGGAGAGGACGGGTCGTGAGAGGGCTGCTGAGCCTGCTGCTGCTGGGGATGGCGGTGCTCGTGGTGCAGGGCACCCTGGCCACCTTCCTGCCCGTCTACCTGCTGCCCGACCTGGTCTTCCTGGTGGTGGTGGGCGCCGCCATCGCGATGGGGGGGGTAGAGGGCCTGGCCGCAGCGGCTCTGCTGGGATGGGCCATGGACCTGGTCTCGGGCGCCCTGCTCGGACAGCACGCATTGCTGCTGGCGCTGGCCTACACCACCACGCGCATCGCCAACCTCCAGCTCAACCTGCTGCGGGCACTGCCGCGGGTGGCCTTCGTGGCCGGTCTGTCCCTGGCGTACGACCTGGGCCACGCCGGGCTCGGACACCTGTTCGCCGGCGCGACCGCCCCGGGCTGGACGTTCGCCGGTCATGCGCTGACCCACGCAGCGGCCAACGCGCTGTGCGCGCCCGCGGGCCTGCTGGCGGTCCAGCAAACGGCCGCGCTTCTCTCGCGCGACGAGGAAGGCGGACGCCGGACCCTGCGCGTCGAGCCGCGCGGGCGGGTGCTGTAGCGCCGTGGGCCAGGGCTTCCGCCAGTTCGGCCGCGGGGGAGAGACGGACCTCGAGGTCCCGTTCCGTGTGATCGCCTTCACGCTGATGGTGGTCTTCGCGGTGTTCGGGCTGCGGCTCTTCCAGCTCCAGGTGCTCGACGGTGAGGAGCTGAACATGCGCTCGGAGCGCAACTTCGTGCGCACGCTGCGCGTCGAGGCCCCGCGCGGCGACATCCTGGAGCGCGACGGCGAGGTGTTGGCCACCACGCGGCCGGCCTTCGGGGTCGAGGTGATTCCGAACGAGCTGCGCCGACCCGAGGTGATCTTCTCCGTACTTGCGCAGCTCCTCGACGACGATCCCGCGCGCCTGGCGGAAAGAGTGGGTTCGCTGCGTGGGAGGCGACGCTTCCAACCCGCCCGCATCGCCGGCGACCTGGACTTCGAACATCTGGCCCGGGTGGAGACGCACCGCCATGCGCTGCCCGGCGTGTTCACCGACGTGCGCGCGCGGCGCGACTACATCGGGGGTGAGCTGGCGGCGCACGTCCTCGGCACGCTGGGCGAGGTGACCAAGGACCAGCTCGCCACTCGCGCCTTCGCCGGCTACCGGGCCGGCGAGGTGGTCGGCACCAGCGGAGTCGAGTCGCTGCTGGAGCCGAGCCTGCGCGGGCGGGCGGGTGGTCGCAACGTGGTGGTCGATGTGGCGGGTCGGGAAGTCGAGCTGCTCGACGAGGTTCACGCCATCCGCGGCGGCACGGCGGTTCTCACGTTGGACATGGACCTGCAGCGGGTGGCTCTGGAGGCGCTGCGCGAACCGGGGCCCGAGGTCGCCCCAGCCGGCGCCGTCGTGGCGCTCGACGTGCGCACCGGCGACGTGCTGGCCCTGGTTTCGCATCCCTCCTACGACCCCAACGACTTCGCCGCGGGCATCGATCCCGAGACGTGGGAGAGCCTGCGCGACGATCCCTGGAAGCCGCTCTCGAACCGGGCCGTTTCGGGCCAGTACCCGCCGGGTTCCACGTACAAGGCGCTGGTGGCGGCGGGCGGGCTCCAGGAGGGCGTGATCACGACGGGCGACCGCTTCTACTGCCCCGGCCACTTCCGCCTCGGGCGCCGGACCTACCGCTGCTGGAAGCGCGCGGGTCACGGCTGGGTCAACGTGCACGAGGCGCTGAAGCAGAGCTGCGACGTCTTCTTCTACAACCTCGGCTTGCGCCTGGGCGTCGACCGCATGGCGGAGTATGCGCGCGGCTTCGGGCTGGGAAGCGTCACCGGAGCTCCCTTCCGGCAGGA
>CAXMOD010000098.1:0-9482 GCA_964194905.1 uncultured Desulfobacterales bacterium | reverse complement strand
TCAAGGACGTGGAGTCCTACGTCGCGGCCCGGGTCGCAGCCTAGGAGCGCGGCTTCAGGCCGGGCAGGACGCGAAGCCACAGCAGCGCACCCAGGCTCACCACCGCCGCACCTACGGCCGTGAGGATGTGGCCGTCCAACGCGCGCCGCACCGTCTCGCGTCCCGCCTCGGCGGGGTCTGCGTCGGGCGGCAGCTCGCGCAGGCCCGCTGCGATCTCGGGAGCGGCGAGCACCAGGCCCCATGCGACGACGAAGGCGACGAAGTAGACGAGGATCAGCGTGAAGCGGGGTTCGAACCGCGCGCGCTCGGCCATGGGGCGAGCCTAGCAGCACTCGCCCCGTGCTAGGGTCGGCGCCATGCGGCTGGTGCTGATCGACGGGGCCAACTGCGTCTACCGCGCGTTCTTCGCGCTGCCGACGCTGCGCAGTCCCGACGGCACGCCAACCAACGCAGTCCTCGGCTTCGCCAACATGCTCGGCAAGCTACTGCGCGAAGAGCAGCCGGACGCGGTGGCGGTGGTGTTCGACGCACCGGGCGGGAGCTTCCGCCGCGAGCTGTATGCCGACTACAAGGCTACCCGCGACGCCCAGCCCGAGGACCTGAGCGTCCAGTTCCCATGGGTGCGCCGGGTGGTGGACGCCTACGGCATTCGCACATTGGAGGTGCCCGGGGTCGAGGCGGACGACGTGATCGCGACCCTGGTGGACACGGCCCCGGACGACACCGAGATCGGGATCGTCTCCACCGACAAGGACTTGATGCAGCTGGTCAGCGAGCGGGTGGCGCTGCTCGACACCATGAAGGACCGCCGCTTCGGCCCGGCCGAGGTGGAGGAGCGCATGGGCGTCCCTCCCGAGCTGGTGCTCGACACCCGCGCGCTGGTGGGCGACCCGAGCGACAACATCCCGGGCGTGAAGGGAATCGGCGAGAAGGGCGCCGCCACGCTGATCCGCGAGTGGGGCAGCCTCGAGGCGCTCCTCGAGCACGCGGCCGACGTGAAGGCCAAGCGCGCGCGCGAGGCCCTTCTGGAGCACGCCGACGACGCGCGCCTTTCGAAGGAGCTGGCGACGTTGCGGCGCGATGTGGAACTACCGGCAACCCCGGCGGATCTGCGCTGCGGCGAGCCCGACCGCTCGGCGCTTCGCACGCTCTACGCCGAGCTCGGCTTCACGCGCCTCGTCGAGGCGCTCGACGCCGAGGAGGCGACGCAGCCGAAAGGTCCGGTGCAGGTCGAGGCCGTGCCCGTGCTGCGCACGGGAGACCCGTGGCCCCAGGCGGGCAGCGCCGAGGCGCCGCTGGCCCTCGCGCTGCTGGAAGCTTCGCGCGCCGATCCCGCCGAGACGCCGCGGCCCTTGATGCTCGGAGTGGCCCGCAGCGACGAGCTGGCCCTGCTCAGGCTGGACGGCGACGCGGAGGTTGCGCGCAAAAAGCTCGCCGCCCTGTTCGCGGGGCCCTGGGTGGCGCGCGACACCAGCGGCGTGCAGCGCAGCCTGGGTGAGTTCGGCGTCGCGATGGAGGAGCCCGCCTTCGACGTGGAGATCGCCGCCTTCCTGCTCGACCCCGCCGCCCAGCGCACCACGTCCGCCCTCGCCCAGGTGCACCTCCAGCGCGGCGTCCGGGGCTACGAGGAGCTGGCCGGCCGCGGCGCGAAGGCGACGCCCGTGGAGTCGATATTCGAGGCGGAGCTGGCGGCGTGGGCGGTGGAAGAAGCAGCCGCGATGCGTGACCTCGCCCCGGCGCTGCGTCGCCGCCTGGAAGCCGACGAGCTGCTGCCGCTGCTCGAGACGGTGGAGCTGCCCCTGGCCGGAGTGCTGGCGCGCATGGAGCGCGCAGGGGTGCGCATCGACGAGGCGTTCCTCGCGACCCTGTCCGCCCAGTACGAGGTCGACCTCGCGCGCATCGAACGGGAGATCCACGACCTCGCCGGCGAGGAATTCCTGGTGAGCTCGCCGAAGCAACTCCAGTCCATCCTCTTCGACAAGCTCAAGCTGCCGCCGGTCAAGAAGACGAAGACGGGCTTCTCCACCGACGAGAGCGTGCTCGAGAAACTCTCCAGCCAGCACGAGCTGCCGGCGCGAATTCTCGCCCACCGCCGCCTGGCCAAGCTGAAGAGCACCTACGTCGACGCGTTGCCGCGGCTGGTGAACCCGGTGACCGCGCGCATCCATCCCACCTTCCACCAGACCGGGGCCGCCACGGGCCGGCTCTCGTGCACCAACCCGAACCTCCAGAACATTCCCATCCGCACGGAGGAAGGTGTGCGCATCCGCGAGGCCTTCGTGCCTGCCGAGGGCCGGCGACTGCTGTCCGCCGACTACTCCCAGGTGGAGCTGCGTATCCTCGCCCACTTCTCCGGGGACGAGAGCCTGGTCGACGCCTTCGAGAAGGGGGAGGACGTGCACCGCCGCACCGCAGCCGAAGTGGCGGGCATCGACCCCGACGGCGTGACGGGGGACCAGCGCGCCCGCGCCAAGGCGATCAACTTCGGCATCATCTACGGCAGCACGGCCTTCGGCATCGCGAACCAGCTGGGCATCGCCACAGGAGATGCGCAGACCACCATCGACACCTACTTCGAGCGCTACCGCGGCGTGCGTCGCTTCCTGGACGAGACCGTCGAGCGGGCGCGCGAGGAGGGCTTCGTACGCACCCTGCTGGGCCGGCGCCGCTACCTCCCCGATCTGGCCTCGCGCAACCGCGTGCTGCGCAACGCGGCTGAGCGCATGGCGGTGAACACCGTGATCCAGGGCACCGCGGCGGACCTCATCAAGAAGGCCATGGTGGAGGTGGACGAGGTCCTGGTCGCGGAGCTTCCGCGCAGCCAGATGATCCTCCAGGTCCACGACGAGCTGGTTTTCGAGGTGCCCGAGGCCGACATCCCGAAAGTGCGCGAGCGGGTGGCCGCCATCATGCAGGGGGTCTACGGCCTCCGGGTGCCCCTCGAGGTGGACGTCGGGGTGGGTGCGACCTGGCGCGAGGCCCACTAGGGCTCGGCCAGGCAAGAGGCCCGTCAGGGCCGTCCGATGATTTGGAGCCACGAATAGGACCCTGGCGAGTGACGTCCAAGAAGCCGGAAGAGCCGAGCGACCACGAAGCGATCGAGCGGGCCCGTAGGGGAGACCACGGGGCCTTCGAGGTGCTGGTGGTGCGATACCAGGGTCGGGCGCTGCGCCTGGCCCAACGGGTGCTGAAGGACGATGAAAAGGCGCGCGACGCGGTGCAGGAAGCCTTCCTCAAGGTGTACCGCTCGCTGGACCGTTTCGAAGGCCGCTCGAGCTTCTACACGTGGTTGTATCGGCTTGTGTTAAACCTGTGCCTCGACATGCGACGCCGAGACCGCTCCGACCGGGAGGTGGAGTGGACGGAAGAGCGTGCTCACCCGGCGGACCCCGCCGAAGCCGGGCCGGGAGCTTCCCTGGAGGAGGGCGACGGCGGGCCGGCCGGAGCCCTGGAACGGGCCGAGATCCGGGAGCGGGTAGCCGCGGCCATCGAACAGCTGCCCGACATCCAGAGGGAGACCTTGATCCTGCGCGAAGTGGAAGGCCTCAGCTACCAGGAGATCGCCGAGGCCCTCGACATCTCCAAGGGCACCGTCATGAGCCGGCTCCACTACGCGCGCAAGAAGGTGGCGAAGATCCTCCAGGACGAGGGCGTGGTGTGAGCGGGCGAGATCGTCGAGCCGAGTTGTTGGCCGCCTGGAAGGACGGTGAGCTGGGTGGCCTCGCTGCCCGGCGCGCGGCGCGGCTCCTGGAGCGTTCCGCCGAGGCCCGGCGCGAGGTGGAGGCACTGGGCGCCGTGGGGGCATGGGTGCGTGAAGCGCTCCCCGAGGAGCCGCTCGCCGATCCGGACCTGTGGCCCGGGTTGTCTACAGGGCTGGCAGCCGTAGATGCGGAGCGCGCCGAGGTCGCCGAGGGCCGGGGCTGGCTGCTGCGTCCTTGGACGGCGAGCGTTGCGCTGGCAGCGGTCGCTGTCGCGCTGGTGGTGGGCCTGCTGATCCAGACCACGCCGCCCGGCTACGACGTGGTGCAGTGGCTCGACAGCGAGGGCGTGCCGGTCATGGTGCTGGACGGGCCCGACGATACGATCATCTGGGTGCTGGAACCCGGAAACGAGGAGACCTCCGGCGGTGGCAGTCGTTTCGCGGCGTGACATCGGGCTGTGGGTGGCGCTGCTGCTGGTGGCGACACCGGCCGCCGCCCAGCATGCCTCGTTGGTGCGCCTGGAGATCATGGTCACCCACGCCTCCTCGACACCGGGCCCCGTCGACCCCGGCGCCGCCGCGCTTCACCGGCAACTCCGCGAGGACTTCCGCTACGAGAGCCTGCGCATCCTCCAGCTCGAGACGCTGCGGCTCCGGGTGGACGAGATCGGAAAGATGAAGCTCCCGAACGGGCACTGGGTTCGGGTACGGCCGCTCAGCCAGGCCGGTGACCGCCTGCTGATGGCCGTGGAGGTCGAGGGCTCGCTGGCCACCGATCTGCGCCTGCGCAACCACCGGCGCGTCTCGATCGGGTCCCACCGCTACAAGGACGGGACCCTGGTCATCACCTTCAAACCTGACTTCTAAGGCCGGCTCCCGGCCGGTCGGCGTCGGGAATCCCCTCGGGGACGGCTCTGAGCGGAAATCTTCATCTTTTCGCGGTGGGCCTCGACACGTTTCCGGCCTCGGAGCCACTCAATCAGTACAACACAGATCCCCTTCCCAGGGAGGCCCGATGCCGCGCAAGTGGTACTCGGGCCCTTCCCGTTCTTGGGCCTTGCCTCGCGCTCGCTGATCGCTCGCGCTCGGGCAGCGGGGCTGGGTCGGTCGGGGGTGGCACGATCGCCGGACGTACGACGAGCGGTCGGCCCCGGTTGGGGGTCGCCGCTCGTTCGAGGTTCCAGGGCCCGAGGGCCCGGAAGAGTGTCTAGTAGCCGCCCTTGCTGTCGCCGTGGGTGCCGATCGGGTCCACGAACGTGAACTCGTACGGCCCACGCACCAGCACGTCGAACACCGCGGGGATCGACTCGTAGTGGAAGATGGCGGTCACGGCAGCCGCGGGCACGAAGGCCGCGGCACCCACCGCCGTCGCCACGAGGCCGATCGGGCGCAGCAGGATCAGATCCACCGGTGCCGGCACCGAGTTGGGATCGATGCTGTCCACGTCGTCCGCGGAAGCCGGGGCAGCTGCACCCAGCAGCGCGAACGCCGCAACCGCGGCGGCAACGATTCGGAATCGACGGAGCATTGCAGTCCCTCCAGTTCCGTCGGGGTATCGGCCCCTCGGAGAAGAAGGTGAAGCGGAATCAGGAGGTTGCGAGCTGTGCACGCAATCGGCAATGCGCAGCTAGGCAGGTCAGGGCGTTACCGCCCCTGTGAAATCGGCTCCTAGTCCGCGATCAACATGCCCCCGTCCACGACGACGATCTGGGCGGTGACCAGGTCCGAGCCTTCCACCAGCGAGAGGATGGCCGCAGCGACGTCCTCGGGGTCGCAGACGCGACCCAGGGGCAGGCGGCTCTCCACGGCTTGCTTCACGGCTTCGTAGCCCTCGCCCAGGCCGCCAGCCAGCCAACGTCCCGTGATGAAGCCGGGCGCGACCGCGTTCACGCGGATGCGCGGCGCGAGGGCGCGCGCCAGGGTCACCGTGAGGTTGTTGAGCGCAGCCTTCGACGCGCAATACGGGATCGAGCTCCCGACGCCCGCGATCCCGGCCACGCTCGAGACGTTGACGATCTCGCCGCCGCCGGCCTCGTCGATGGGTCCCCGCGCAGCGCGGGCACACTGGAAGGGGCCGGTCACGTTGACGGCCATCAGACGCTCCCAGTCGTCGGCCGAGACCTTCTCGAGGTCCGCGTGCGGCACGAACACCGTCGTACCGGCGCTCTGCACGAGCAGGTCCAGTCGACCCAGCTCGCGGGTCGTGGACGCGACGAGCTCCCGGCACTGCGCGTCGTCGGCCACGTCGGCTTGGAGCGCCACCGCCCGCACGCCCAGCGCGCGGGCGTCGGCGGCCGTCTGCTCGGCGTCGTCCTTGGAGCGGCTGTAGTTGACCGCCACGGCGCAGCCGCGTCTCGCCAGGTCCAGCGCGGTGGCGCGACCGACGCCCGTGCCACCGCCGGTGATCAGAGCCGCTCTTCCATCCACCTGCATGGGGTCACCTCCGCCGCCCAGGGTACCGAAAGTCCTCGATTCTTCTGGGCTTCCCGGCACGCGGCGGGCGTGCGAGAATCCAACCCAAGACCCGGGTGCACCGCCCTGACAGGTAAGCGAGTGGCGCAACGGCTCGCGCGTCCCTGGCCTCGCGGTGTGCCCGGGTCCCCGGGCTCTCCCCGGAACCGGGGCGCCATACGCCCCCGCGGCATCGGATGGTTGCAGGTCGGTTCGAAACCGGCCGAACAAGTGCTAACGCTTCACGCTCGCGCGTTGACGCAGGGAGTTGCTGAATGGCTCGGGAGCCGCGACCGCCGGCCAGCTCGAAGGACCTCGCCGAGTTCGGGATCAACGCCGGGCTGGTCGACGAGATCCACCGTCACTACGAGGTCGATCCCTCGTCGGTGCACCCGGACTGGATCGGCAGCTTCGGCGGCGCGCCGGCAGCCCGCGCGGCGCGTCCCCCGACGCCGGCTCCCGTGCCGTCCGAGCCGGCGCCGTCGGCGGAGCTGGCGCCCAAGGACGCCGAGAAGCACGGGCGCGTCCTGCGCATGATCCACGCGTTCCGCGCACGCGGGCACCGCATCGCCCAGGTGGACCCGCTCGGCCCCCGGGATACCTACTTCCCCGAGCTCGACCCGGCGAACTACGGGTTCGGCAACGACGACCTCGGGCGTACGTTCATCGCCGGGGACCTGCCCGGCGGCCCCGTGCAGTCCCTCGAGCAGATCCTCGGGCGTCTGCGCAACACCTACTGCCGCCACATCGGCGTCGAGTTCACCCACGTGCAGGACCCGGGGCCGCGGCGCTGGCTGCAGGACATGATGGAGGCCACCGAGAACCTCCCGGACCTGACGACGGAGGGTCGGCTGCGGATCCTGGAGCGTCTTTCGGCCTCCGAGCTGTTCGAGGGATTCCTCCACACCAAGTTCCTCGGGCAGAAGCGCTTCTCCCTCGAAGGCGCGGAGACGCTCATTCCGCTGCTCGACACCGTGGTGGAGCAGGGCGGCGCGCAGGGCGTGCGCGAGGTGGTGCTCGGCATGGCGCACCGCGGACGCCTCAACGTGCTGTCCAACGTGATGGGCAAGTCCCTCGAGTCCATGTTCTCCGAGTTCGAAGACATCGAGGACATCGACCAGCCCTTCGGCTCCGGCGACGTGAAGTACCACAAGGGCTTCTCGAGCGATCGCCGCACCCAGTCGGGGCATCGCGTGCATCTGACCCTGACCGCCAATCCCTCGCACCTGGAGGCGGTGAACCCCGTGGTGGTGGGTCGCGCGCGCGCCAAGCAGGTGCGCGCCGGCGACCACGAGGGTCAGACCATCCTGCCGGTGCTGCTTCACGGAGATGCGGCCTTCGCCGGCCAGGGCCTGGTGATGGAGACGCTGAACCTCTCCCAGGTGCGCGGCTACAACACCGGCGGGACCTTGCACGTCGTCGTCAACAACCAGATCGGCTTCACGACGAATCCGGAGGAATCGCGCTCGACCCTGTACTGCACGGACGTCGCGAAGATGATCCAGATTCCGGTCTTCCACGTGAACGGGGATGACCCGGAGGCCGTCGTCCACTGCGTGAACCTGGCGCTGGCCTTCCGCATGCGTTTCCGCACGGACGTGGTGATCGACATGATCTGTTACCGGCGGCACGGCCACAACGAAGGCGACGACCCCAGCTACACCCAGCCCCTCCTCTACGCGAAGATCCGCAAGATGAAGTCGGTGCGGAGCCTCTACTCGGAGCACCTGATCGAAGCCGGCGTGCTCGAAGAGACGCGCGCCCGGCAGATGGAAGAGGAGCTGCGCGCGGAGCTCCATGAGGCGCTGGAGGGCATCGAAACCAACCCGCCGGGCCCCGACGAGCCGTACGATCCGCGCGGCCCCTGGACCGGCTTCTCGCGCACCGCACCCGACACTGCCTTGGAGACCGGCGTGCCCATCGAGGTGTTGGGACGCATCGCCGAGGGCGTGGCGACCATTCCGCAAGATTTCAACATGCATCCCAAGCTGGCGCCATTCGTCGAGAAGCGGCGCAAGGTGATCTCCGAGGACGGCGAGATCGACTGGGCGACCGGCGAGGCCCTGGCGTTCGGGTCGCTTCTACTGGAGGGCACGCCCGTGCGGCTGTCCGGGCAGGACTCGACGCGCGGCACCTTCAGCCAGCGCCACGCGGCGTTCGTGGACCAGAAGAGCGGCCAGGAGTATGCACCTCTCGATCACCTGTCGGACGACCAGGCGCGCTTCGAGGTCTTCGACTCGACGCTGTCGGAGGCGGCGGTGCTCGGCTTCGAGTACGGCTACAGCCTTGCCGATCCGACGACCCTCACGCTGTGGGAAGCGCAGTTCGGCGACTTCGTGAACGGTGCCCAGGTGATCATCGATCAGTTCATCGCGTGCGCCCACACGAAATGGCAGCGCATGAGCGGACTGGTGATGCTGCTGCCCCACGGCTACGAGGGGCAGGGTCCCGAGCACTCGAGCGCGCGCATCGAGCGTTTCCTGCAGCTCTGCGCGGAAGACGGGATGCAGGTGGTGAACTGTACGACGCCTGCCCAGTACTTCCACGTGCTGCGGCGCCAGGTGCGTCGCGAGTACCGCACACCCCTGGTGATCGCTACGCCCAAGAGCCTGCTGCGCCACAAGCTCGCCGTGTCGAAGCCTGAGGAGATGTCGAGCGGGCGTTTCCAGCCGGTGCTCGACGACGCACTGTGCGCGGGCGAGCCCGAGGCGGTGGAGCGCGTGGTTCTGGCCAGCGGAAAGGTCTACTACGACCTGATCGCGGAGCGAGAGCGCCGCTGGGGCCAGGACGACGCGGGCGGCGTGGCGCTGGTGCGCGTGGAGCAGATCTACCCGTGGCCCCAAGACGAACTCGGGGCGCTGATTTCCAACTATGGCTCCGCTGAACGCGTGGTGTGGTGCCAGGAGGAGCCCTCGAACATGGGCGCGTGGTTCTTCGTGCGGGAGCGTCTGCAGAGGTTGCTGGCCCGCAAGCAGAAGCTCGCCTACGCGGGACGGCCCGAGGCGGCCAGCCCCGCGACGGGCTCCGGACGTCTGCACCGTGAGGGGCAGGCGGCCCTCGTAGGCGCCGCCTTCAACGGGATCGGCAGCTGAAGCGCGCCCTGGCCTAGCGCACGCGCAGGCTGCGCAGGCGGTTGAGGGCGGCCGCCACCTCGTGGCGTCGCGGCCGCGCCAGGTCGATCCAGCGTTCCGACAGACACTCGAGGCCCTCGGCGTCGAGCTCCGCTTCGAGAGAATCGAGCGCCTCGGCGAGGGAGGTGTTGCCATCTCCCCGGTCGCCCAGATGGCGGGCGCGCAGGCGTTCCAGGGCGAAGCCGACTGCGCGCGTCTGG
>CAXMOD010000097.1:0-13903 GCA_964194905.1 uncultured Desulfobacterales bacterium | reverse complement strand
CCGGGAGGTCTGCGCCACCGGCCGCACGAACCACTCGGAGTACGTCATCGAGCGGGACGGGGCGACCTACGTGTTCGAGACGCGCATCGTGCCGATCGGTCCCGACGAGGTGCTCGCCGTGATGCGCGACATCACCGAGGCCAAGCGGGCGGAGGAGGTTCTGGGGGATCGCGAGCTGCGCTTCCGCAAGGTTTTCGAGGACGGTCCGCTCGGCATGGCTCTGGTGGCGCCGGATCTGAAGTTCGCCGAAGTGAACACCAAGCTCAGCGAGATGTTCGGCTACTCGGCCGACGAGCTGGCCGAGCTCACCTTCCTGGACCTCACCCACCCCGAGGACCACACTCGCGACATGGAGATCCTGCGCGAGCTCGCCGACGCGAAAACGAACAGCTTCACGATCGACAAGCGCTTCATCCGGAAGGACGGGGCAGAGATCGAGGTGCGCGTGACCGGGGCCATGCTCCGCGACCCGGCCGACGAGCGCGTCATCGGCTACGGCATCGGCATGTACGAGGACATCACCGAACAGAGACGCGCCGTGGACGCCCTGCGCGACAGTGAGGAGCGCTTCCGCCGCATCTTCGAAGACGGGCCGCTGGGTGTCGCGCTCACCGGCACGAACCTGCGCCTGGTCAAGGTGAACACCACCCTGTGCCGCGCGCTCGGCTATTCGGCCGAGGAGCTGACCCAGCGCACGTTCCTGGAGCTGACCCATCCCGCCGATCGGGAACGAGACCTCGAGCTGACGCGGCGTCTCGCCCTGGGAGAGATCCCGAGCTTCACGGTGGAGAAGCGCTACCTGCACAAGGACGGCCGGGCGCTGCCCTTCCGGGTGACGGTCGCGGTGATCCGCGACGCCGAGGGGCTTCCGACGCACGGGATCGCGCTGCTGGAGGACATCGCCGAGGAGAAGCGCTCCGCCGCGGCCCTGCGCGACACCCAGGAGCGTCTGCACCACTCGGCTCGTCTGGCCTCCATCGGCACCCTGGCGGCGGGCATCGCCCACGAGATCAACAACCCGATCGGCTCCATCCTGCTGGCCGCCCAGTACGCCCTGGCCGCGAAGGACGACCCCGTCGAGACCGCCAAGAGCCTGGACGACATCACGGACCACGCTCGACGCTGCGGGCGCATCGTCAAGAACGTGCTGCGCTTCGCGCGCCAGGAGACGCTGGAGCGAGAGCGCGAGGACCTGAACGCGTGCCTCGAACGCGTACGCGGTCTGGTGCAGCACCTGGCCGAGCGCCACGAGGCGGTGATTGAGTACACGTGCACCGACCAGCCGCTTCCCGTCATGGTGAGCTCGACCGCGGTGGAGCAGGCGCTCTTCAACGTGATCAGCAACGCGCTCGAGGCCAGCAAGATCGGCGATCGCGTCGAGGTGCGAACGGAGGCGGACACGACCCACGCGCGGGTCATCGTGACGGACCACGGCAGGGGAATGACCGCGGAGGAGAACACCTACCTCTTCGACCCCTTCTACACCACACGACGGGCCGAGGGCGGCACAGGCCTCGGCCTTTCCATTTCCCACGGAATCATCACGGATCATGGAGGTGTGATCCATGTAGAGAGCCAGTTCGGCCACGGGACATCGGTAGCCATCGCGCTGCCGCTCGCGGACGGGCCGGTGGACCCGAGGAGCTGAGATGGCGAGAGTACTGATCGTTGATGACGAGCCGAGCTACCGCGACTACCTGGGCCGCTACCTGGGCCGCGAGGGCCACGAAGTGCGCGTGGCGTCGTCGGGGCGTGAGGCCGTGGAGATCGGCGCTCGCTTCCGGCCCACGGTGCTGATCGTGGATTGGATGCTCAAGAACCACCTGCACGGCCTGCACGTGGCTGCAGCGCTGCGCGCCGTACAGCCCGAAACGGCGGTCATCCTCATCACGGGGTTCCCCTCGCGCGACCTGAAGTCGGCCGCTGAGCGCGCCGGGGTCTACCGCTTCATCGAAAAACCGTTCGAGCTGGATCTGATCCGCGCGGCCGTGGACGAGGCTGCGCTGAACGGTGGGCCGCGAGCACGCGCGCAGCAGCCGGGCCTGCTCGACGTGCGCCCCGACGGTCGCATCCTGCACGCCAATGCCACCGCACACATGCTGCTGCGCGAGGCGGGTCTTCCCGAGGACGTGCCGTGGCTGCGGGGCGTCTTCGACGCATCCGGCGTTCCCGACCCGGAGGCGGCGACCCACGAGTGGACGCCTGCCGTCGCCGGCCCGCGCCGCCAGAAGTGGGAGGTGCGCACTCACGTGCCGACCCCCGGGCTCTCGGGCCTGTGGCTGATGCACCGCCGTGGCGAGCGCACACCGCCGGCGCTGACCGAGCTCCTGCTCGGCGTCGAGGAGCCCCTCGATCTTCGCTGGCCGCTCGATGGCCGCGTGCTCGTCGTGGACGACGACGAGCTCTTTCGCCACGTGGCCGTCGCCATCCTGGAGAGCGCCGGCGCCCCGGGCTACGCCGTAGAGAGCGACAGCCAGGCGCTGCGCCTGCTCTCTCACGACAGCGGCATCAGCGTGCTGGTGGTGGACTACGAGATCCCGGGCACGGACATCGAAGCACTCGTGCGCCGGGCGCGCGCCTTCCGCCCCGACCTCAAGGTCGTGGGCAACAGCGCCTTCGAACGCGGCGAGGACTTCGCTGCCCTCGGTGTGAACGGCTTCCTGCGCAAGCCCTGGCGCCCCCGCGACCTCCTCGCCGTGCTGGATGCCTAGACGCGCGCCGCCCGGTGCAGTCCGCCCTTCCACAGCGATACGCCGAAGTACCAGGCGGGGTAGGCGAGGGTGAACCAGGCGAGGGCGATGGAGAGCGCGCTCTCGTGGGCCAGACAGGCCAGCGCCAGGAGGGCCAGCCAGACGCCCGCGCCGATCGTCGTCTCGCGACGCAGGACCGGCGACTGGCTCGGGTAGATGTACTTGATCGGCACGAACACCAGCACCGACAAGGCCGCCACCCAGGCCAGGGTGGTCCAGGGCGCCACGTCGAGCAGCCA
This sequence comes from uncultured Desulfobacterales bacterium, assembly GCA_964194905.1. Taxonomy (GTDB): domain Bacteria; phylum Myxococcota_A; class UBA9160; order UBA9160; family JAFDET01; genus JAFDET01. The sequence continues at coordinate 10,914 of CAXMOD010000097.1, read as the reverse complement.
GGCGTAGATCGCCACCACGTTCCAATAGGATGGGAAGCCGAGGAAGAAGTTGTCCTCGGTCTTGGCGTTTTCCTGGGAGAAGCCGTAGGCGCTCGCCAACAGCGGCACGACGGCCCACAAGAGCGCGGGCAGGTGGCCCGAGGCCGCCATGAAGACGACCGCCACGACGACGTAGTTGAGGAAGTCCACCATGTCGTCGAGGCGGCGGCCGTCGAAGCCCGGCAGAACCTCCTTCACCCGGACGGCACGCGCCAGGGTGCCGTCCACGGCGTCGATCACGAGCGCGAGCAGCATCCAGATGGCGGCGCTCTTGAAGTCGTCTCGGGCGATGGCCGCCAGCGCCAGCACCGCGATGACGGCGCCGCTCGCGGTGAAGAGGTGCACCCCCCAGGCCGCGAGCTTCTGGGGGACCGTGGCCTGCGACGCCGTCGTGCGCTCCACCTCGCCCGTCACGCGGCGCAGCATACCAGAGCTGCTAGCTTCCAGGCCGACCATGAAGTACGAAGCCGAGCCGTACAAAGCCGCCCGCCGCCAGCTCGAAGTGTTGCGCCAGGGGGGCGACAGCTTCCAGACCACGCGCGTGGAGGCGGTCCTCAACTGGAGCCGCAAGTACTCCATGTTTCTCTATCCGTTCGTGACGGCGTGCTGCGGCATGGAGTTCATGAGCGTGGTGGGGCCGCGCTACGACATGGACCGTTTCGGCTGCGCGCTGCCGCGCTTCTCGCCACGCCAGTCGGACCTGCTCATGGTGGTGGGCACCATCACGCACAGGCAGGCGCCCATCCTGAAGAAGGTCTACGACCAGATGGCCGAGCCCAAGTGGGTGATCGCCTTCGGTGCGTGCACCTGCTCGGGTGGGCCCTACAACAACTACTCGGTGGTGCAGGGCATCGACACGATCATTCCGGTGGACGTCTACATCCCCGGCTGCCCGCCCCGGCCCGAGGCCGTGCTCGACGGCCTCATCAAGCTCCAGGAGCGGGTGCAGGCCGAGAAGATCCCGGCAGACGGCCGCCACAAGGAGATCGCGGAGCTCGACATCCCGGTCGTCGAGAAGCCGGTCGCCTAGCCCCACTCCTATTGGCTCGGGTGGGGCTCCCGGGGCCTTTCGCGCCCCATCCCGGCTCAATCTGCCGCCTCGTAACTCGAGCGCGCTAACCTAGCCGCCGACCAACGAAAGGAGAGGCGCCGGTGGCCGCCGATTCGTCCGACACCTTCGATCTGGCCGTGGTGGGCTCCGGGCCCGGGGGGTACGTCGCCGCCATCCGCGCCGCGCAGCTGGGCATGCGCGTGGCGGTGATCGAGGAGGACAAGCCCGGCGGCGTGTGCCTCAACTGGGGCTGCATCCCGTCGAAGGCGCTCCTCACCGGCGCGGAGCTCGTGGAGACGCTCCAGTCCCACGGCGAGACCTTCGGCGTGGTCGCGGGCGGTCTCCAGCTCGACTACTCAAAGGTGCAGGCGCACAGCCGCAAGGTGGCCGACCGCCTGTGCAAGGGCGTGCAGGGCCTCTTCAAGAAGAACAAGATCACGTTGCTGGCCGGGCGCGGGCGCCTCGCCGGTCCCGGCACCGTGGCTGTGGAAGGCAAGGACAAGACGCAGGTGCGCGCCAAGCGCGTGCTCCTCGCAACCGGCTCCACGGAGCTCGTACTGCCCGGCATGGAGCTCGACGGCGAGCGGGTGGTGACCTCGCGCGAGGCGCTGGCCGTGAAGACCGTCCCCGAGAGCGTGGTGGTGATCGGCGCCGGCGCCGTGGGCGTGGAGTTCGCCTACATCTGGGCCATGTACGGCGCCGAGGTCACGATGGTGGAGATGGCGGACCAGATGCTGCCGGGCGCGGACAAGGACGTGGCGGCTGCTCTCTCCCGCGAGTTCCGCCGCAAGAAGATCGACGTGCACACCGGCACGAAGTTCGAGGAGCTGAAGGTGAACGGCGACAAAGTGCGCGTCGCCACCAGCGGCGGCAAGGCGCCGGAGGTCGACGCGGACCGCGTGCTGATCGCTCTCGGCCGCCGGCCGCTCTCCCAGGACCTGGGCCTCGAGACGGCGGGCGTCGGGGTGGACGAGCGGGGCTTCGTGAAGGTGGACGCCCGGCTCAAGACCACGGCCGAGAACATCTGGGCGATCGGCGACCTGATCGGCGGCCCGCTCCTGGCGCACAAGGCCTCCGAAGAGGGCGTCGCCGCCGCCGAGTGGATGGCCGGCGTCGAGCGTCCGCCCCTCGATCACGAGAAGATCCCGGGCTGCATCTACGCCCAGCCCCAGGTGGCCTGGATCGGACTCACCGAAGCGCAGGCGCGCGAGCGCCATGGCGACGGGGTCAAGGTCGGGAGCTTCCCGTTCACTGCGTCGGGCAAGGCGCTGGCGGCCGCCCACTCGGCGGGCTTCGTGAAGGTGATCGCGGAACCCAAGTACGGCGAGATCGTGGGCGCGCACCTGGTGGGGCAGGGCGCGACTGAACTCGTGGCGGAATTCGGCCTGGCCATGACCCTCGAGTGCACAACCGCGGAGATCGCAGGCACCACCCACGCGCACCCCACGCTTTCGGAGGCGATCCACGAAGCGGCGCTGCTCGCCGAGGGACGCGGCATCAACTTCTAGGGCGCACGTCCGCAGACGCGTGCCCGCAAGGATTCGGAGTTCGGAGACGCCCATGGCCGAAATCGGAGTCGAGCTTCCCGCCCTCGGTGAGAGCGTGGTGGAGGGAACGGTCTCGAGTTGGCTGGTAAAGGAGGGCGAGACGGTCACGCTCGACCAGCCGCTCGTGGAAGTAACCACCGACAAGGTGGACGCCGAGATCCCGTCGCCGGCGGCGGGCGTTCTCGTCAAGATCCTGGTGCCGGAGGGCGAGACCGTCGACGTGGGCGCCGAGCTCGCGAGGATCGACACCGACGCGTCGGCCGGCGCGCAGCCGGCGCAGGCGAAGCCCGCTGCCCCGACCTCGGAGGCGCCCAAGGCCGAGGCGGCGCCCGCCCCGGCCGCTGCTGCCAAGGAAGCCCCGGCTCCGCCGCCGGCCGCCGATGCGGGTGCGCCCCGCGCCACCCCGGTGGCCAGGCGGGTGGCCGAGGACCAGCAGGTGGACCTGGGCGGCGTGCAGGGGAGCGGCGTGGGTGGCAGGGTCACGCGCCGTGATGTGGAGGAGGCCGGCCAGCCCCAAGCGCGCCAGGCTCCGGCGCAGCCGGCCGCGGCGGCGCCCGCGCCCGCCGCGCAGCCCGCAGCGGTCGCACGCCCTGCCGCACCGAGAGGCCGACCCGCCTACATGAACTACGAGCTGCAGGAGGGCGACAAGGTCATCCCGCTCACGCCGTTGCGGCGGATCGTGGCGGAGCACATGGTGCTCTCCAAGCAGACGAGCCCCCACGTGGGCACCGTGTCGGAGATCGACCTCGCCGCTGTGGTGCGCTTCCGCGACATGCACAAGCGCGCCTTCCGTGAGGCCCAGGGCTTCAACCTCACGTTCCTGCCCTTCATCGTACACGCCGCCGTGCGAGGGCTGCGAGAGCACCCGCGCCTCAATGCCTCGATGCTGGAGGACTCCATCGTGGAGAAGCAGGCGCTCCACATCGGGGTCGCCGTCGAGACCGAGAAGGGCCTCGTGGTGCCCGTGGTGCGCCACGCCGACCGGCTGTCCCTGGCCGGGCTCGCCACGGCCATCGAAGATCTCTCCAGCCGCGCGCGCAACAAGAAGCTCTCGCCCGACGAGCTGCGGGGGGGCACCTTCACCATCTCGAATCCCGGCCGCCACGGGAACCTCTACGGCTTCGCGATCATCAACCAACCGCAGGTGGGCATCCTGCGCATGGGCGAGATCGTGAAGCGCCCGGTCGTGCGCAGCGTGGACGGCGAGGACGCCATCGTGGTCCGGCCGATGATGCACCTGGCGCTCTCCTACGACCATCGCGTCGTAGACGGGGCGCCCGCCAACGCCTTCCTCTTCCGCGTGCGGGAGCTGCTGGAGGAGGGTGAGTTCGCCCTGTAGAGAGGGCCGCAAGAAGGGAAGGGGGTGACGCAGCGTGATCCCGGCTGCCGACCAGCTTCGCATGTACCGCCAGATGCTCCTCATCCGCCGCATCGAGGAGCGCATCGCCGAGTGTTACGGCGAGGGCAAGATCGGCGGCTTCACCCACCTCTACATCGGCCAGGAGGCGGTGGCGGTGGGCGCCATCAACGCGCTCAACCGCGACGACTGCGTGATCGACACCTACCGCGATCACGGACATTTCCTGGCCTGTGGCGGTGAGCCCAAGAAGCTGATGGCGGAGCTCTTCGGGCGCAGCACCGGAGTCTGCGGCGGCAAGGGCGGGTCGATGCACCTGGCCGACGCGCAGCACTACTTCTACGGCGGCACCGGTATCGTCGGCGGCTCCATTCCCATTGCGGCGGGGCTCGGCCTCGCGTCGGCGTACCGCGAGAACGATCGCATCACGATGGCGTTCTTAGGAGACGGTGCGACGAACCAGGGTGTCTGGCACGAGGGTCTCAACTTCGCCAAGATCTGGAACCTGCCCGTCATCTTCATCTGCGAGAACAACTTCTACGGCATCGGCACCGACGTGCGGCTCTCGTCGGCCTTTACCGAGGTGCACCGCAAGGCAGCCGGCTACGGCATCCCCGGCTACAAGGTGGCCGGCATGGACGTGCTGGAGGTGCGCCAGCGTTGTGACGAAGTCGTGCGGCTGGTGCGCGGTGGCGCCGGGCCCGCCCTGATCGAGGCGGTCTGCTACCGCTACCAGGGCCACTCCATGACGGACCCGGGCCGCTACCGCGCGCGCGCCGAAGAGGAGCTGTGGCGCAAGCGCGACCCGATTCCGCGGCTGGCCAAGCAGATGCTCGCCGAGGATGCGATCACCCAGCAAGAGCTGGACCAGCTGGAGAGCGACATCGAGGAGATCGTCGAAGAGGCGGTGAAGTTTGCGGACGAGAGCCCGGAGCCGGAGCTCTCCGACCTCTACGAGGGCATGTACGCCACGCGCTACCCGAGCGATCCCCATGCGTGAGCTGCGCGTCTACGAGGCACTGATCGAAGCGCAGGCGGAGGAGATGCGCCGCGACGAGGATGTCTTCCTGATGGGCGAGGACATCGGCCTGTTCGGCGGCACCTTCCGCGCTACCGAGGGGCTCATGGCGGAGTTCGGCTCGCGGAGGGTGCGCGACACGCCGATCGCCGAGGCCGGGATCGTGGGGCTCGCGATCGGCGCCGCGCTGGCGGGCCTGCGTCCGGTGCCGGAGCTCATGACCATCAACTTCGCCATCGTGGCGATGGACCAGATCATCAACCACGCCGCCAAGATGCGGTACATGTTCGGCGGTCAGTTCGACATGCCGCTCACCATCCGCGCGCCGGGCGGCGGCGGCACCCAGAAGGGCGCCCAGCACTCCCACTCCATCGAGTCATGGTTCGTGAACGCGCCGGGCATTCGCGTGGTGATCCCATCGACCGCGCGCGACTTCAAGGGCCTCCTCAAGACTTGCATCCGCAGCGACGACGCGGTGCTCTTCGTGGAGCACGAGCGGCTCTACTCGATGAAGGGGCCCGTGCCCGACGAGACGGAGGAGCTGCTCATTCCGCTCGGGCAGGCCGACATCAAGCGGCCCGGCAGCGACCTCACCATCGTGGCCTGGTCCATGATGGTGCACGAGGCACTGAAGGCGGCTGAAGTGCTGGCGCTGGAGGGCATCGAGGCGGAAGTGCTCGACCCGCGCACTCTCGACCCCTTCGACTGGGACGCCGTCTACGGCTCGGTGGCGCGCACCCGGCGGCTGGTGGTGGCGGAAGAGGGCTGGCGCACGCTGGGCGTGGGTGCCGAGATCGCCGCGCGGGTGCAGGAGGTGCTCTTCCACGAGCTGGACGCGCCGGTTCAGCGGGTGGGTGCGGCCGAGGTTCCGACGCCCTACGCACGCCAGCTCGAGCAGGCGGCTCTCCCCCACGCCGACGACATCGTGGCCGCCGCCCTCAAGATCTGCACGTAGGAGACGCGATGCCCCGCGAGATCAGGATGCCCAAGCTCTCCGACACCATGGAGGAGGGCACGCTCAACGTCTGGCGCAAGCGCGAGGGCGACACCATCCAGCGTGGAGAGGTGCTTCTGGAGGTGGAGACCGACAAGGCCGACATGGAGTACGAGGCCTACGTCGCAGGCACGCTGGTGAAGATCCTGGTGCGCGAGGGCGAGACCGTCGCGGTCGGCACGCCCATCGCAGTTGTGCGCCTGGAGAGCGACAGCGAGGACGAGATCCAGGCGGTGCTTGCGAAGCACGGAGCCGGTGGCGCCGCAGCGGCGGCCCCCGCTCCCGAAGCGCCTGTCGCGGCGGCGGAGTCCGCGGGGGAAGCGCTGCCGGTCGAGAAGTCTCCGGTCTCCGCGCCGGCGGTGCAGCCGCAGGCCGCTCCGGCGCCCGCCCCGGCTCCCGTGGCGGCGGCGCCCGCGCCGCAGACCCTCCAGCTTCCCGACCGCGAGACGCGGCTCGCCTACTTCCTGCCCGATCCCGATCGGGTGCGCGCCACGCCGCGCGCGCGTTCGCTCGCGAGCGAGAAGGGTGTGGACGTGACCGAGATCGCCGGCACCGGTCCTGACGGCGCCATTCTCGCGAGCGACGTGGAGCTCTACTCGCGCGCGCTCGAGGAGAGCCGCAAGCCGCCGGTGTCGGGCGACGTCCCGGCGACTCCCGTGGCCGTGCGCATGGCCGATGAGCTCGGCATCGACTTGTCCCGCGTGAAGGGCACCGGGCCCGGAGGCCGGGTCAGCAAGCGCGACCTGCGCTCGTTCCTCGGCGGTGGCGCGAAGGGCGGAGACACGAGCGACCGGGCACTCTACGGCGACGAGATCAAGCTCTCCCAGAAGCGCAAGTTCCTGACGCGCCAGATGACCGAGAGCAAGCAGAGCACGCCTCACTTCTACATCACCATGGACGTGGACGCGGAGCCCATGCGTGCACTGCGCGAGCGCCTCAAGTCCGACGGTGGGTCCGTAACCTACACACACATGATCCTCAAGGCTGCGGCCCTGGCGCTCGAGGCTTTCCCGGACGTGAACGCCACCTGGCGGGAAGACCGCATCGTGCGCTTCAACCCGATCAATATCGCGGTGGCCGTCGCCGTTGGCGACGAGCTGGTGGCCCCGGTGGTGAAGGACTGCCAGGGGCGTTCCCTGGAGGTGCTGGCCGGCGATACGGATGAGCTCATCCAGCGCGCGCGGGAGCGCAAGCTCACCCCGGACGACTATGCGGATGGCACCTTCACCATCTCGAACCTGGGAATGTTCGGCGTGGAGCATTTCTACGCGATCATCACGCCGCCCCAGGCAACCGTGCTCTCGGTTTCGCGCATGCGCGACGAGGCGGTGGTGGTGGACGGTGCCGTCGGGACGGGCCGGCGCATGGCCTTCGGCATGGGCGTCGACCACCGGGTGCTCGACGGTGCCAAGGCCGCCCAGTTCCTGGCGGAGCTGAAGGCGGTGCTCGAGAAGCCGGAACGCTTGCTCGAGGGAGAGGGCGATGCCGCGTAGCCTGGCGGTGGAGTGGCTCGGTCGCGTGGCCTATGCGGAGGCCCTGGCTCTGCAGGAGCGTCGCCTGGCCGACGTGCGCGCGGGCGAGCGCGGCGACGTCCTGCTCCTGCTGGAGCACCCGCCCGTGGTGACGCTTGGCCGCAGCGCTCGCGAGGAGAACCTGCGAGTGCCGCGCGCCGAGCTCGCGGGCCGCGGCGTAGAGGTGCACGAGGTGGCCCGCGGCGGCGATGTGACGTGGCACGGGCCCGGGCAGCTCGTCGGTTACGCGATCATCGACCTCGCTGCGCGCGGCCGCGCGGACGTGCACCGCTTCCTGCGTGACCTGGAGGGCGGTCTTTGCGATGCCCTCGCCAAGTTCGGTCTCGCGTGCGACACCCGCGACGGGATGACCGGCGTCTTTGTCGGCGGGAGCACTCCGCCGCGCAAGATCGCCTCCATCGGCATCGGCGTGCGTGGCTGGGTCACCTGGCACGGCTTCGCCCTCAACGTGACGCCGGATCTCGCCGGCTTCGGCGACATCGTGCCTTGCGGCCTCCAGCACGTGGAGATGACCTCGGCGGCTCGCGAGCTGGGTGAGGCTGCGCCTCCCGACCTGTTTGCCCAGGTGCGCGAGGCGGTTGCCGAAGCCTTCCAGCGGAGGCTCGCATGAGCGCCGCCGAGCCCCGCTTGCGGCCCGAATGGCTGCGCGTGCGCCTGCACGCCACGCCGGAGTTCGAGCGCGTGCAGAGGCTCGTCACCGAGCAGCGCCTCAATACGGTGTGTTTTTCGGCGGCCTGCCCGAACCTGGGCGAGTGCTGGTCCCACGGCACCGCCACCTTCATGATCGGCGGCAATACCTGCACGCGGGCGTGCGGCTTCTGCGACGTGGCGACAGGGCGGCCCGGCGCCCTGGACGCGGGCGAGCCCGCGCGTGTGGCGCAGGCCGTGGCCAAGCTCGGCCTGCGCTTTGCCGTCGTGACCGCCGTGGCCCGCGACGACCTGGCCGACGGCGGGGCAGGTCAGATGGCCGCCACCGTACGCGCCATCCGCCAGGCGTGCCCGGGGACCGGGGTCGAAGTCCTGATCCCGGACTACAAGGGCCGGGAAGACGACCTGCGCACGGTGCTCGACGCCGGTCCGGACGTGCTGAATCACAACCTCGAGACGGTGGAGCGGCTCCAGCGCGAGGTGCGCAAGGCCGGTCGCTACGCACGCTCCCTCGGTCTCCTGCGCCGGGCAGGCGAGCTGGCGCCGGGCACACCCACCAAGAGCGGCATCATGCTGGGCCTCGGCGAGCGAGACGAGGAGCTGGACCAGGCCCTGCGCGACCTGCGTGCCCACGGAGTGCGCCTGCTGACCCTGGGCCAGTACATGAGTCCGTCGCCGGAGCACCTGCCCGTCGCGCGCTGGGTCCCGCCCGCTGAGTTCGACGTCTGGGCCGAGCGCGCGCGTGAACTGGGCTTTGCGGAGGTGGCTTCGGGGCCCCTCGTGCGAAGCTCCTACCGCGCCGACCAGCTGGCCCGCGGCGCCGCCGACGGAAGCTGAGGGTCGCGTCCGCTAGAGTGCTCGCGGCGGAGGAGAAGCATGAAGTTTGCGCTGTTCTACGAGATTCCGGTTGCGCGGCCCTGGGGACCCGAGAGCGAGCACGAGGCATTCAAGAACACGCTCACCCAGGCCATCGCGGGCGAGGAAGCCGGCTTCCACTCCGTCTGGACCGTGGAGCACCACTTCCTGGAGGAGTTCTCCCACTGCTCCAATCCGGAGGTACTGTACGGAGCCATCGCGGCGCGCACGGAGCGCCTGCGGATCGGCTACGGCGTGCGCCTCGGACCGAAGCCCTACAACCATCCCGTGCGCTCCGCCGAGTCGGCGGCCGTTCTCGACCTGATCTCAGACGGTCGCGTGGAGTTCGGCACCGGCCGCTCGAGCACGCGCATCGAGATGGAGGGCTTCGGACTCAACCCCAACGACACGCGTGAGATGTGGCTCGAGGCGGTGCAGCACATCGTCAGCTGCTGGACCGAGGAGTACGCGGAGTTCGAGGGCAAGCACTGGTCGCTGCCGCGTCGCCGCGTGCAGCCCAAGCCGTTGCAGCGCCCGCACCCCCCGGTGTGGGGTGCCACGGGCAGCCCCGACGGGCACCGCATGATGGGCGAGCTCGGCCTCGGCCTGCTCTCCTTCAGCGTGGGTACGCCCCCGGAGCAGCTCAAGGAACGCATCGACATCTACCGTGGGGGAATCGCGGCCTGCAAGAAGCCGCTCGGCGCGTTCGTCAACGACCGCGCCGCGTGCTTCACCATGGTCAACTGCGCCCCCACCCGTGATGAGTCGTACGACATATCGCGCGAATCCTTCGCCTGGTATGTGCAGCACTCGGCGGAACTGGTCTCCTCCGTGCCGCTCTGGCTCGAGGAAATGAAGGGCGAGGCGGACGGCACCTACGCCTATCTCGAGGAGGCGCGCCAGGCCGTCGAACAGCGTCTGCACGAGCTGGCGTCGTTCGAGGCGCTGCTGGGGCTGAGCGCGGTGATCGCCGGCGACCCCGACGAAGTGGTGGAGCGCTGCAAGGCCTACGAGGCCACCGGAGCCGACCTGCTGCTCTGCCTGGTGAATCCCTACAAGATCCCCCACGACAAGGTGATGCAGACCATCGATCTGTTCGGGAAGTACGTGATTCCCGAGTTCGAGCGTGCCGAGGACGGCGCGTGAAAGATCTCGCCGGGCGCGTCGCCGTGGTGACCGGCGCGGCCAGCGGCATCGGCGCGGGCTTGGCTCGCGCGCTGGCGGCCGAAGGCATGCGCCTCGCGCTGGCGGATGTCGAGGAGGCCGCGCTCGCCGGCGTGGCCGACGAGCTGCGCGCTGCGGGCGCGGACGTCCTCGCGCTGACCTGCGACGTGGCCGAGCGCAAGGTCGTCGAGGCGCTGGCCGATCGGATCTTCTCGGAGCTGGGCGGCGCCCACCTCGTGTGCAACAACGCCGGTGTCTGCCAGGGTGGCCCGCTGCTCGAGATGAGCGACGCCGACTGGGAGTGGCTGCTGGGCGTCAACTTCCACGGTGTGCGCCTCGGCTGCAGCGTGTTCGCGCCGCGCATGCGGGAACAAGGCGAGCCCGGTCACATCCTGAACACGGCGTCGGTGGGGGGCTTCCTCGCGGGCGGCGGGCTGGGCATGTACACGACCACCAAGTTCGCCGTGGTCGCCTACAGCGAGGCGCTCGCCGCGGAGCTCGCTCCGAGCGCGATCGGGGTCTCGGTACTGTGCCCTTCGCTGATCCGTACCAACCTCATGGATGCGGCGCGCAATCGGCCGAGTGGACTCGGCGTTGCCGACCCCGGCCTCGGCTTCCTCACGCCGGCCGTGGAGCAGGGGATGGACCCGGACCAGGTCGGCCGCATCGCGGTGCGCGGAGTCCGAGAAGACGCCATGTGGATCTTCAC
>CAXMOD010000096.1:0-30947 GCA_964194905.1 uncultured Desulfobacterales bacterium | reverse complement strand
ACGAGAAGGTCGCGCGCGCGGATCTCGCGCAGGAAGCCCATCACGTCGTCCACCCGGAACATCACCATGTTGGTCTCCGGCTCGGGTTCGACCATGAAGCCCTGCTCGCGCAGGCCCGCGGCCAGCCGCGCCGCGTTGGCGTGATCTTCGGCCAGGCGGTCCACGTGGTGCTCGAGGGCGTGGAGTCCCGCCGCCGCCAGCATGCCGATCTGGCGCATGCCGCCTCCCATGCGCTTGCGCGCCCGGTGGCAGGCGTGAATCGTCTCGGCGTCGCCGCACACCAGCGAGCCGACCGGCGCACCCAGCCCTTTCGAAAGACAGAAGGCGACCGTGTCGAACGGCGCGGCCCACTCGTGGGCGGGAACGCCCGTGGCCACCACGGCGTTGAACAGTCGCGCGCCGTCCAGATGGAGCTTCATGCCGCAGTCGCGCGCGGCTTCGGCGATGTCGCGAACCCGCTCCAGCGGAAAGACCACACCGCCGGCGGTGTTGTGGGTGTTCTCCACGGCCACGAGGGTCGTGGGCGCGTAGTGCTGCTCATCGGGGGCCGCGGCGGCGCGCACGTCGTCGCCGTCGAAGAGGCCTCCGCTGCCGAGGGTATTGATCTGCACGCCCGCCAGCGCCGAAGCCGCGCCCCCTTCGTAGAGCAGCACGTGCGCGCCTTCGCCGGCGAGCACCGCGTCGCCGGGCCGGGTGTGGACACCGATCGCGACCTGGTTCGCCATCGTCCCCGAGGGCACGAAGAGCGCCGCCTCCTTGCCGAGCCGCTCCGCCGCCGCCGTCTGGAGCCGGTTGGCCTCCGGATCCTCGAAATAGACGTCGTCGCCCAGCTCGGCCTTGGCCATCGCCTCACGCATGGCGTCCGTGGGGCGGGTGACGGTGTCACTGCGCAGGTCGATCGTCTTCACGCCGGGCAGGGTACCATCGGAGGCCCACCGGGTGCCTGAGCGCCCCGATGAACGGAGGCCCCCCATGATCGGCACCCGCGTCCACCACGTCTCCTTCCCCGTCACGGACCTCGAGCGAGCGCGCGCTTTCTATGAGGGCATCCTGGGACTCGAGCCCATCCCGCGCCCGGACCTGGGGCTAGGCGGCATGTGGTACCGGGCCGGCGACGCCGAGATTCACATCATCTGCACGCCCGACGGCGCGGATGTGGGCGCGCGTCCGTCCGGCCTGACGCCCCTGGGCCCGCACACCGCCTTCCAGGTGGACGACTACCAGAAGACCCTGGACTCGCTCCGGTCCCACGGCGTCGAAGTGATGCAGACCAGCCCGGAGCGCGGGCAGATGTGGGTCAGGGACCCCGACGGAAACGTCTTCGAGATGATCGCGGTCGCGCGTCGGGCGATCAACTCTGGTCAACTCTGACGACGGCTAGGATGGAGAGGAGCTGGAGCCCAGCGACAACAAGAACTACCAGCAGCCCGACGACATACAGCGAGAGCCCCCCAAAAGGAAGAACGATGGCGTTGCTCGTGAGGGAAAGTGCACCAGCGATGCCGATAGCCCACATTCCGCGAAAGTACCTGGGCCGCGGGCGCCTAGCGCCGCTTCGCGTGAGCGCGCGGACACGGATCCAGCTGACGATCATCGTCGCTACGTAGGTGGCGCCGAGCAGGGAGCTGGACAGGCGCCAGACCACCGCCTCGCTGAGCCCTGAGTAGAACAATGGGAAGGGGAGCAATGCGAAGAATGCCGGAACGAGGGCGCATAGCGTGCCTGAGGCGTGAATGGGCGGCGCCCCTGGGGCAGATGTCGGGCCCGACCTAGAGCGGACCCCTGCCGCTGCGCAGCAGGCGGGCGATGAGGGCGTCGCGCCAGCGGTCGGGCACGAGCCAGGCGAGCGCGGCTTGCGCCTTGGCGTCGCTCCCCACCAGGTAACGGGTCTTCGGTCGACTCGCCGTGAGCGCGTGGTGCACCGCGCGCGCACAGCCCTCGGGCGACGCGGCAGTTTTCGCGCTCTGGGCGAGGCGCGCGCGCACCGAGGGGATGAGATCGCCGTAGAGCCGCTTGCCCTCTTCGGGCAGTCGCGCCATCAGCTCATCGGCGAAGCGCTGGGTCTTGTCCCAGATCGGCGTGGCCACGTCGCCCGGTTCCACCAGCGCTACGTGCAGACTCCAGGGGCGCAGCTCCACGCGCAGCGAATCGCAGAGCGCCTCCACGGCGAACTTGCTGGCCGAGTACGGCCCCGCGAAGGGCGCAGAGAGACGCCCCGAGACACTTCCCACCACAGCGATGCGCCCGCCCGCGCGGCGCACGAGCGGCGCGAAGGCCTGGACGGTGGCGACCATGCCGACCGTGTTCACCTCGAGCACGTGGCGCAGCTCGTCGAGGGGCACGAACTCCACCGGCCCACCCACGCCGATCCCCGCGTTGGCGACGAGCCCGGCCAGGCCTTCGCCGTCGAGGTCCACCTCCACCTCCTTGGCGGCGGCCGCCAGGGACGCAGAGTCGGTCACATCGAGGATCAGCGTCCGCAAACGCGGGGAGGCGTCGCGGCGCAGGGAGGCAGCGTCCGGCTCGCGACGCACACCGGCGAAGACGTGGAAGCCCTTGGCGTCCAGGTGCAGCGCCGTGGCTCGGCCGATCCCGCTGCTCGCTCCGGTGACGACGACGGCGCCACTCACTGCGGCGGCTTCGAGGGAATGCCGAAGAGGCGCGCGCCGATCGCGTCGAAGGCCCTGTCAGGCAGCAGCCAGCCCAGGGCGGCCTGGATGCGCGCATCGGTGCCTACCAGGTAACGCGTCTTCGGCGAGTCCGAGGTGAGGGCGTGCTCGATCTGCTTCGCCACGTCGTCGGGCTCGAGCGCGTTCTTCTCGAGGTCGTTGAAGCGATCCATCACGGACTCAGCCATCGACCCGTAGCGCACTCGCGCCTCTTCGCCGAAAGCGTCCATCAGCTCGTCCTTCATGCTGCGCGACTTCTCGAAGATCTCGGTCTTGATGGCGCCCGGTTCCACTACGGAGACGTGGATCTTCCATGGGCGCAGCTCCACCCGCAGCGAATCGCACAGCGCCTCCAGCGCGAACTTGCTGGCGGTGTAGGGTCCGATGATCGGCCCCGAGACGCGCCCGCCGATGCTGCTGGTGAAGACGAGGCGACCGGTCGCCTTGCGGATGAGCGGCATGAAGGCCTGAGTCACCGCAATCGGCCCGACGGTGTTCACCTCCAGTACCCGGCGCAGCTCGTCGAGCCCCACCAGCTCCACGGGCCCGCCCATGGTGATGCCGGCGTTGTTGACCAGCCCCGCCAGGCCGGCGTCGCCGACCTCGGCCTCCACCTGCTTGGCGGCGCTCTCGATGGTGGCGGGGTCCGCCACGTCGAGAAAAACGGGCTCCAGACCCTCGAGGCCTTCGGCGCGGATGGATTCGGCGTCGGCCTCTTTGCGCACGCCGGCAAAGACGCGGTGCCCCGCGCGTGCCAGACGCAGCACGGCGGCGCGGCCGATTCCGGTGCTGGCTCCGGTGACGACGATGGCTCCTCGGGACATGGGATCCTCCTCTTCCTTCAGGATGCAGAGCGGGCGGGAGCAAGGCTCACCACCACGTTCTTGTAGGTGGGCGTGCGGCTCTTGTCCGCCACGCTCTCCACCGGGACCAGCGCGTTGGCCTCGGGGAAATAGGCCGCGGCGCAGCGCCGCGGCACGTCGTAGGGCATCGCCGCGAAGCCGTGCACCGTGCGCGCACGGCCTCCGAAATGGCTGGTCACGTCCACGCGCTGCCCCGCCACGAGGCCGCGCTCCTCGAGGTCGTCCGGGTTCAGGAGCAGCACACGACGGTCGCCCTTCACGCCGCGGTACCGATCATCCGGACTGTAGACCGTGGTGTTGAACTGATCGTGGCTGCGGATCGTCATCAGCGTGAGCTGGCCCGGCTCGAGCCGGCTGCGCGGCACCGGGTGCACGCGGAAGTGCGCGCGCCCGGACGGGGTGTCGAAGTGGCGCGTGCGGGCGCCGCTCGCCAGCACGAAGCCGCCCGGCCGACGCACCCGCCGGTTCATGTCCTCGCAGCCCGGAACCACGCGCGCGATGCGCTCGCGGATGCGGTCGTAGTCCGAGGCCAGCTCCTCCCACGGGACCGCGCTCTTCTCGCCCAGGGTGGCGCGCGCCATGCCCGCCACGATGGCGGGCTCGCTCCGCAGCTCCGGCGAGGCCGGCTCGCGGCTCCCTCGAGACGGGTGCACCACGCTCATGGAGTTCTCCACGGTTACCAGCTGAAGACCGCCGGCCTGTTCATCACGCTCGGTGCGCCCCAGGCAGGGCAGCATCAGCGCCTCTTCGCCGCAGACGAGGTGCGAGCGGTTCAGGGTCGTGGAGATCTGCACCGTGAGCTCGGCACGGCGCAGCGCGGCGTGGGTGACCTCGGCGTCCGGGGTGGCGACCGCGAAGTTGCCGCCCATGGAGAGGAAGACCTTCGCCCGGCCCTCGTAGAGCGCGTGGATCGCGGCCACCGAATCGAGCCCCTCCGCCCGCGGCGGTGCGAAGCCGAACTCGGTGCCCAGCCGGTCGAGGAACCCGGGCGACGGCCGCGACGTCACGCCCATGGTGCGGTCGCCCTGGACATTGCTGTGGCCGCGCACCGGGCAGGGACCCGCACCCGGGGTGCCGATGTTGCCGCGCAAGAGCAGCAGGTTCACGATCTCCTGGACGTTCGCCACGGCGTGGGGATGCTGGGTCAGCCCCATGCACCAGCAGACGATCACCCGCTGGCTCTCGGCGTAGAGTGCTGCCAGCTTGCGCACGTCGGGGCCCGAGATACCGCTCTCCTCCAGCAGGACCTCCCAGGGCTCCGCGTCCAGGGCCGCGCGGAACTCCTCGAAGCCCTCCGTGTGGCGGCGCAGGAAGTCGAGGTCCAGCACGGAGCCGGGCGCGACCCGCTCCATCTCGAGCAGCTCCTTCATCACGGCCTTGAGGAGCGCCACGTCGCCGCCCACGCGCACCTGCACGTAGAGGTCCGAGATCGCTCGGCCGCCACGAAGCATGGCGATGGGATCCTTGGGGTGGGCGAAGCGCACCAGCGCGCGCTCGCGCAACGGATTGATGCTGACGATGCGCGCGCCGCGGGCCTTTGCCTCGAGCAGTGTGGTGAGCATGCGCGGGTGGTTGGTGCCCGGATTCTGGCCGATCACGAAGATGGCATCGGCCTTCTCGAAGTCCGCGAGGCCCACGGTGCCCTTGCCCACGCCGATGGTGTCGGACAGCGCGGTGCCACTCGACTCGTGACAGAGGTTGGAACAGTCCGGCAGGTTGTTGGTGCCGAGCTCGCGGGCGAAGAGCTGCCACAGGAACGCGGCCTCGTTGCTGGTGCGACCCGACGTGTAGAGCACCGCCTCGTCGGGGCTCGCCAGCTCGCGCAGGTGGCGCGCGATGCGCGCGAAGGCGTCGTCCCAGCTGATGGGCGCGTAGCGATCGGCGCCGCGCGCCTTCAGGAACGGACGGGTGATGCGGCCCTGGGCCTCGAGCCACTGGTCGCTCCTGGAGAGCAACTCGTCGAGCGTGTGCGACTCGAAGAACTCGGGACCCACGCGGCTGCGGGTGGCCTCGTGGGCCACGTGCTTGGCGCCGTTCTCGCAGAATTCGAGGCTCGCCCGGTTGGCCGGCTCGGGCCAGGCGCAGCCAGGGCAGTCGAAACCGCCGGGCTGGTTCACCTGGCGCAGCAGCTGCATCGCGGCGAGCGGGCCGGCGCGGCTCGCCGCGAAGCGCAGGCTGTTCAGCGCCGCGGCGGCACCGCCGGCGGAGGGGCCGGCGTCGGGGGGCTTGGGCATCCGCCGATTCTACCCTAGAGCGCCACTCGCTCGGCGTTGCCGTAGACGCTGAAGCCACCGCCGCGCAGGAAGCCCACCACCGTCATGCCCGAGGCAGCGGCCAGGTCCACGGCCAGGGAGGAGGGGGCCGAGACGGCTGCGATCAGTGGAATGCGCGCCGCCAGGGCCTTCTGGGTGATCTCGAACGAAACGCGCCCGGACACCATCAGCGCGTGCCCCGTCAGCGGCAGGCGGCCGGCGCGGGCTGCCCAGCCGATCACCTTGTCTACCGCATTGTGTCGACCCACATCCTCGCGCACCACCAGGCAGCGTCCGTCGGAACCGAAGAGGGCCGCGCCGTGCAAGCCGCCCGTCTCTTCGAACACCGCCTGGCCTTCACGCAGGCGCCTGGGCAGCGCCGCGAAGAAATCACGCGGGAACGAGGCATCGTCTTCCAGGGGCGGTGCGGTCTGCATGACGCTCTCGATGCTGGCTTTTCCGCAAACGCCGCAGCTCGCGCTCGCGTAGAGGTTCCGGCGCAATGCGTCCAGGTCCACGGACACGCCCGGCGCCAGGGTCGCGCGCACCACGTTGTCGGCCGCCTCGGGGTCGCGAGCCAGGGAGCAGTGGCGCACGGAGACCACATCGAGCGGCGACGCCACGATGCGCTCGGTCAGGAGGAATCCGAGCACCAGCTCCTCGTCGTCGCCGGGTGTGCGCATCACCACGGCGACCGGTGCACCCCCCACCTGGATCTCGAGCGGCTCTTCGCACGCCACGCTGTCGCGGGCGGAATCGATCCGGCCGTCCGCCAGCCGCACACGCGGCACGCGACGGACCGAATCCTCGTCGACGCCCGGCACGGCCTCAGCTCTCGACCGCGGAGAGGCCGAGCGTCAGCGAATCGCCATCGATGGTCACCTCGCGCACGTGGGCGCCCGCAGCAGGCGGCGCCGCCACGTCCACGGCGACGGCCAGCGTCTCGCGGCCCAGGTCCTCGGCCCGGGGGCGCACGGCGTCGAGCAGGCGCGGCGTTCCGTCCAGGCTGAGGCGGATGCGGTCGGTGTAGGCGAGGTCCAGCTCCTTGCGGAACGTCTGCACGCGGTTCAGGACCTCCCGGTAGAGGCCCTCCTCCAACAATTCCGGCGTCAGCGCCGTACGCAGCACCACCACGCCGGCGGGGCCCGCCGCAGCCGCGAAGCCCTCGCGGGCCTCGAGAGCCACCTCGATCTCCTCCGGCGAGAGCTCCAGCACCTCGCCGTCCACGTCCATCGACACGTGCCCTTCGCTCTCGAACTGGGCCAGCAGCGAGCCGCCGTCGGCGGCAGCCAGGGCCTTCTTCAGGAGCGGCATGCGCTTGCCCACCTTCGGACCCAGGGCTCGGAAGTTGGGCTTCACGACGTAGCGCACGTACTCGTCGGCCTTGGGCACGAAGTGGAGCGCCTTCACGTTGAGCTCGTCGCAGATCAGGTCGGCGTGCTCGCCGAGCGCCGACTCCAGCTCGGGGTTCCCGAGCACCACCTCGGCGGCCTCGAGCGGCTGGCGCACCCGCAGCTTCTCGGCGGTGCGCACCTGCATGCCCAGCGAAACGAGCGAGCGCACCACTGCCATGGCGCGCGAGAGCGGCTCGTTCACCGCGGCGCGGTCCGCCTCCGGGTAGTCGCTCAGGTGGACGGACACCTCCTCCGAGTCCGGGAACGGCCGGCCGATCAGGTTCAGCCACATCTCGTCGGCGGCGAACGGCAGGAAGGGCGCCAGCAGCTTGGCCAAGCTCACCAGGCACTCGTACAGGGTCCAGTGGGCGTCGAGCTTGTCCTGTTCGAGCCCGGGAGCCCAGAAGCGGCTCCGGCTGCGACGCACGTACCAGTTGGAGAGCGCGTCCACGAACTCGGTCAGGACGCCCGTGGCCTCGTACACCCGGTAGGCGTCCATGAACTCGACGGCGCGCCCGGTGGCAAGCGCCAGCTCCGAGAGGATCCAGCGGTCCAGCTCCGCCCGCTCCGCCCCAGGCCGGCGGCCCCCGGACGTAGCCGGGTCGAAGCCGTCCACATTCGCGTAGATCGTGAAGAACGCGTAGACGTTGCGCAGCTTCAGCGGCAGCTCTCGTTGGAGCGCACGCACGGCGCCCAGCGAGAGGCGCGAATTGCTCCAAGGCGGGTTGGCGGCGAAGAAGAACCAGCGGAAGGCATCGGCGCCGGGAGCCGCGGATTGCGGGTCTTCCACCCACAGCTTGTGATCGTGGGGGAGGTCCGCCACCTCACGGGGCAGGGTCCGCTGTCCGTGGGGCGCGAACTCCACCGCCAGCGCTGTGCGATCCTTCTCCGAGAGCTCGATCAAGCGGCGCGCCAGCTTCGCGGGGCGCAGGATCACGTCGATGGCACGGCTCTCGTCGTCGCCGCGATAGAGCCGCACCTTCGTGGACTCACCCGTGAAGTCCAGCGACTCGTACTCCTCGCGCGCGATGCGCGCCTCGCCCGCAGGAGGCGCATCCTCCGCCACGATGGGCGCGAACTCCAGGCGCACGCGCTCCAGGATCACATCCGGCGGGACGTAGTTGCCCTTGCTCTTGCTCTCCTTGCGGCCCTCGCGGTCGCAGATGAGGCCCAACACGATGCAGGTCTTGTAGGGCTGGGGGTCGGGTGCATCCGGGAAGAGCAGCGTCGAGACCCAGAGGAGCGAGTTGAACCAGCCGCGTGTCTGGTCGATCGCCTCGCTGATGAAGTCCGCCCGGCGGGCGGACTCGTACTGCGCTTGCCCGGTGTGAGGCCAACCCCACTGGGCAAAGGGCATGGATCCCGAGTCGAACCAGACGTCGATCACCTCCGGCACGCGCCGGTACGTGCCCGGCTCCCCCGGCTTCGCCCAGGTCACGGCATCGATCCAGGGCTTGTGGACCATCAGGTGCTCGGAGATGTCCGGGTCCCTGGCGCGCGCGTCCTCGAAGGCCGCGAAGGCATCCGGGTTGCGCCGGCGGATCTCCTCGACGGACGTCGGCATGTCGAGCGCGCCGGTCTCGTCGTTCTGCCAGACGTTGAGCGGGGTTCCCCAGAAGCGTTCGCGCGAGAGCGCCCAGTCCACGTTGTTGCGCAGGAAATCGCCAAAACGCCCTTCACGGATGTGCTCGGGCAGCCACTGGATCTCGGCGTTGTTGGCGAGCGCCTGCCGCACCTTCGCGGTGGTGCGGACGTACCAGGCGGGGCGGGCGTACTGGATGAGCGGATCTTCGGGCGAGCGCTCGCAGAAGGGGTACTCGTGGCGCACGGTCTCGGCGTGCCAGAGGAGCCCGCGCTCCTCGAGCTCGCGGGCGAGGTCACGGTCGCACTCCTTCACCCAGCGGCCCGCGTAGGCCTCGGGAGCGATCTCGGGATCGAAGCCGCCGTCGGGTCGCACCGCGCAGAAGAGAGGCAGGTCCGGGTCCGTCTTGCGCTCGCTCTGGAGCACCTCGAAGTCGACCTCGCCGAACGCGGGGGCCTCGTGAACCAGACCCGTACCGGCGTCGAGCTCGATGAAGTCCGCCGCCAGCACGCGCCAGATGCGTCCGGCTGCCGGGTCGCGCTGGTACCAATCGAAGGGCGGCACGTAGCGCTTCCCAACGAGCTCCGCGCCGCGCAGCGTGCGCTCCACCGGGAGCTCGCGGCCGACCTTCTCGGAGAGCGCCTCGCGCAGCGCCTCGGCCACGATCAGGCGGCCGCCCTCGTCGCGCACCACGGCGTAGTCGACGTCGGGCTTGACGGCCGTGAACATGTTGGACGGAAGAGTCCAGGGCGTGGTCGTCCAGACCAGGAGCGCCGTGTCCGGATCGTCGACGAGCGGCAAGCGCACGTAGACCGAGGGATCGTCCACCGTCCGGTAACCCTGGCCCACTTCGGCGGCGGAGAGCGCGGTGCCGCCCTGGGCCCACCACCAGACCACCTTGTGGCCCCGGTAGAGGAGACCCTTCTCGTGAAGCTGGGCGAGGGCCCACCAGACGCTCTCGACGTAGGGCTTGTGGAACGTGACGTAGGCCTCGTCCATGTCCACCCAGAAGCCGAGCGCCTCGGTGAATCGCGACCACTCCTCGGTGTAGCGGAAGACGCTCTCCAGGCAGCGACGCACGAAGCGTTCCACCCCGTACTCCACGATGGCCGCCTTGCCGTGGATGCGGAGCTCCTTCTCCACCTCCGTCTCCACCGGCAGGCCGTGGGTGTCCCAGCCGGCCTTCCGCGGCACGTGGAAGCCGCGCATGGTCTTGTAGCGGGGGAAGACGTCCTTCATCACCCGGGTCAGCGCGTGGCCGTTGTGGGGCAGCCCGTTCGCGGTGGGCGGACCCTCGTAGAAGACGAAGGGCGGCCCGCCCTCGCGCTTGCGCAGCGAGGCGTGGAAGACGTCCTGCTCCTTCCAGAAGGCGCGGATCCGCCGCTCGACCTCGGGAAAGTCGACCAGCGGCGCAACCTGCTCGAACACGGGCCCGGACATGGTCGGGTGAGGCTACCACTTCGCCTGCAGCCGATCCGCCGGCCTCGAGGGGCGCTACCTTGGGCGCCGTGAGGGTGCGTGTCCTCGGCTCTTGTGCGGGTGGCGGCTTGCCGCAGTGGAACTGCGGCTGCCCCAACTGCGTGCGCGCGCGGGCGGGCGACCCGGCGGTCCCGGCGCGCACCCAGCCGTCGGCCGCTGTCTCATCCGACGGCGCGCGCTGGTCGCTGCTGAACGCCAGCCCGGACGTGCGCCAGCAGCTCGCCGACTTCCCGGCGCTCCACCCGAAACCCGGCACGCGCGACCTGGCCCTCGACACGATCGTGCTGACCAGCGCGGAGCTCGACCACGCGCTGGGCCTGCTGGTGCTCCGGGAAGCACTCTCCTACCGCATTCTCTCCACGGCCTGGGTGCGCGACACGCTGCTGGAGCACAATGCGGCGTTCCGGCTGCTCGAGCCGGCGTGGGGAGTGACGCCGCTCGACCGGCCCGTACCCCTCGATCGCGACGGGAAGCTCGTGGCCCGCCTGTTCCCGGTGCCCGGCAAGGTCCCGGGCTGGGCGCGCGACGCGGCGAAGCCCCACGCGGAAATGTGCGCCGGGCTGCGCCTCGTCGACGTCCCGAGCGACCGGCGCCTGGTCTACGCGCCCGGGGTGCGTTCGCTCGACGACGCCACCTGGTCGGAGGTCCAGGCCGCCCACTGCGCGTTCGTGGACGGCACCTTCTTCACCCGCGACGAGCTCCAGGCTCACCGACCGGGCGCGCCGGATTCCCTCGCGATGGGCCACGTGCCGATCACCGGCGCCGAGGGCAGCCTGGAGCGCCTGGCCGGCCATCAGGGCCGACGCCTCTACATCCACATGAACAACACCAACCCGATCCTCGATCGCGACTCCGAGGAGAGCGCGCGGGTGGCGCGCGCCGGGGTGGAAGTGGCCCGGGACGGCCGGGAGTTCGAAGTGTGAGCGCGCAGCTCGAAGCACGTCTGCGCCAGGTGCTGGCGGAGCGCTACCACGACAAGCACCCCTTCAACGTACGCATGCACGAGGGCACCCTCAGCCGCGAAGAGATCCAGACCTGGGTGCGCAACCGCTACTACTACCAGACGCGCATCCCGCTGAAGGACTCGGTGATCCTCACCAAGTCCGGAGATCCGGCCTTCCGCCGCGAGTGGGTCCAGCGCATCCACGACCACGACGGCGTCGCTCCCGGCGAAGGCGGACTCGAGCGCTGGCTCGACCTGGCGGAAGTCGTCGGCCTGGAGCGCGCGGAGGTCGAATCGCTCGCCGGCGTGCTGCCGGGCGTGCGCGCGGCCTGCGACGACTACGTACGCCTGGTGGAGGAGCGCGAACTGCTGGAGGCGGTGGCCTCGTCGCTCACCGAGATCGGGGCCGCCGAGATCATGAAGGTGCGCCTGGTCGCCTTCGAGAAGCACTATCCGTGGGTCGGCGAACGGGGCCTCGCGTACTTCCGCGGCCGTGTGGAGCAGGCGCCGCGCGACGCCGGCTGGGGGCTCGCCTGGGTGCTCTCCCACGCGCGCAGTGCCGAGGACGCCGACCGCTGCGTGGCCGCGCTGGAGAAGAAGTGCGAGATCCTGTGGCGCCTGCTCGACGCGGTGGAGTACGCGCACCGGACGCCGCGCCTCTCGAAGGCCGCGCAGCGCCGCCCCGACCCCCAGGACGGGCGCGCCACGGTGGTGCTGCCCGAGCGCGCGGTGCGCCTCAACGCATCCGGCGAGGAGATCCTCGACCTCTGCGACGGCGACCACACCGCGGACGCCATCGGCCGAGAGCTCGGCGGGCGGCATCCGGAGATCGCAGGAGTAGTTCCCGACGTGCACGCCTTCCTCGCCGACATGGAGCGTCTCGGGGTGCTCGAGTCCAGCCCGTCCGCGAAGTCCCAGGCGCCCGAAGCGTCCGAGGAGCGCGCGACGTGAGCGCGCCGCGTCCCTTCAACCTGATCGCTGAGCTCACCTACCGCTGCCCGCTGCGCTGCACCTACTGCTCCAACCCCCTCGATTGGGCGCAGGTGCGGGACGGACTCTCCGCCGACGACTGGGGGCGCGTCTTCCGCGAAGCCGCGCAGCTGGGCGTGCTGCACGTGGGTCTCACCGGCGGCGAGCCTTCCGTGCGAACGGATCTGCCTGCGATCGTGGCCCACGCGGCGCAGGCGGAGCTCTACGCGCATCTGGTGACGGCGGGAACACCGCTCGACCGCGTCGGACTCGAAGCGCTGGCCGAGGCGGGGCTGCGCAGCGTCCAGCTCTCGCTGCAGGACACGATCCCCGACGAATCCGACGCGGTGGCGGGCGGCACCTTCTTCGCGCGCAAGCTCGCGTTCGCCGCTTGGGTCCGCGAGCTGGGCCTGCCACTCACGCTGAACGTCGTTCTCCAGCGCCGCAACCTGGCCCGGGTCACCGATGTCATCGAGATGGCCGCGAAGCTGGGGGCCCACCGGCTGGAACTCGCGAACGTGCAGCTCCACGGTTGGGCGCTGGAGAACCGCGCGGCGCTCCTGCCGACCCGAGAGCAGCTCGACGACGCAGCCGCCGCGGTACACGCCTGCCGCGAGCGCCATCCGGACCTGGAGATCTTGTTCGTGCTGCCCGACTGGTTCGCCGGCCGCCCCAAACCCTGCATGGGCGGCTGGGGGCGTAGCCACGCCGTGGTGGCGCCCGACGGATCCGTGCTGCCCTGTCACGGCGCGCGCGCGCTGCCCCTCGAGTTCTGGTCGATCCGCGATCGTTCCTTCGCGGAGTGCTGGGGCGACGCACCCGGCATGAATGCCTACCGCGGCGAGGACTGGATGCCGGATCCGTGCCGCTCCTGCGACGAACGCACCCGGGACTTCGGCGGCTGCCGCTGCCAGGCGTTCGCCCTCACGGGCGATGCAGCGAACACCGACCCCGCCTGCTCGCTGGCGCCCCACCACGACGTCCTGGTGGCGGCGCGCAACGCGGCCGGCGCCGAGCCCACCGAGGCCGTGCACCGGGAAGTGCGATGAAGGACGAGATCCGCCGCGGGATGGAGACGCACCTGGCTGCGCTTCGCGCCGCCGAAGCGGGCGGCGACGCGCGCGTGGGCTGGAAGATCGGCTTCAACGACCCTGCGGTGCAGGAGCGCATGGGGCTCGACGCAACCCTGGTGGGCCATCTGGTCAAGAGCCGTGTCGTCCCTTGCCGCGGCACCTGCACTCTCCCCGAGGACGCGCGCGGGATGCTCGAGGTGGAGGTGGCGATAGAGCTGGGCGCCGACGTGCCGGCGGGCGGCGGCCTCGACGAGGCCCGCGCGGCGATTGCGCGCCTCGTCCCAGCCCTCGAGATCGTCGACTTCAGCCGCTCCTTCGACGACGTGGAGACGATCCTCGGCCACGACATCTTCCACGAAGCGGTCGTGTTCGGTCACGCCGGGACGGGCCGGACGGGCGCGTCACTCGACGGTGTGAACGCCCGCGTCGCGAAGAACGACGCAGAGGTCGCCGAGGGAAACTTCGACCTGGTCCCGCACGATCTGGGCGAGGTGGTTCGCCACGTGGCAGACGTGCTGGGCGAGATGGGCGAGGCGCTCCGCACAGGCGAGCGGATCATCGCGGGCTCGCTGATCAAGCCGCTCGAAGTCGGCGCGCGCGACGCCGTGGCAGCCGACCTGGGCCCGCTGGGCCGCGTCGAAGTCTCCTTCGCCTAGAGTACGTAGCTCCGCGCCAGCTCCTCGAGCCGGTCAAGACAGCTCGTACGCGCCCTACGAGGGGTCTTCGCCCGTCTTCGAGCGCGACTCCCGCACCACCGCGTTGAAGACCCCCTTGCTCATCAGCGCCGTGGCTCGGCCGGAACGCAGCTTGTACACCTCGGCCCGTGCCTCGTGCACTTCGTGACTCTCCGGCTCGGCGCGCGCCGCCCAATCCGCCAGGTGGCCGGCGAGTCGCCCGTCGCCGGCCTCGGCCAGCTCTCGCGCGCGCTTGGCCAGCGCGTGGGCGCCGCCGGCGAGGGTCGCCACCTCGCGGGCCAGCGCGTCTTCGGGAGCCGGACGCAGGTGCGACGGAATGCCGTCGTACCAGCCCCCGTAGAGGCGCCACACGTTGCGGACCACGTACTCCGGATCGTCGTACACCGGCTGGAGGTAGGGGCGCTCGGCCAGGTGTGCGGGCGGTCGCACCTCGTGCAGGATCGAATCCAGGTCGGCACCGGCGTTCATGCGCTCGAGGGTTTCGCGCACCAGGTGCTCCAACCACTCGGCAGTATCGCCGAGCGCCTGCTGCACACGCGCGGCGCCCAGGATGGGCGGCCCGTGGCCAGGGATCAGCACCTCGGGACGCAGCTCGGCCATGCGGCGCAACGAGACGGCCCACTCGTCGGGATAGCGCTGCGCCTTCTGGGGGTTCCCCGCGTTGGGCGACACCCAGACGAAGTGGTCTCCCGTGAAGACTGCCTTCGTGTTCGGCCACCAGGCCCAGGTGTGGTCGTCCGTTTCGCCGCGGGCATGGTGGAGCTCCAGTGTCGTGCTCCCGGCGCGCAGCGCGTGCTCGTCGTCGTAGACCGTGTCCGGGTACTCGTAGCGCTGGGGCCACTCGAATTCGCGGGGGATCGAGAACTGGCGTTGGTTGATGCAGGCGTTGTAGCCGCGCGTGAGCTTGTAGCGGTCGAAGCGACCCACGAGGTTGCGGTGGCCCACGATGCGCGGCCGTTCCCAGCCGCGCTCCTCCGCCTCCTCGAGGAAGGGCGGCAGCCCAAAGGCGTGGTCCACGTGCCCGTGCGTGTAGACGGCGGCCACGAGCGGCTCCGGACTCACGGCGCGGATGGCTTCGAAGCTCCTCTGCGCCGTGAGATACGCCCCGGTGTCTACGAGCACGAGGCCTGCATCCGTGCGCAGGACGCCCACATTGGCGAAGCCCTGCATGAAGACGAGACCGTCCGCCACCTCTTCCGTCTCGAAGGTGGGACGCATCAACCCGGTGGACCCGGTGAGTTCGCCGTTCCAGCTCCGCTCCGCGAGATCGCGAATTCCTCCCATGCCGTCCTCCTGCCGTCTCTGGCCGACGTTCTCTTCCCGGCAGCGCGACTCTACCACGCTACCCTCCCGGGGTGGCGGCGCGCCGACGGAACGCAGCAAGGGGCACGAGCAGGCGCAGCGCACCCGTCGTCGTGCTCTCCAATCGGCTGCCGTTCACGTTCAAGCGCACGCGTCGCGGCCTCCAGGCCGGCCCTTCGGCGGGAGGTCTGGTCTCCGTCATCGACCCTGTACTGCGCGCGCGCGGCGGCACCTGGATCGGCTGGCCCGGCGTCGAGCTTCGCAAGCGCGAAAAACTGCCGGAGACCGGCGCACCCTACACCATGGCGCCGGTCTCGCTCACCGAAACCGAGGTCAACCGCTACTACCACGGGCTCTCCAACCGCACCCTCTGGCCGCTCTTCCACTCGCTCCCGGCGCGCGCGCAATTCGACCGCCGCGACTGGGCGACCTACCAGAAGGTGAACCAGCGCTTCGCCGAGGCGGCGCTGCCCGCCGCCCGCGACGCCGACCTCGTCTGGGTGCACGACTATCACCTCACCCTGACCCCTGGCCTGGTGCGCGACGCCGTTCCCGACGCGCGGCTCGCCTTCTTCCTTCACATTCCCTTCCCGCCGTGGGACATCTTCCGCCTGCTGCCCTGGTCGCGAGACGTACTGCGCGGCATGCTCGCCTGCGACCTGATCGGCTTCCACGTGCAGGGCTACGTCCAGAATTTCCTGGACTGCGCGGAGAAACGCCTGGGCGCCCGCGTGGACCGGGCCGAGGGTCTCATCGACATCGGCGGCCGCGTGGTTCGTGCAGGCGCCTTCCCGCTGGGCATTGACTTCGAGCTCTACGAGAGCCGCGCCAAGGAGGCGCCGAAGCCGCGCAACCACGTCGAGCGCATCGTGCTCGGCGTCGACCGTCTCGACTACACCAAGGGCATCCCCGAGCGCATCCGGGCCTTCGAGCGCCTGCTCGAGCTGCACCCCAATCACCGAGGCAAGGTCGTGCTGCTCCAGCTCACCGTGCCGAGCCGTTCCCAGGTGGACGACTATCGCGATCTCAAGCGCGAGATCGACGAGCTGGTGGGACGCGTCAACGGCCGCTTCGCCACCGACACCTGGTCGCCCATCCGCTACCTCTACCGCGCCGTCTCCCCCGAGCGCCTTGCTGCGATGTACCGCGACGCCGACGTGGCGCTGGTCACACCGCTGCGCGACGGGATGAACCTGGTGGCCAAGGAGTTCGTGGCCTCTCAGGTGGACGAGCCCGGCGTGCTGGTGCTCTCGGAGATGGCCGGAGCCGCGGCCACCATGCGCGAGGCTGTGCTGGTGAACCCGTACAGCATCGATGAGACCGCCGAGGCGCTGCACCTGGCGCTCAGCATGGAGGAGACCGATCGGGCGTCTCGCATGCTCGCGCTGCGCCGCCGCGAGCGCCGCGACGACGTACAGGCCTGGGTGACCCGCTTCCTGGACGCGGCCCGGAGCGAGACGGCGGAGCTGCGCCCGATCAGCGACGACGAAGTGGAGGAATGGCTGGCCGCGTACCTGAGGGGCTACCGGACTTCCCTCTTCCTCGACTACGACGGCACCCTGACGCCGCTGGTCGACCACCCCGACCAGGCGCGGCTTGGGCCCGACGTCCGCGCCTTGCTGGAGCGGCTCGCTGATCGTGACGACACGGAGGTGGCGATCGTTTCGGGGCGTTCCCTGGACGACGTACGTGCCCTCGTGAACCTGGACGGCGCGACCTACGCCGGCAACCACGGCCTCGAGGCGTCGGCGCCGGACCTGCCCCACTTCGAGCACGAGGACGCCGCACACTACCGCGAGCGGATCACCGAGCTGGCCGACGAACTCGAGGAGGTCAGCGTGAACGGCGCCTGGGTCGAGCCCAAGGGGCACACCCTCACCTGGCACTACCGAAAGGTGTCGGGCGACCCCAAGGCGCTCGTCGCCCGCGCCACTGAGATCATCAGCAGCGCGGGCTTCCAGGCGCGCGAGGCGCACCGCGCTGTGGAGGCGCGCCCTCCCATCGGTTGGGACAAGGGGCGCGCCGTGCTCCACGTGCTGCGCTCGCGCTACGGACCGTCGTGGCCCGAGGAAGTGCGCGTCATCTACATCGGCGACGACCACACCGACGAGGACGCCTTCCGCATCCTGGCCGGGATGGCGATGACCTTCCGGGTGGGCCCCGCAGACACGCTCACCCTGGCGCGACGCCGCCTGTCCGGGGTGGACGCCGTCGTCGCCGTGCTGCGCTGGCTCGCCAGCCGCGAAAAGACCCGCGAGTGAGGCCACGGACGGAGGGGTTTGCGCCTCGCGTCAGTCCAGCGTCCAGAGCGGCAGGTTCTGCGCGGGCTGCACGTTGAACAGATCGTACAGCACGGGGATGTGGCTCAGCATGAGCACGAGACCCACCCCTACGCACATGAGCGCATAGACCATGAAGCCGCGCTCACGGTGCAGCCGCTCGGGATTCTGTACCGGACTGTCGGGGCGCAGGCCGATTCGCATGTAGTAGGCGAAGAAGCCGCCCACCAGCGGCAGCGCCAGGATCAGCTCGAGCTTGTAGCGCACGATGAAGACGCCGGTGAAGAGCGCCGCCATCACGGCGTAGAAGAAGAGGCTCACCATCAGCCGGTCGTCATCGTAGTGCCGGAAGGAGCCCCGGTAGCGGGCCGCCAGCTCCGGGTCCGCGATGCGCCGGTACTCCGCCAGCCGCTTGATCGCCATGAAGAATGCGCCCGCCATCCAATAGGCGATGAAGAGCGAGATCGGCGGCACCGCGTGCTGCGTGACTGCGAACCAGCCCAGCAGCAGGCGCAGCGGGTTGTTGACCGCTTCGGAGAGCACGTCGAGATAGGGCAGCTCCTTGGTCCGGACCGGCGGCACGTTGTAGACCAGCCCCGCTACCGCGAAGGCGGCCGCAGTGGCGGCCACGTAGGGGTGGGCGAACCACGCCACTCCCACACCGGTCACCGCCAGAAGCGCCCACTCGAGCACCACCCAGTGCCCCTTCACGAGGCCCGCCGCGGCAGGGCGGGCGTGCTTCGTCGGGTGCAGGCGATCGTAGGGAGCGTCCAGCCACTCGTTGATCACGTAGTTTGCGGAGGCCACCAGGCAGGTGGCCAGCAGTGCCAACCCGATCGCGGGGATGCGCGCCACGCTCATTTCCGTGGGGTCGAAGAAATAGGCGAGCACCACGCCCAGGAGCATGAAGACGTTCTTGAACCAGTGATCGATGCGCGCAATCCGGACGTACGGCCAAAGACCGCCCGACCTTGCGCTGGGCTTGGACTCATCCACGGCCGCGGTCGATTGCATCGACGATCTCCGCGAGGGAGCGCACCGCGAACACGTGCGTCGAATCGCCCCCCGCGCGCGGAAGGGTAGGGCTGCCTCCGACGAGGACGCAAGGCATGCCGGCGCGTCGGGCGCCCTCGGCGTCTACCTCGGCGCGGTCGCCGACGTAGAGCACCTCTGCCGGCGCGAGTCCCCAGATCTCGCACGCCCGCAGGAAGCCGCGCGGATTCGGCTTGAAGGCATCGATCTCCGGGTCCGTGGCGCACAGCATCGGGTCGAAGCGGCCGTCCACGCCGAGCGCCTCGAGCTTGGCGCGGGCCGGGTAGTCCGAGAAGATGCCCGCCCGCACGCCCCGCTCGGCGAGGGCGTCGAGCAGTTCCTCCAGCCCCGGCGCGCGCAGGCGCCCCAGGTGGCGCAGGGGGCGCTCGTGGATCCACTCGTGTACCCAGGCCTCGAGCTGCGCCTCGTCCACCCCCACGCGCTCCGCGGCGCGCGCGTACTGAAGGCGCTCCAGGTCGCCCTCCTCGCCGCGCAGCTCCTCGCGCGTGCGCCGGAACACCGCCACGCCGCGGGCGGCACGCAACGCCGCGAGGGGCCCCCGCAGCGGCGAGACCAGCAGCTCCACCGCCATGCGCAGGCGCAGCGGAGCCTGGCGGTAGAGGGTGCCGTCCAGGTCGAACAGCAGCGCGCGCGGGCCGACGCCGCTCACCGTGCCGGCCGATAGATCTGTACGTCGCTCGCGTCGGCGGCTTTCGGGGCGCGCAGCGTGGCCACGTGCTCGAAGCCCGGCACGGGCTCCCCCAGACGGAAGCGCTCGGCGAGCTCGACATTGAAGAGCTCGTGGTAGTACGCGGCGGAGCGGCTGGTCACGGCGTCCCGGTGCGTCCAGGCGAGGAGGGTCAATCCGTCGCGACGCATGATCTCCGCCAGCCCCTCGGTGCTCTCTGCGTCGAGACGACTGAACGGAAGGAAGCGGTTCTTGGAGAGCCCCGTCAGGAACTGGAGATGCTTGCGGCTCAGCACCACCATCCGGTCGTCGTCGCGGAAGTTCTCCTCCATCCAACCCGCCAGCAACACGATGGCGTGGTTGGCGTGGTAGATGTCGGAGAGGGCCGTGCGCTTGCGCGCCGTGGCGCTGCCGACCGCGGTGATCACGAAGACCAGCGCCAGGCAGGCCATGGCCTGCCGCAGCGCGCGCGGCGGCGGCAGGCCGCGCAACAACGCCCACGCCGCCAGCCCCACGCACCCCAGGGTGAACGCGGCGTCGGCCGCGGGGGGCGCCAGCTCGGGGCGCGTCTCGGCGAAGCGAAGCCAGGCGACGAGCGCCGCGAGCCCCGAGAGCGCGGCTCCAGCCCGCAGCACGCGCGCCCCCGGTTCGCTGGGCAGCCACGCAGAGACCCCCTCGGTCGCCTGATCGCGGAGCACGAGCAGTCCGGCCGCACAGAAGAGGAGCGGGATCCACAGCGCCACGTAGGCGTAACGCGCCTTGTCGACGCCGAAGAACGACACCACCACGACGCTCACGGCGAAGTAGAGCAGGAGCGCCTGGGCGTCACGCCGAAAGACCTGCAGGCCGTACGCGACCCCGAGCCCCACCGGAACCGCGGCCACCGCCAACAGCGCGACGAGCAGCGCCGGGTTCTGCACGTTGAGGAAGGCGAACGCCTCGGAGAGCACCCGCAGCGGGAAGCCCAGCGCCGGCTGCCAGCCCATCGACTCCATCAGCTCGAAGTAGAAGTTCTGGCCCTTGCCGTAGACGGCGCCCAGCCCGGTCCAGCCGAGCAGTCCCAGCGACGCCAGTACGGCTGGGATGGCGTGGCGCCGCAGCCCTCCGGCGAGCGACCGATCTTCGAGAACGCCGAGCAGGAAGAAGACCGGAATCACCGTCGCCGCCTCGGCACGCCCTAGCCCCACCGCGAAGCCCGCCAGGTACATCCAGAGCGAACGGCGCTGGTGCAGCACGAACGCGAGCACCAGAAAGAAGCCCAGTGTCGGCTCCACGAGGGGTTGGAGTCCCATGACGGAGAACTGCACAGTGCTCGCGAACAGCAGCGGCACCAGCACCGCACTCGCTCGGTCGCTCGGAGCGAATGCGCGGCCCGCATACACGAAGAGCAGCACCAGGGTGGCGAGGGCGCAGACGGCGTTGACGACGAGCGCGGCAGAGAGCCACGGGTGGGGTCCGTCCATCACGGGTCTCACCGCAGCCATCAGGGCGGGAAACGCCGGCAGGCGCTTGAAGTCCTTGGGAATCTCGAGGCGGCCGAGACTCTGCGCCGTCTGCTCGAAGGAGTAGTAGTCGTTGTTGGGCAGCAGGAACGGATGCCACTGCACCACGCCGTACGCGACCACGCCCAGGCACAGAAGGACGAGAGGAGCCCAGTCCACCCCTCGCGTGGCCGCGCGCGTGCCGCCGTTGTCCCCTTCGTTCATCGGTCGTCCGAGCATACCGCTCAGCCTTTGGACGCCGGGAGCTCGGCCCACTGCCGCCGCAGCTCGTCCGGGCGCTCGGCGAAGATGGCGCGCACCCGTTCGAAGACGGCACGGCGCGCGTCGCGGAACAGCGGATCGTCCCAGTCCTCCGAAGCCGCGCGGGGCCTGGCCCAGCGCTCGTCCAGAGCCTCGAGCGCATCGATCTCGCGAGCCCAACGCGGCTCCGCCGCCAGGGCCAGGAAGGCTTCTGCCTCCCGCGCATAGCGCTCCACGAAGGCCGGATCGGTCTCGAGCAGGCGATCCACCACGCGCTCGGTCAGGTACCGCGTGTCCCAGCCCTGCGTGCGCAGGAAGGCGCGATGCGGAGCCAACGCCTCGAACTCGCGGGAGCGAAAGCCGTGATCCAGGTCCCACGGAATGGCCACTACCCGGGGGTCGGTTCGTGAGCGGTCGATCGCCAGGTAGCCCTGCACCGCGTCGTCGGGAAACTGTGCAGCCTGGCCGGCGTCCGCGAAGAGCATGGCGAAATGGGTGGCGAGCGCGGCGCGCAAGTCTACGAAACGGGCGGCCTCCTCCGCTTCGAGACTCGGATCGTCGAGGCGTCGCGCCAGGGCGTCCAGGAGCGCACGGTCGCCCCGCTTCACCTTGAACGGCTTTCCCTTGATGAGGTCGAAGTCGTCGTGACCGAAGCGGCTCTGGAGGAAGTCCCGGTCCACATCCTCGAACGCGAGCACCCGGTTGTGAAGCGCTCCGTTCAGGAACAGCACTGCACCGCGACTGCGCGGAGCCAGGCCCCCGGCGGCCGCGACGAGGTCGTAGGCCAGTTTGTCCGCCCAAGCGACCGGTGACGCGTCCAGCACCAGACGGTCCGGCGTCGGAGCCATGCGCGGCTCGAACGGATCGCGCGCCAGGCGTCCATTACCCAGCGAGGGACGCAGGCGCAGCTGGAACGACGTGTGGCGCCGCCGATCGTCGCCGCTTCCCGCGTGGGTGCGCAGGCCGACCGCCCCGTCGAGCACGACACCTTCGCCGTCGAAGACGAGCGCGTGCGCCACGCGCTCCCAGCGGGCGCCGCGCTCCGCGTTGTTCGGCACGATGCCCCACTCCGGATCGCCGAGAGCGCGCGGGTCGATGCCCAGCAGGACCACCAGGGCATCGGGACGCGCGCCCACCCAGAACGCGCGGGTGGCAACCGGAGTGGCAGGGCGCCCGTCGGAGAAGCCGCGCACGCGCAGGACGGTCGGGCCCGCCACGACGATCGCGCCTTCCACGGGCGCGGCGTCGGGACCGGGCACGGCGCCGTCCAGGGTATAGGTGAGCGTCTCCACCCCCGGCGGAACATCCACCGACACGGACAGCGGTTGGCTCGAGACGCTGGGCGGTCCCGACAGGTCGGGCGCCGGCGCCAGCACGCGGCCCCAGGGCGTGGGCGGCGCGGTGACGATCTTGCTGCCCCCGTCGGGTCGGCGCTGCCAGGTCAGGCCCGACTCGACGCGATCGGGCGTGGCGTAATCCGCGGCCCGTCCACGCGGATCGAGCAGCACCAGCGTCTCGCCGTCTCGCGCCAGCCGGAACCCGGTGTGGAGGTGGAGGCCGAGGGGACCGACGCCCTGCTCGGGCAGCGCCAGGGAGAGGCGCTCGAGCCATACGGCGCCCTCGCGCGCCGTCACGGTCACCCGCAGAGCAAGGGGTCCCGTGGCCGCCGCCGGCAGGCGCAGGTGGTGGAGCCGCCCGCCGCCGGGGACCCACAGTTCGACGGGATCCTCGCCGCCGATCGAGACCCGGAGCCTCGCGCCCGCGCCCTCGGCGCGCGCCCCGAGCCACAGCTCGAAGGGGCCGCGCACCGGAAGCGCGAAGTCGTGCTCCACGGCGCGCGCCTCCGCGCCCGCGTCCAGGCGTTCAGCCACCCGGTGGGCCAGCACGCTGCCGACCCGGTCGCCACCCGACGCGAAGAGCACCAGGTGCGCGCCCGGCGCGAGTTCCAGATCGGGCAGCCGCCAACGACGGGCAGCGCTGCGACCGTCCGCCAGGCTGTAGCCCGCCAGGCGCACGGGCTCGGGCGAACGGTTGTACAACTCGAGCCAGTCCGAAGGCTGGAGCGCCTCGTCGAGCAGCGCGTGCGGGTTCGAGGAGGCGATCTCGTTGAGGACCAGCGGCGAGCCCCCGGCGGCCGGATCGATCTCCTCCAGCTGGGCGAGCGTGCGCGCGGTCCGCTGCGCGCGCGGGCCCGGCGCCGAGGGCGTATCCGTACGCGGGTCGCGAATTCCCAGGTTCGCCCCCTCGCGCAGCCAGGCGGCGGCGACGAAGACGGCGAATGCCACGGCCACGAAGACGACCGCGCGGAGCACGGCGCGCCCGCTCTACACGCCGCCGGGCCGTGAGAACAGCACCGACATGTCCTCCGGCGCGCACAGCTCGTTCAGGGCCGCGCGCGTGTCGGCCCAGTCCACCCCGGGCCGGCCCCGGAATGCGAAGTTCAGGTGGGTACGCCCATCGCGGGAGGCCAGGTGTTCCAGGCGCACCGACCCCAGACGCGCGCCCAGCACGCCCTCGATCCCCGAACCGTGCTCGGCGTAGGACTCGTCGCGCAGAGTCAGCATCAGCAGCCCTCCCTGGCGCGAAGCGCTCGACCCCGCCAGCATGCGCCGCGCCATGAGCGCTGCGATCACGATTGCGAACAGGACCACGAGCAGGGTGTAGCTGGCGGTGGAGCAGGCGATGGACGCGGCGATGACCACCATGAGGAAGCCCACCTCCTCGGGCTCCTTGATCGGAACGCGGAAGCGCACGATCGAGAGCGCACCCAGCAGACCCAGCGAGAGCGGGAGAGAGAGCTGGACCGTGATGAAGAGGAGAGTCACCGACGGGCCGATCAGCACGAAGGAGCGTTGGATCTGCGATCCCGTCTCCACGTGGTCGTAGAAGGTCTGGTAGAGCACCTGCGCCAGAGCGGCGGCGACGGTCGACATGACCATGGCCAGGATGAGGCCGCCGAGGCCCATTTCGCCCTGCAGCACCGAGCCAGCGGCGAGCGCGTCCAAGAGCGCCTGCATCAGGAGAACCCTCCTCGTGCGTAGTCGACACACAGCCCGTACTTCGAGAATGCGGTCCTGCGAGCGAAGCGTCCGATGGCCGTAGACAGCCAGGCCGGCGGGTCCGGGCGCGCGCCTTTTACTTCGACCACGAAGAACGGAAGCAGTCCGGGCGGACGCCGCGGCGCCAGGGACGGCGACGCCCAACGCAGCTTGACGTCGCGGTCCAAGGCCATGCGCGCCGACCCGTCCGGAACGACGAAGCGACGGCGCCGGTACGCCAACCACACGCTCGGCCGCAAGACCGCGCCGAGATGCTCGCGCAGCAGCGCCCCCAACGCGGCTTCGTCCGGGCCCGCAGATACGACGCCGCCGAAGGGCACGGCCTTGCGCCACTTGAACCCACGCGATCCCACGCGCGCCTTGATCTCGAGCCATCCCGTCTCGGGCCCCGGCTCGTACCAGCGCAGCCGCACCTTCTCCTTCACGTACTGCCCGTTCGCCTTGTCCTCGTAGGCGGCGAGTCGGCTGGTGTCGAAGTAGATGGAATGGACCACGTTCACCGGGTGCTCCGCATCCGGCGGGCACAGGTGCGCCAACAGCGTCTCGCCCTGCCCCGCGCGCGCGGCCGGCCCGGCGTACTTGAGCTCGTGCCGGGGAGTCGAGGCGATCCAGCCACCTCCCAGTCCGGCGAGATCGGCCGGCTCGGAAGCGGGCGCGACGGAGACGCGGGGCGTCGCGGCGCTCATCGGCTCACGGGGCAGGAACGCGGCCAGCCGCCGATGAACGCGGCCCGCGTCGTCCCCTTCACCTCTCCGAATTTCAGCACCTCGACCGAGTTGGGCGCGTCGCCTTCGACCACGTAGAACACGCCCCTCCCGTACGTGAGCCCCTTCACCTTGGAAAAGCCGATGGGCTCGAGGTCGTGGCTTTCCGCCTCCTGCTTCCGGTTCCAGTCCACCTTCGCCAGCTGCATGTTCTGGGTCAGAATCCAGACGTAGGCACCGAACGAGGCGATCCCGACGATGCCCCCCCTCGCAGCGTAGGCCGCGACCGGTTTGCCCGCGTCGTCTACCCGGGCGAAGCGGTTCTGGTCGAAGTCGAACTCGTAGAGCTTGCTCGAGATGGCTACGTGGAGCCGTCCACCGATGACGACGATGACGCCGTACTTGTAGCCCTCCGGGAGGCGCCGCCAGTCCACGAACAGGAGATTGGACTCCCTGTCCAGTTTGGCGAGCTTGAAGATCGCCGGCTTGTCGATGGCGGGCTGCACCTTGAGGCTGTTCACCGTGTTGAGCACGAACAGCGACATCCGGGCGGGGTCGTAGGCCACCGACTCGAGCTCCGCCGTGTAGGAGCACTCCACCTCGACGCTCCCGTTGTCGCAGACGCCAGCTTCCGGGAACGCAGCCAGGAAGTCGCGTTCACGAAGGCGCGCGCGGAAGCGCCCGCTGCCCGAATCGACGATGTAGAGCTGGTTGGCGCTGTCGTCGCCGATCCAGAGCTGGTCGGTCCCGTTCTCGAACGCGATGTCCTCGAGGTCCTGGGCATACACCTTCGAGTCCCCAAACGGGCGGCTCTCGATGCTGCGGTCGCGGCACAGCCCCGCCGTGGTCTGGGAGTAGTGGGTGCAGCCGCTCCCGACCCAGGTTGCCGCGAGCAAGGCCACGGCCGACAACGCAGCGCTGACGAGCGCGGGAACACGGGCTCGCATCGGGTCGGATCCCCCTCCTCCGTCTCGATCCGGGGGGATCCTAGCCCGCATTTCCCGATGCGGGCTCCCCCGGCGCCCGTCACCTGCTGGCCCTCGCCGGACCTGCCCCGTAGACTCCGCCGCAGCCCGCCGGCTCCGACCTGGAGGTCCCGTGCCCCGCCGCATCGAGCGCGCGTTCTACAGGCTCTTTCCCGGCGCCGCCGAACGGCTCGAGCTGCCCGATTTCCTGGGAATCGGCGCCCAGAAGGCCGGCACCACCTGGCTCTCCGAAAGCCTGCGCCGACATCCCTCCGTGTTCCTCTCGCAGCGCAAGGAGCTGCACTGGTTCGACAACAAATGGGACCGGCCGCTGCGCGAATACGCCCGCCACTTCGCCGAAGCCGAAGGTCGCGTGAAAGGCGAGATCACTCCCGCCTACGGCGTGCTTCCTCCCGAACGCATCCGCTTCGTCCGCACGGTGATGCCCGACGTGCGCCTCATCCTGCTGCTGCGGAACCCGGCGGAGCGGGCCTGGTCCCACGCGCTGATGGACCTGGGCGCGCGACGCGGTCGCAAACCCGAGGAGATCCCCGCTGCGGAGGTGATCGCATTCCTGGAGGAGGAGCACGCCGCCCGGCGGGGCGACTACCTGGCGATCCTGGACGCGTGGCTCGGCGTCTTCACGGAGGAGCAGCTCCTGGTGGGCTTCTTCGACGAAGTCCAGCATCGCCCGCGCGAGCTGCTGGAGCGCGTGTTCCGCCACCTCTCGGTGTCCACGGACGTGGACTGGACGCTCTTCCCGCTGGGCGACCGCATCGTCCCGAGCGTCTCCCCGGACCGGAAGGGCCACACGGTGGAAGTCGCACAGGGCGCAGTCCCCGATGCCGAGCGGAACCCGGCTCCGGAAGCCGTGCAGCGCTGGTTGCGCTCGCGCTACGAAGGCGACCTCCAACGCCTCGCCGCGCGGCTCGGCGAGCCCGCCACGCGCTGGGCCGAAACCATCGCGCAATGGCCGTAGACGAGCAGTCTGACGCGCGCGCTCCGGCTGGCGTATCCTCGGGCGACCCTCCGCCGAACCCATGGCCTCCAAATCCCGCAGCCGCATCGCAGCGCGCCCTCGCAGCACCATCGGAGCGCGCCTGCGCGCCCGGCTCACGCGACGCGGGGGACCGTCGCCGCGCCCGCCCAACGTGCTGGTCCTCCTGTCCGACGAGCACAATGCCGGCGTCGCCGGGTTCGCCGGGAGCGAGGTCGCACGCACGCCCCACCTGGATGCGCTCGCGGCCGACGGCGTGGTGATCGACGGCGCCTACTGCAGCTCCCCGCTGTGCGGACCGTCGCGGCTCTCGCTCACCGCCGGAAAGTACGCGTCCCGGGTCGGCGCGTGGGGCAACGCCAGCTGGCTGCCCTCGGACGACATCCCTTCCATTGCGCGGGTCATGGCGAGCGCCGGCTACGAGTCACTTCTCTGCGGAAAGCAGCACTACGACGCAACGCGGCGCTACGGCTTCCGCGAGATCGGTTCGTGGCGCACCAACCAGTACAGCAAGGCCGGCGTGGTGAAGCGGCGTCGGGCCGACGATCTGACGCCGCCGCCCGCCCTCTCGAAGCGCTTCGCCAACTTCCGCCCCGCCAAGGATTCGCCGGTGCTGCGTCACGATCGCTCCGTGACCGAGGAGGCGTCCCGTTTCCTCGCTGGTCGGCGGCGCAACGACGCGCCGTTCTTCCTGATGGTCGGTTACCTGGCACCGCACTTCCCGTTGATCGTCCCCCAGCCCTACTGGGAGCGGTACCGCGGCCGCGTCGCTGCGCCCCGGATCCCCGACGGCCACCTGGAATCGCAGCCCCTGAACTACCGGCACCTGCGGCTCGGCTTCGCCATGCACGACGTGCCCGCCGAGACGGCGCAGCGCGGGCGCGAGCTGTACCACGGTCTCGTGGAGTGGATGGACGAGCAGGCGGGACAGGTGCTCCAGGCATTGCGCGGCAGCCGCGTCGCGGACGACACGGTGGTGGTCTACGCCAGCGACCACGGAGAGAACCTCGGCGAGCACGGCCTGTGGTGGAAGAACTGCATGTACGATGCCGCCGCCCGTGTGCCGCTCGTGGTGTCCTGGCCAGAGCGCTTCGGCGGCGGACAGCGGCGCAGCGGCGCGTGCTCGCTGCTCGACCTGGTACAGACCTTCGCGGACATCGGTGGCGCCGAGACTCCGGACGACTGGGACGGTCGCTCTCTCCTGCCCTGGCTCGACGACGAGAACGCGCGCTGGGAGTCGCGGGCCCTGGCGGAGTACTACGGACACAACGTGGCGTCGGCGTTCACCATGTGGCGCGAGGACGACTGGAAGTACGTCTACCACGTGCCCCCCGACGAGCGTCACCCTGCGGAACACGAGCTCTACGACCTCTTCACCGACCCCGAGGAGCTGGTCAACCTGGCGGAGCGCCCCGAGCACGCCGAACGCCGCGCCCGCATGCATGAGGCCATGCTGGGCGAGCTGGGGGAGCACCCGGACGACATCGACGGGCGCTGCCGCGCCGAGACGGCGCGCGGCTACGAGAGACCGGACCTCGACACCGCGCCATGAAGACCGTCCTGTTCCACCGCCACTTCCTGAAGTTCCAGGGCGGCCACCTGAAGGCGTTCCACTACTTCACCCACGTGCTCGCCGCACCGGGCTGGACCGCCAAGGTGCGCTTCACCGAGAACTCGGTGTGGGACGAACGAAACCCGTGGCGCGACCATCGCGGGCACGTGCTCGAGACCGACGAGCCCTGCGAGCCGGACGTGCTCTTCCTGGGCGGCCGGGACTGGGAGCGCATCCCGGAGTCGGAGTGGAGCCGCCCGGGCCGCCCGGTCCTCAACCTGATCCAGCACACGCGGCACGGGTTTCCCGACGACCCGCGCCACCGCTTCCTGGCGAACCGCGCGGTGCGCATCTGCTGCAGCCAACAGGTGAACGACTCCATCTCACCCTTCGCCAACGGACCCGTCATCACCAACCGCTACGGGCTCGACCCGGGCGAGTTCCCGAAGCCGATCCCGTTCGAGCACAAGTCCGTGGACCTCTTCATCGCCGCGCTGAAGCAGCCGCGCCTCGGGCGACGCCTGCGCCTGCGCCTGTGGCGGCCCGGGCGGCGCATCGACCTTCAGACCGACGCCGTGCTTCGCCCGGAGTTCCTCGATCGGGTGAACCGGGCACGGGTCACGCTCTTCCTGCCCCACGAGGACGAGGGCTTCTTCATCCCGGCACTCGAGGGCATGGCGCTCGACACGCTCGTGGTGTGCCCGGACTGCGAGGGCAACCGCGACTTCTGCCTGCCGGGCGAGAACGCCTTCCGCCCGGAGTTCGCCCCGGGCGCAATCCGTCACGCCACCGAAGAGGCGCTGCGCCTTTCGCCCGCAAGCGCACAATCGCTGCGCGACGCAGCGCGCGCGACCTTCGCCGACAACCACATCGACCGCGAGCGCAAGCGCTTCCACGAAGTCCTCGCGGACCTGGACCGCCTGTGGTGAGCCCGGCGCGCCGCAGCGCCGCGTTCTGCGTGGCAGTGCTGCTCGTAGCGGGGATCGCCCCGGCACTCCTCCTCGACCGCACCGGCTACGACTTCCTCTTCCTCCGTGAGCGCGATCGCATGCGCGCGCTGGCCTGGGCGGCCCTGCTGCTGCCGCTGCTCTCGGTGCCGGCGGCGTTTTACTTCGGGTGGCCGCGTCGCGCAGCCGCCGCGGCCGAGAGCATGGCCGCGCGCTGGCTGGCCCTGCCTGCGCGCACTCGCGGCCTCTGCGCAGTGGGCGTGGTCCTGGCCGGCGTCGGCGTGGGCGGGCTGCTGCTGCTCGGCTTCCACAACAGCGCTGACGAGTACGCCTACGACGTGCAGGCGCATACCTACGCGCTGGGCCGCTTGTCCCTCGATCCGCACCCGCGGATCGCCTCCATCCACTTCATGCACGGCAAGGTGATCGACGGCCGCTGGGTGAGCCGCTTTCCGCCGGGCTGGCCCCTCGCGCTGACGCCGCTGGTCTGGCTCGGCCTCCCCCTGTGGCTGTTGAACCCGCTCGTGGCGGCGGCGGGTGCAGCCGTGCTGTACGCGCTGGGTCGGCGGGTCTTCGGCGAGCGCGTGGGACTGCTGGCCGCGGTGCTCTTCGTGGCGTCTGCCTTCCTGCTCCTGAACGCGGGCTCGTACTACAGCCACCCCTTCGCCGCGCTGCTCTCCCTGGTCTTCGCGCTCGCGGGCGCGCGCTTTCTCTCACGGCCAACTCTCGGCGCGGCGGCCGTCGCGGGCCTGGCCATCGGTTGGCTCGGCCTGACCCGCCACATGAATGCACCGCTCCTCTTCGTGCCCTTCGGGCTCGCGCTCCTGTGGCGCCGGTCACCGACGCACCTGCTGCGCGTGTGGCCCCTGGTGCCCTGCGCCGGGCTCTTCCTGGGCGCGGTTCTCCTCTACAACCAGGCCATCACCGGCGACCCGTTCGTGTTGCCGACGACCGTGGACGATCCGAAGCAGACGCTCGGCTTCGTAGGGGGTCATACGCCGCAGCGCGCGCTCAAGTTCACGCAGGAGCGGCTCCTGCTCCTGCCTCGCTACACGTCCGGTCTCTTCCTCTTTCTCTACGTCGCGGCGCTGGGGCGCGGGGCGTTGCGCCGCGACCTGCGCTGGTGGGACGCCTATTTCGTCCTGGCGCTGCTCGGCTACTCGCTCTACCACAACAGCTCCCACGACACCTACGGCCCCCGTTACGTGTTCGAGGCATTCCCGTTCGCGGCGTTACGCATCGCCGCGGCCTGCGCGCCGCATCGCGCGACCGCCCCGAACGCCACCTCGGGAGCCGCCCCGCCGCCGGGCTGGTCGCCCCTGTTCACGTGGCTGG
The DNA here is from genome assembly GCA_964194905.1 of uncultured Desulfobacterales bacterium. GTDB lineage: Bacteria > Myxococcota_A > UBA9160 > UBA9160 > JAFDET01 > JAFDET01. Next base: position 426 of record CAXMOD010000096.1, on the reverse strand, counting down.
TGGCGGTGCACCTGGTGTCGGCTGCCGCCACCGCCGTGGGCGCCGGCGCCATGCACGCCCGGATCATCCGCGAGCGCCGCGATCCATATCGGGCGGTCGATCAGGCCGGCTTGCGCGAAGCGGTGGTGCTGATCGCATCGGACACCAGTCCCACCCGGCGCATGCCGCGCTTCGACCTGGTACGAAACGGTGTGGACCCCGATGGCCAATCCGTCGTCTGGGCGCACGCGGCGCTGCCGGACCTGGCTGCGCTGCGCGCCCACTACGCCCGGCGCTCCTTCTGGGTCTACATGCGCGAGCCGGACGAGGTCCGCGGGCGCCTGGTTCCGTTGGACGAGTGGCTGGCGGGGCGCAAGGCGTCCTAGCCCCGGGGGTTCGGGATAGGTCGGGTTGGGATGAGCGAGTGGACCTCGGCCCCGGCGGTGC
>CAXMOD010000095.1:0-3476 GCA_964194905.1 uncultured Desulfobacterales bacterium | reverse complement strand
CGATGCGATTTGGACAAGGATCTGGACCAGGATTTGGACCTGGATCTGGACAAGGAGTTGGACGATGCAAAGCCTAGAGGCCTACTTCCAGGACATCGCCGACATCGCGACTCTCACGCGGGAGGAGGAAGGCCTCCTCGCCAAGGAGCTGGAGGTCGCGACGCGCGAGTTCCAGGAGCGTGTGCTGGCGATTCCGTTCGCCGTGCGCGTGGTCGTCGATGTCTGGCAGGACACCCGTAGCAACGGTCGTGTGACCGGCAAGCTCTCCGAAGCCTTCGGCAGCGGTTCCGAGGGTGGTGCCGAGCTGACCGCGAACGTCGACAAGTGCGCGGGCTCGGCCGCGCGCGCGCTCGAGCGCCACGCCGCCGCCCGCGAAGCCGGCGACGCTGCCGAGGCCGCGCGTCTCGAGAAGCTGATGGCCCGCAGGCTGAAGGCCGCGGACCTGTCGCTGGTGCTCTTCGGCAAGATCCGCCGCAAGCTGGCCGACACGCGGCGCCGCCTGCGCAGCTCGCGCAACAAGGCGGGGCTGGAAGCCACGGTGGGCATGCCCGCCGCCGAGTTCTTCAAGGCGTACTCGTGGGCGGAAGAGGCCTGGGAGCGGATGGACGGTACGAAGAACACCTTCGTGCGCCACAACCTGAAGCTCGTGGTCGCGATCGCCAAGGACTACCGGAACATGGGCATCACGTTCCAGGACCTCATCCAGGAGGGCAACCTGGGACTGATCCGCGCCGTCGAGAAGTTCGACTACACGCGGGGCCACAAGTTCTCGACGTACGCCCTGTGGTGGATCCGCCAGGCGTTGATCCGGGCGATCCAGAATCACTCGCGGACGATCCGCATCCCGAGCCACATGCACGACTCGCTGCTGCGCTACAACCGCGCGGCCAGCGCGCTGCAGACGCAGCTCGGCCGCCGGCCGACTCCCAAGGAGGTGGCCGCCAAGCTGGGGATGGACGTCGCCCAGGCGGAGAATCTGGAGAGCATCACCCGCGATCCCGTCAGCCTCGAGTCCGAGGTGCGTGGGACCGACAGCAAGGTGGTGGGCGACTTCGTCGAGGACAAGAACATCGAGTCGCCGGTGGGCGAGATCGACCACCAGCGCCTGCAGATGATCACCCAGCGATCCATCGAGACGCTTTCCGAGCGTGAGCGCAACATCCTGCGCTGGCGTTTCGGGATGGCGGGCAGCGAGGACCACACGCTGGAAGAGATCGGGACGAAGCTGGGGCTCTCGCGCGAGCGCGTGCGCCAGCTCGAGGCCCGCGCGCTGGCCAAGCTGCGCTCCTCGATGTTCGGCGAAGACCTCGCCGAGTTCGCCGCCGCCGAAGCCATCGCCGAAGTCGGCTAAGCCCGCCGAAGACCGAAAGGACGGGCGAGAGTCCGGCAAGCCCGCAGCCCCCAGGCTGCCGGCGCGCAGTGAGCCGTAGGCGAACGAAGTGCCGGTGCCCGAGTCCGAGCGATCAGCGAGGACGAAGGACCGGCTAAGGGTTGTCCAGAGCCGAGAAGTTGATGAAGACTTCGCCGGCTGCGGTGAGCTTCTTGTGTCGGCTGTCGATCCACGCTGACAGCGCCTGACCCTGGGCGCCTTCCTGCAGTCGCTGGCGGGCCACGAGGGTGGCCTCCGCCAGCTTCTCGTCCTCGGGCGTGCGCCGTTCCAGCAGCTGGATGAGCGCCAGCTTGCCCTGGACCTCGAAGATGCGGTCCGAACTGGGTGCTGCGGGCTGCAGCGCGAAGGCCGCGTCCTGGAGCGGCAGCGAAGCGCCGAGCCCGGCGATGAAGCCGTCCGGGCGGCGCTGGAGCCAACCGGTGCGCTCCAGGGTGAGGTCCGCGTTGCGCACCGCGCCCTCCAGGCTGGCGCCCTGCGCCACGGACGCGCGTAGCTCCTCGGCCTTCTCCCGCGCCGCGTCCCGCGCGCGCTCCTCGGCCAGCAGCTCGCGAGCCAGCCCGTCGCGGGCGTCGAGCAGGCCGCTGGTCCCGCCTTCGCGGTGCTCTTCCACGAGGATCACGTGGAAGCCGAAGTCCGAGCGCACCGGACCCACCGGCTCGCCCTGGGCCGCCGCGAAGGCGGCCTCCTCGAAAGGTGGCGTCATCTGGCCGCGGGAGAAGAAGCCCAGGTCGCCGCCGCGCTCCTTGGAGCCCGGATCGTCGGAGACCTCCTCGGCCACCGCGGCGAAGTCCTCGCCGGCGCGCAGGCGCTCCAGCACGGCATCGGCCTTCTCCCGGGCAGTCGCCTCCTCTTCGGCAGTCGCGGTCGGGGAGAGCTGCACCAGCACGTGGCGGGCCCGGACGGCCTCCTCCTGGTCGAACTCGCCGCTGCGCTCGGCGTAGCGGGCCTCGATGGCCTGCGGATGGGTCTCCGCCCAGGCGGCCACTTCCTCGTCCGAAAGGGCCGAGGCGTCGAGGCCTGCGGTCGCGTCGAAGGTCACGTAGCCCAGGCGGACCTCTTCGCCGGCGTAGAGCGCAGCGTCCCGGGCCTCGGCCTCGGAGACGTGGAAGGAGGCGCGCAGGAGCTGCGCGAGCCGGCGGGCCTGCAGGCGCTGCTCCATGTTCTGGAGGTAGGCCTTCTCGGTGCCGAACTCGTACGAGACGTAGCGGTCGTAATTCTCCTTGTCGAAGCCGCCGGCCTCCCCTCGGAAGGAGGGGTCGTTCAAGACCAGGGAGCGGATCGCCTCGCGGCTCACGAGGAGGCCCAGGCGCCGGGCCTCCTCGGCCATGATCGCCTCGGAGATCAGTGCGTTGGCCGTCGTCTGCTGGAGCCACTCCGCGGCGGCTCGGGCGTCGTAGGCGTCGCCCACACGTTCGCGCAGGTAGGTCTCCTGCTGGTACAGGGCCCGCTGGAAGTCGTCCCGGTAGAAGAAGGTGTCCCCGACCTGGACCACGGCGGCGCTCTGGTTGCACTGCATGGGACCACCCAGCCCGATGTAGGCGACGAACACGCCGCCGACCAGGACGATCAAGATCGCGGTTCCCCACCTGCGGCCACGGCGAATGACATCCAGCACGGGCGGAAGGGTAGGAGGTCGCCCTCGCGGAGCAATGTCCCTTGGAGAAACAGACGCCGCCGAGGAGGGGGTTTATCCGCTTGCTGCCCGTGGGGGCGGCTGGTAGCATGGCCGAGGCCTCCCCCGGCCGAAACGTGTTGTGGAATCAACGAGTTATGCTCGGCGTTGCGAAACATCCCAGCCACCAGCCCCACACGCCGATGGGAGGGCCTCCTTGGTCCTGAACAAGATTCTCGGGCTCTTTTCCAACGACCTGGCGATCGACCTGGGGACCTCCAACACGCTCGTGTATGCCAAGGGCCAGGGCATCGTGATGTCCGAACCGAGCGTGGTTGCCGTCACGAAGGACGGACGCGGTCCCGACCGCGTGCGCGCCGTGGGACGCGAAGCCAAGGAGATGCTGGGACGCACGCCCGGCAACATCGTTGCGATCCGGCCGATGAAGGACGGCGTCATCGCCGACTTCGAAGT
>CAXMOD010000094.1:0-7924 GCA_964194905.1 uncultured Desulfobacterales bacterium | reverse complement strand
GTGCCGCGAAAACATGGCCCAGATCGTGGATACGCCCGAACGGCGAGGGTTCATGAAGAAGCTGGCCGAGCGCGGCTGGCTCGGCATGACCTGGCCGCGTGAGTTGGGGGGGCAGGAGAAGCCGGGCATCTACGAGTACATCCTCAATGAGGCGCTGGCGCGGCGCGGCTGCCCGCAGATCGGCAAGGGCGTCGGCATCATCGGCAAGACGCTGATCCGCCACGGCAGCGACAAGCTGAAGCAGGACTTCCTGCCCAAGATCCTGAACGCCGAGGTGGAGTTCGCGGTGGGCTACAGCGAGCCCCAGGCGGGCTCGGACGCCGCCAACATGCAGCTCAAGGCGGACAAGGTGGAAGGCGGCTGGAACCTGAACGGGCAGAAGACCTGGACCACCTCGGCGCACTTCGCGGATTGGTACTGGGTCGGCGCGCGCACCGATCCGGAGGCGAAGAAGCACGACGGCATCAGCCTCTTCCTGATTCCGATGGACCACGAAGGGCTCGAGGTGCGGGGAGTCGCAACCATTGGCGACGAGCTCACAAACGACGTGTTCTTCAACGACGTCTTCGTGCCGGACGAGTACCTGGTGGGCAACCAGGGCAGCGGCTTCGGCTACATCTCCGAAGCGCTCGACCTGGAGCGCTTCACGATGTTCACCTACTCGCCGACCGAGCAGCGGCTGGAGGAGCTGGTGGACTACGTGAAGGAGGCCACCCGGGACGACGAGCCGCTTCGCAACGACGCCGGCGTGCGCAGCCGCATTGCGCGGCTCGCGGCCGAGGCCGAGGTGGCGCGCGTGCTGGGATTGAAATTCGTGCACGTGGCGGGCCAGGTGGGCAAGAAGCCGCCGACGGTGGACGCTTCCAAGTACAAGCTCTTCGCCACACAGCTCTCCCAACGCGTGGGCAACGCGATGATCGATCTGGCCGGAGTGGACGGACAGTACCGCGTGCACACGGCCGGTGCGCCGCTGCGTGGGCGGCCGGAGATGAGCTACCGCTACTCGGTCATCGATACGATCGGCGGCGGCGCCTCCGAGATCCAGAAGAACATCATCGCGCGCCGCGGCCTCGGCCTGCCCAAGAACTTCTAGGCGAGCCGATGGCCCTTGCGGCAGCACTCGACGGCGTTCGCGTGCTCGACTTCTCGACGGTCGGGCCGGCGGCGCGCTGCGCGCGCACACTGGCGGACTACGGCGCCGAGGTAGTGAAGATCGGCGCGCCGCCCCGCAAGAGCGGCGTGCAGATCGAACCGGTGTTCCACGCCTACGCCGGCCAGCGAGGCATGAAGCGTGTGCGCCTCGACTTGAAGAGCGGCGACGGGGTGGAGGCGTTCCTGCGCCTGGCCGAGGGCGCCGACGTCGTGCTGGAGAGCTTCCGTCCCGGCGTCGTCGACCGCCTGGGCATCGGCTGGGACGCGGTGCGCGCCGTCAACCCGCGTATCGTCTACTGCGCCACCAGCGGCTTCGGCCAGGACGGCCCGGCGGCGCGCTACGCCGGCCACGACCTCAACTACCTGGCGGTGGGCGGCTACCTGGCGTGCTCGGAGCCGAGCGAGGACGGCAAGCCGCCCATCCCGGGCGCCACGGTGGCGGACAGCGCTGCGGGCGGCATGCACGCGGTGATCGCGATCCTGGCGGCCTTGCTGCGCCGCGAGAAGAACGGTGAAGGCGAGTATCTGGACGTCTCGGTGGCCGAGGGAGTGCTCTCGCTGATGGCGCTGGCCATCGACGAGCACCTGGCCACGGGCGCGGAGCCCGGCCCGCGCCAGGGCGTCTTGACGGGACGCTACGCGTTCTACGACACCTACCGCGCACGTGACGGCAAGTGGCTGGCGGTGGGCGCCATCGAGCCCCACTTCTGGGCCAACCTGTGCGGCGCTCTGGGCCTGGCCAAGTGGGTCCCGCACCAGACCGACGATGCGGTGCAGGACGAGATTCGCGACGACCTGCGCGCGGCGTTCGCCGCGCGCGACCGCGACGACTGGGTGGCCGAGCTGGCAGCGGCCGACACCTGCGTGGCGCCGGTCTACTCGATCGCGGAGCTGGCGGACGATGCCCAGTTCACGGCCCGCGGCGTCTTCTGCGAGGCGAGCCATCCGGAGCACGGGCGCTTCCGCCAGGTGGGCCCGGTGCTCGCCGGGATGCGCCGCCCCGAAGGCAAGGTGATGCTGCGCGGGTCCGACGAGACGGACACCGACGCACTCCTGCGAGAGGCCGGCTTCGCCGCGGAGCGCATCGACCGCATGAGAAACGAAGGAGTGGTGTCATGAGCGGCGCGGCCGACGTACAGGGTGACCTGCCGGAGGAGGTCCGGGGCTGGATCGGCGAGAAGCGCTACCAGGTCGAGGGCGAGTTCGACGTGGAGCGCGGCTACGTGTTCACCACGTGTGCCTCCGTCGAGAACGGCAACCCGCTCTTCTGGGACGAGAAGACGGCGAACGAGCTCACGGACGGCTGGATCGCCCCGCCCACGATGATCTCGGTCTGGTTCCGGCCCCACTACTGGGCGCCCGGGCGCACCGAGCAGGCGCAACCGCTCCAGGTGCACTTCGACTTGAAGGAGAAGCTCGGGCTTCCGGAGGCGGTGATGACGGACAACACCATCACCTTCGGCGAGCCCGTGCGCCCCGGCGATCGGCTCGAGACCTGGCAGGTGCTGCGCTCGGTGTCCGAACCGAAGACCACGAAGCTGGGGGCGGGCCGCTTCTGGGTGATCGACGTGGTGTACGTGAACCAGAACGGCACGTGGGTCGGTACCGAGACCTACACGGGCTTCGGCTACAAGAGGGGCGAGTCATGACCAGCGGGCTCACGCTGGACGAGGTGCGGGTGGGGGAAACGCTCCCCGAGCTGGCGATCGAGGTCACCCCGACGGCGGTGGTGCTCGGTGCGCTGGCCAGTCGCGACTGGCGACCGATGCACCACGACAAGGACTTCGCCCAGGAGCGCAACGGCACGCGTCACATCTTCGTCAACACCCCACACAACGCGGCGTACTTCGAGCGCTACGTCACGGACTGGACCGGTCCCACCGGGCGGCTCGGCAAGATCCGTTTCCGCATGAAGGACTCGGTCTTTCCCGCGGACACCATGGTCTTCCACGGCCGCGTCGAGGGAGTGGAGACCGACGACGCGGGCTGCGGCTGGGTGAACCTGAAGCTCTGGCTCAGCGTCGGCGAGAAGACCACGACCGAGTGCGAAGCGCGCGTGGCCCTGCCCACGCGCGAAGGCGACAACCCTTGGAAGCGGCGCGGCGATTCCTGGAAGCCGTAAGGAAGCGGTAGGAATTCCGCGCCCGAGGAGACCGGAATGGACCTGGACTTCAGCGAAGAGCAGCACATGTTGCGCGACATGGTGCGGGGCCTCTGCACCGAGTACGCCTCGCTCGACGTGGTGCGCGCCGTGGAGGACGACCCCACCGGTTATCCGGCCGAGCTGTGGAAGCAGCTGGGCGAGCTCGGCCTGACCGGGCTCCTGCTGCCCGAGTCTCACGGTGGCGGCGGCCAGGGCCTGCTCGAAGCGGCCATCGTGTACGAGGAGCTGGGGCGGGCGCTGGCGCCCACGCCCCACTTCCCGAGCGCGGTCATGTGCGGGGGCGTTCTCGCCGCGGCGGGAAGCGACGCCCAGAAGGGTACGTGGCTCTCGAAGGTGGCGTCGGGCGAGGCCATCCTGGCTCCCGCGTGGCACGAGCCCGATCGCGGCTTCGGGCCCCAGGGCGTGGCGCTCCCGGCGCGTCGCGATGGCGACCACTGGGTGCTCGACGGCGTGAAGCGCCACGTGCCCTTTGCCTCGTCTGCCGCGCGCCTGCTGGTGCTGGCCCGCGGCGACGACGGTGTCGAGCTCCTGCTGGTGGATCCGGCTGCCGACGGTGTGCTCCTGGAGCAGCAGAAGAGCATGGCCTCGGATACCCAATACCAGGTCACCTTCGACGGCGTGCGTGTTCCCGAAGCAGACCGCATCGCCGGCGGCTGGGACGTCTGGCACCGGGCCATGCTCGACGGGATCGTGCTGCTGGCGGCCCAGGCCATCGGCGGCGCCGAGAAGGCTCTCGAGATCACCGTCGATTACGCGAAGGAGCGCAAGCAGTTCGACAAGCCGCTGGGCGCCTTCCAGGCGATCTCCCACTATCTGGCAGATGCGGCCACGAACATCGACGGCGGGAGGACTCTCGTCTACGAGGCCGCCTGGGCGCGCGATGCGGGCAAGGATTTCGAGCGGCTCGCGCCCATGTCCAAGCTCTTCGCCTGCCAGACCTACCGGGACACGACCGCGATGTGCCAGCAGGTGTGGGGCGGCGTCGGCTTCACCATCGAGTACGACATCCAGCTCTTCTTCCGGCGCGCCAAGCAGCTCCAGATCACCTGGTGGGACGCCGCCTACCTGGAGGAGCTGGTAGCGGCCAGCGTTCTCGACGGGGAGTGAGCTCAGCTCTCGAACGGGTCCCTGCCGAGCTGCTCGCGGATCGGCACGAACTCCGGCTGGAGCATGGCGCGGCGCTGCCAGTTGGCGCCGTCGATCACGAGGGTGTGTCCCGTCACGTACGCCGCGAAGGGCGAGGCCAGGTACGTGGCCGCCCAGCCCAGCTCTCGGCGCCGGCCGGTCCGACCAGCCGGACAGCTCGTCTCCTCGCGCATCGCGTCGCCGCGCCCGGGCACGCCGCCGATGTCATCGCTCTCGTCTTCGTGGGGGAAGAGGCCGGGCACGAGGCTGTTCACGCGGATCCCGTACGGCGCCCACTCCACTGCGAGGGTTTCGGTGAGGTTCTTCACGCCGGCCTTGGCCGCCGACGAGTGGGCGAAGCCGGGGCCGCCCGTCCAGGCGTAGGAAGCGCCGATGTTGATGATGTTGCCCGGGGTGCCGGCCGCGATGTGGCGCCGTCCGAACTCGCGCGAGCACAGGAACGTGCCCCCGAGCACGATCTCCACCACCGCCCGCCAGCCGTTGGGCGAGAGGTCCTCGGCCGGCACGGGGAAGTTTCCGGCCGCGTTGTTCACCAGGACGTCCGGCAGACCCAACGTCGCCTCGACGCTGTCGAAGGCGGCGGCCACGCTCTCGGGTTTGCGGACGTCGCACTCGGCCTCCGCGCCGAGCGCGCCCACCTTCTCCACGGCGGCAACGCCTGCCGCGCGGTGCTCGGAGCTGCGCGAGAGGATGGCCACGGCGGCGCCAAGCCGCGCGAACTCGACGGCGATGGCCTTGCCGAGGCCGGTACCGCCGCCGGTCACGACGACGTTCGTGCCGCCGAAGGTCCCCTTGGGAAGGGCGCTGGCGCCGGTGTTGGGCGGCTCCGGAAGTCCCATGCTCCACTCCTGGCGACACCTGGGCGGCGCCGTCGCGGTAGCATAGCCATATCTGAACCCGGGCTGGAGGCAGGGTGAGCGAAGAACCTCTTCGCATCGAGACCGGCGGCGACGAGATCCTGTGCCGCGTCGAGGACCGCGTGGGAGTGGTCACGCTCAACCGCCCCGAAGCGCGGAACGCGCTGACACTCGACATGAAGCGCACTCTCGTGCGTCTGATTCCGGAGCTGGGCGACGACGAGCGGGTGGGCTGCGTGCTCCTCACCGGCGCTGGGCGGGCCTTCTGCGCCGGCGGCGACACCAAGATGATGGCGCGCGACGGCAAGCCGCCCTCCCCGGAGGAGCGCCAGCGCCAGCTTCAGTGGGAACACGGCATCCCGCTCGCGATCCACACCCTGTCCAAGCCGGTGGTGGTGGCGCTGCCCGGCGCGGCGGCCGGGGCGGGATTCTCCCTGGCCCTCTCGGCCGACCTGCGCATCGCCGCCGAGAGCGCCTTCGTCACCACGTCGTACGCGCGGCTGGGACTCTCGGGCGACTACGGCGGCAGCTGGTTCCTGACCCAGCTCGTGGGGACGGCCAAGGCACGCGAGCTCTTCTATCTGGCCGAGCGTGTGGACGCGCGCACCTGCGAGGCGCTCGGCATCGTGAATCGGGTGGTGCCCGACGCCGAGCTGGCCAAGGAGGCCTTCGAGTGGGCCAGGCGCATCGCGGCGGGGCCGCCCATCGCACTCCAGTACATGAAGCAGAACCTCAACCGTGCGCTGCGCGAAGACCTGCCCTCCTGCCTCGAGGTGGAGGCCGAGCGCATGGTCGAAGGTGCGGGGACCGACGACTACGTGGAGGCCGTTCGGGCCTTCCAGGAGAAACGCGCGCCCGTCTTCAAGGGGCGCTAGAGGGGCGAGCATGCCGAGCGAAACGATCCTGCTGGAGTTCGACGGGCCGGTGGCCATCATGACCAACAACCGCCCCGAGAAGCACAACGCCGCCAACGACGAGATGGACGCGCGCCTCTGGGAGGTGCTGGGCGAGCTGCACGCCCGCGACGACGTGCGCGCCGTCGTGTGGCGGGGCAATGGGAAGTCGTTCTCGTCGGGGCGCGACACCACCGAGCTCGGCGTGCGCACGGAGGACATCAGCGACCTCGACTTCATCGAGCGCGGCCATAGCGGCACCCAGCAGTTCTTCAGCATGCCGGCGCCGATCATCGCGGCCCTGAAGGGATGGGTGATCGGCGGCTCCTTCGAGCGCGCGCTGCTCTGCGACATGCGCGTCGCCGGAGAGAGTGCGCGCATGCGCCTCCCGGAAGTGCTGCACGGCGTGGTGCCCGATACGGGCGGCACCGCGCGGCTCTTCCAGATGGCCGGCCACGGCCTGGCGGTAGACCTCGCGCTCACGGGGCGCGTGCTCGACGCCGAGGAAGCGCTCCGCCACGGCATCGTGTCCCGGGTGGTTTCCGACGACGAGCTCGACGCCACGGTGCTCGAAATCGCCCACCTGATTGCCAAGGCGCCGGCCTTCACCGTGAAGATGTTCCGACGCACCCTCGGCCGCATGGGCGACCCGCTGGTGAAGCGCTCCATCCAGGAGGAGGCGCTCACCCAGTCCATGGTCTTCGCCTCCCACGACTACGCGGAGATGAAGGCCGCCCGAGCCGAGGAGCGTGAGCCCAAGTACAAGCGCCGCTAGTGCGGCCGGCGGCTCAGCAGAGTTCCTGTACGCGGAAGGCGCCGATCACGCGGCGCTCCGAGTCCACCAGCACGTAGTCGCAGCGCCGGTTGACGTGGAGGCCTACCCCGACGCCCATCGGCCGCGAGGCGTCGTAAGCGTAGAACTCGGTGGCGAGGGTCGTGTCCAGCGTCCCGATCCGTTCCATGGCGTTTTCGGCGTAGCGCGAGGCCAGCTTCTCGATGGGGAGGGCGCGCACGAAGCGGATCTCGACGCTGTCCGGGGGCGGCGCCTGGCCCAGCGGATAGAGGCGCTCCAGGCGGCTGGGGACATCGCCCGTGGCGCAGGCCACGAGCGGAATCAAGACTGCCAGCGTGGCCATTCCCGTAGTCCAGTTCATCGGGGATCCTCTTCGGTTCATCGGGTGCGCGATTCTATCTCAGGGCCGTGGAGAATAGAGGCGCGGACCCACCTCGCTGCGCAGGGCGGGCTGTGCGTCGTCGAGCCAGGCGCACAGTGTCGGCCGCGTGTCGCGTGGATCGATCAGGTCGTGGACGCCGAAGTCCTCGGCCCGCGGGAAGACGGACTGGCCGGCCGCGATCTCGTCCTCCAGCTCCCGGCGGCGGGCCTCGGGGTCGGCCGCCTCTTCGATCTCGCGCCGGTAGGCGAGGGCGACCCCGCTCTCCACCGGGAGCGCGCCGCTCTGCGCCGACGGCCACGCCAGCACCGTCGACTCACGGCCCAGGTGGATGCCGGCGGCCACGCCGAAGCTCTTTCGCAGGAGAACCGCGCACCACGGCACGCGTGTCTGGGAGACCGCGAACATCGCCTCCATCCCGTAGCGGATCGTGCCGGCGCGCTCCGCCTCGCCGCCGATCATGAAGCCGGGCTCGTCGACGAGGCTCAGCACCGGGAGGTGGAAGATGTCGCACAGCTCGGCGAAGCGGCGCACCTTGCG
>CAXMOD010000093.1:0-4788 GCA_964194905.1 uncultured Desulfobacterales bacterium | reverse complement strand
GGGCAAGCCGATCGGTCACACAGACTGAGCCCGCGCGGCCACGACCGACGTGCGTCCTGCACGTCACTAGGCCACTCTTGGCTCCGTGAGCCGTCTCGAAGAGCGGATCGGAGCGGCGCTCGCGTGGTGGGCCGAGGCGGTGGCGGCACGCGCGCGCCGCGTGTTCGGCGTGTCGCTGGGGGTCACCGCCATCCTCGGCGCCTACGCCGTGCACGGGCTGGGCGTCAACACCGACTACCGCCAGCTCCTCGCCGACGATCTGCCCATACGGCAGATCTGGGATTCGTTCTCGGAGCACTTCCCCACCCTCGACGAGTCGCTCCTGGTGGTCGTGGACGGCGACACGCCGGAGCTGGTCCGGGACGGCGCCCTCGAGCTGGCCGAGCGCTTGAGCGCGCGGCGCGACGCTTTCTCCGAGGTCTTCGTCCCGGGCGAGGGCGAGTTCTTCGCCCGCAACGGGCTTCTCTACCGCAGCCCTGAGGAACTCGACGCGCTGATCGACCGCATGGCCGAGGTGCAGCCCCTCCTCGCGGAGATGACTGCAGACCCGAGCATCTCCAACCTGGCTCGGCTCATTCGGATGGGTCTCGACAGTGTCGACTCGGAGAACGCCGTGCGCGACTGGCCGGCGGTGCTGGATCAAGTCTCCCGCGCCACGGTCGAAGTCTACGACGAGTACCCCGTGCGCGTCTCCTGGGAGGACGTGCTGGTGGGAGGCTCGCCGATCGACCCGTCGGCTCGGACCGTCATCATCGCGGAGCCCATCCTCGACTACGCCAGCGTGTTCTCGGCCGAGGCTTCGATCGTCGCCATCCGCGAGGCCGTCGCCGATCTGCAAATGCCCGAGCGCGCCTTGCGCGTGCGGGTGACGGGCAACCCGGCGCTCAACTACGAGGAGATGAGCGGGCTCATCCGTGACATCTTTGTGGCCGGCGCGGCATCGGCGCTGGCGATCTGCGGGATCCTCTACGTGGCGCTGCGCTCCTGGCGACTCATGTTCTCGTCGCTCATCACCCTGGTGACCGGCCTGGTGTGGACCTCCGCGTTCGCCACATTCGCCATCGGCAGGGTCAATCTCGTGTCGATCGCGTTCGCCGTGCTCTTCGTCGGCCTCGGAATCGATTTCGCAGTACACCTGGGCGTGCACTACGAGGACCTGCGCCGGCGCGGACTCGAGCACGCTGGCGCCATGCGCGACGCGCTGATGCGTGTCGGGAGCGCGCTGACGATCTGCACGCTGACCACCGCGATCGGCTTCTTCGCATTCGTCCCCACGGACTTCCGAGGAGCGGGCGAGCTGGGTCTCATCTCCGGGACCGGCATGTTCATCATCTTCTCCCTCACCGTCACGCTGTACCCCGCCCTGGTGCGGCTGTGGGTGGCGGAAAAGCAGGACTGGCCCCAGGTTGCGAAGCCCTTCCACCTGCCCGGTCTCGCCGCGGCGGAACATCACCCGCGCGCGACGCTGAGCGTGGCCGCCGTGCTCGGCATCGCTTCGATCCTGGCCTTCCCGCAGCTGCGCTTCTACTCCGACGTGGTGAAGATGCGGAACCCGGACACCGAGTCGGTGCAGGCGTTCCAGGACCTCCAGCAGAGTGCCTCCACCACGCCCTGGCACGCCGACCTGAGGCAGCCCGACCTCGCCAGCGCGCAGGCGCTGGCCGAACGCCTGAGCGAGCTGCCCGAGGTGGACCGGGCCGTCACCCTGGCCGACTACGTGCCCGGCGACCAGGACGAGAAGCTGGAGATCCTCGAGGACCTGGCCCTGCTCCTGGACGTGCCGCCCCCTCTCACACGCCGCGCGCCTCTGCCCGTGGCTGAGCAGGTCGAGGCGCTTCGCGAACTCTACACATACCTCGACCAGGAATGGCTGGGGCGCTCACCCTCGCATCTGGCTTCGAGCGCTCTGCGCTTGCGCAAGCGTCTGGGCGATTTCCTGGAGCGAGTGGAGCAGGATCCCCAGCCCGACGCGGCGCTGGCCAGCCTGGAGGAGATCCTGCTGGGCGGCCTGCCGGCGCAGCTCGCGCGCCTCCAGCGCGCCGCGCGCCCGGAGCCCTTCGGCCTCGACGACCTGCCCTCCCAGATCCGGCGACGCATGCTGGCCGCCGACGGCAGCGCGCGAGTGCAGGTATTTCCCAGCGAGGACGCGAGTGACGGCGAAACATTGATCCGCTTCGTGGACGCGGTGCGCGAGGTGGAGCCGGTGGCGACGGGACTGGCGACCAACCTGGTCGAGCTGGGCCGCGCCACGTCGAGCTCGTTCCGCACCGCACTGATGCTCTCGCTGTTCCTCATCTCCAGCTTGCTGCTGGTGCTCTGGCGGAAGCCCGCCGAAGTGGGAATGGCCCTGGCGCCGTTGCTCCTGGGCGCTTCGCTCACGGCTGCCGCCATCTGGGCGATGGGCATGACCTTCAACTTCGCCAACCTGATCGTGATCCCGCTGCTGCTCGGGGTCGGCGTGGACAGCGGCATCCACCTGGTGCACCGGGGCCTGCACGCCCGCGGCGATGGCGCGGAGCTGACCGAGAGCCAGACAGCGCGGGCCGTCTTCTACAGCGCGCTCACCACCATCGCCAGCTTCTGCAGCCTCGCCCTCTCGGCGCACCAGGGTCTGGCTGGCCTGGGCACCCTGCTGGTAGCCGGGATGGTCTTCATGCTGGCCTGCAACCTGCTCGTCCTACCCGCCCTCATCCACAGCTACCGCACACGGCGAGTTGACTGAGGGGACTAGAACGACTCCGCGGGTGGCTACTGCTCGACTTCGCAGCGCAGGCTTCCGTCTTCCTGCTTCTCGCAGCGCGGGTCCGCGTCAGGGTAGGCAGGCTCGATCTCCAGGGTGCGCTTCACCAGCGGGCACACCAGCACGTCGTTCTGCACCCAGCAGCCCTTGCCGATCTGGGGCACCACCGCGCGATAGCTGCACGCGCACTCGCAGGGCTGCGCCGCCACGTTCACCACAGGCGGCTTGGTCTGGCACCCGCCCAACACGGCGGCCCCCAGCAATAGGCCGAAGACACGTCCTCGCATGGATTCCCTCCCTCCGCGGCCCCGCTCACAGAGACAGAGCGCGCGCGCTGATGTAGGTCACGTAGATGCCCAGAAGCACCACCGCCTCGCGACGGATGATCTGCTGGCGGTGCGAGAGGCACATGAACAGGAGCAGGACCGAGAGCAAACACAGGACCAGCAGGTCCCACAGACCTCCCGTCGGAACCGGAACCGGACGCATGATGGTGCTGATGCCTAGGATGAAGAGCAGGTTGAAGATGTTGGAGCCGACGATGTTGCCGACGGCAAGGTCGCTCTGCCCGCGCAGAGCAGCCACGATGCCCGTGACCAGCTCGGGGAGACTGGTGCCCAGCGCGACTAGCGTCAGCCCGATCAGCGCCTGGGAGACGCCGAAGGCCTCGGCGAGACCGACGGCTGCTTGCACCGTGAACTCCGCCCCGCCGACCAGGACGACCAGTCCGAGGATCGTCATCGCCACGTTGAGACGCAGCGACCCCCAGAAGCGGCTGGGCGTGGACAGGCCCGTCTGCACCACGAAAGGGTCCGACGCGCGCTGCCGGAACACGTCCGAGACCGTGTAGTACAGGAAGGTGCAGAACAGCAGCAGCAGGATCACGCCCTCGCCGCGACTGAACGCGCGGGGCAGCACCTTGCCGATGCCCACGGCCATCACCGACGCGATCAGCGTCGCCGCGATCATCATCGGCACCTCGCGCCGGATGATGGTGCCCTCCACCGGGATGGGCCGCAGAAACGCGAAGATCCCGATGACCAGGCCGATGTTGGCGATGTTCGAGCCGATGATGTTGCCGAAGGAGAGTTCGCCCTGGTCGCGCAACGAGGCGTCCAGGTTGACCGCCAGCTCCGGGGCGCTGGTGCCGAACGCCACCACGGTGAGGCCGACCACGAGGGGCGACACGCCGATGTCGCGCGCCAGGCCGGAGCCGCCGCGGACCAGCGCTTCCGCGCCACCGACCAGCAGCACCAGACCGACGATGAGCTGCCCCAGATCGAGTAGCAACGGCCTTCCACCCCTACCCCGCGCACGGCGGGGGACCCTCCACTTTAGTCGGTGTCGTCCAACCTCGCCCCCAGAACCCGGCGCAGGCGCGCCGGGTCCCGCCGGAGCTGCACGCTGCGCCCCCCGGTGACGTACACCAGACCCGGCTTGGCGCCGCGCGGTTTCGACACGTTCTTGATCGGCACCACGTGCACGTCGGCGCGGGTGACATCGCGCTGCTTGGAAAAGTGGACGGCCAGCTCTGCGGCGTCGAGCAGGGCGTCGGGCGGCGGGTCGTTTCGCCCCTCGGTGCGAAGCACGACGTGGCTCCCGGGTGATCCGTCGAGGTGGAGGAACAGGTCGTTTCCGCGCGCGAGCCTCATCGTGAGGCGGTCGTTCCCCTCGTCGCTGCGTCCCACCCACACCTCCAGGCCTCCCGCCGTGGCGTAGCGACGCGGCTTCAGGCGCGAGGGAAGGTTGGACCTGGGGCCGCGGGGCCTCTTCGCGGACCCAGCCGGCGCCGGGCGTGGTGCAAAGCGCGCCAGCCGCCGCTTCACTTCGCGTCGCTCCGCCAGCGCAGCCAGCGCCGCCGGATCTCCGGCTGCCGCGCCTAGCTCCTCCTCCAGCGCCGCGTTCTCCGCCAGCTGCGCCTCCACCTCGGCGATCTGCCCCGCCACGGGCTCAGCCGAGCGCGCGCGCTTTCGGTAGCGCTTGAACAGCGCCTCCATGTTCTCTCGGGCGGAAAGCTTCGGGTCGAGCGGGACGCGCACGCGCTCCGA
>CAXMOD010000092.1:0-3171 GCA_964194905.1 uncultured Desulfobacterales bacterium | reverse complement strand
TCGACGCCGAGCTTGAAGTCCATCACCACGGTCGGGTAGTCCCAGATCACGCCTTCGCCTCGCTCGGTGGGCGCGAACATCGGGTCCATCTCTGCGTTGGTGAAGACGAGGAACAAGCCAGGGACGAACTCCAGGAAGCCGGCAAAGCAGCGCAGCATGGACGCGCCCCAGGTCAGGCCGACGAGCCAGAGGTAGCCGGGAAGCGCGTAGAAGATGCGTACGCCGGTCGTGTCGTCCACGTTGGTCATGTTGCGGTACTGGACGATCCCGACCGTGATCGGCGCGAGGACGATGTCGACGGGCGCCTGGACGATGTTGCCGAAGCCACGCTTCAGGGTCTGGGCGCCGGCCAGCGCAGGCGACGGCGCCAGCAGGAACGCGAAGAGAAGTGCGGTGGCGATGCCCCGTCGCAGCGGGTTGGCGTCGATGGTTTCCACGTGTCCCCCTCCAGTGGGCCGGCGCAAGGCTCCGGCCCCGAAGCAGCCTAGAGGCGCGGCGCATCCGCTGTCAAGCAAAGGCGCGCAGCGACAGCGGTTTGGCCGGGGTCTTGCCATCTGGCGCCTGGTTGCGGCAGGGGAGGGCCGGGGTACTCTGCGGGCCCCCGCAGTCCCCCCCGTCCCGTTCATGTCGCCGCCCGATCTCCCCATCATCGCGATCGTCGGTCGCCCCAATGTGGGCAAGTCGACGCTCTTCAACCGCTATGCGGGCACGCGCCGCGCGCTCGTCGAGGACACTCCGGGCCTCACCCGAGACCGCATCGTGGAATCGGTCGAGGTGGCCGGCCGACTCGTCCTGGTGGCGGACACGGCGGGCCTCGACCCCGATGCCGAGGCCGGGCTGCCGGCCGCCGTCCAGGCCCAGGCGCGCATGGCCGTGGAGGAGGCCGACGCCATCCTGCTGGTGGTGGACGGGCGCGACGGCCTGCTGCCCGAGGACGAGCGCATCGCGGCGGAGCTGCGACGCACCGAGAAGCCCGTGGGCCTCGCCGTCAACAAGCTCGACCACCCCAAGCACGCCGAGCGACTGCTCGAGTTCCACACCCTGGGGATCGAGCCGATCGAGGGCGTCTCGGCCAGCCACGGCATCCACGCCTTCGAGATCCTCGAAGCGCTGGTGGCGCAGCTGCCCCCAGCCACGGAGCCCGAGCCGGAGGACCCGAACGCGATCCGCATCGCCGTGGTGGGCCGCCCCAACGTGGGCAAGAGCTCGCTCGTGAATCGTCTGGCGGGGACCGAGCGCGTCGTCGTCTCCGACGAGCCCGGCACCACGCGCGACTCCATCGACCTGCGCCTCGAGCGCGACGGGCGCACCTACATCCTGGTCGATACGGCCGGCTTGCGCCGACACGGGCGGCGCGAATCGAGTGCGGAACGCGGCGGGGCGCTGATGGCGGTGCGCTCCATCGAACGAGCCGACGTGGCGCTGCTGCTGGTGGACGCCGCCGAAGGTGCGGTCGAGCAGGACGCGCGTGTGGCCGGCATGCTGGTCGAGCGGCGGCGCCCCGCGGTCGTAGTAGCCAACAAGTGGGACCGCGTCGGGGGCGAAGACGGTCCCGACCCGAAGCGCGTCCGCGAGGAGATTGCACGGCGCCTGCGCTTTCTGCCGGACGTTCCCGTGCAGGCGGTGTCGGCCCTCACCGGGGCCGGCGTCGAGCGGCTCTTCGCCCGGGTCGAGGCCCTCCACGAGCAGGCGCAGCGCCGCATCCCGACGGCCGAACTGAACCGCTGGCTGGAGCGCACCACGGAGCGACACCAGCCGGCCCTGGGCCAGCGGGGCACGACCCGGCGCCCGATCCGGTTCTTCTACGCCACCCAGACCGGCGTGGCTCCGCCGACCTTCACGCTGTTCTGCACGGACTCCAAGGCGGTGAAGGAGGACTACCGTCGCTATCTGGAGAATCGCCTGCGCGCAGACCTGGGGTTCTCGGACGTGCCCATCCGGGTGCGGCTCCGTTCGCGGCGCGAGGGCGCGTAGTCAGACGCCACCGGTCCGATACACTCCGCGCTCCCGTGGAGGCCCTGGAGGACCCGTGGCGCGACGCCTGCCCGACAACCCGACGGCCCAGACGCTCGAGGAGATCGAACACCTCGGCGATCGAATCGTCGAGGCCGTCTCGAACAACCCTCGGCCGCTGCTGCTGACGATCGGCGCGATCCTGCTGGTCGCCGCAATCTGGGGGGGCTCGTCGCAGCTGAGCGGAAGCCGCCTCGCCCGGGCCGCCAGCGATCTGGACCAGGCGCGCATGGACTACGCCAAGGCCATGGGTGGCGACTTCACGGCGCTGGAGATCCCCGAGCCCGCCAACCCGGAGACAGCCCGGCAGGTCCGCACCCGGTTTGCGGAACGCTATGGGGCCATCGCGGAGGATCACGCGGGAACGCCGACCGCCGCGCTCGCACTCCTGGAGGCCGGAAGCCTGCGCGCCGAGCTGGGCGAGCTGGAGACCGCGCTCGAGACCTGGCGCTCCGCCGCGGCTGCGGCCGCCGGTTCGCTGCGGGCGCTCGTCTACCAGCGCATCGGCCAGGCCGAGGAGGATGCTGGTCGCTTCGCAGCCGCTGCCATCAGCTACGCCGCAGCCGGGGAGATCCAGGACTATCCGCTGCGCTACCAGGCGCTGGGCCACGCCGCGCGCTGCCACGCCGAAGCCGGCCAGCCGGAGCAGGCGATCACGCTCTACAGGCGCATCCAGGCTGAGAGCCCCGAGACGCGCCTGGCGCCGCACGTCGCCGCCCGGCTGCGGGAGATGGAAGCCGCCGCCACGTACGGCGCGGCACCCGCCGAGACGCCCCAGGCCCCGTAATACTCCCGCTGGCGCGGCCTCAAGTGCCGAGCCTGCAGTGCCGTATAACCCCTGGCCATGTCGCGGCTTTTCGGTGTGATACGCACAGCGGTGAGGCTCTCGGTCCCCATCGCGCTGGGGATGCTCGCGTTCTTCTGGAGCCCGATTGCCGCGTTCGCCTCCTCGGCGGCCGTCCCGCCGGAAGCCTTGCTGGCGGTCGCCGCGTCCTCGGGCGGGCTCGACACCGCTGAGCTCATCGATCTGACTCCATCGTTTCTCGATCCGCTGCTGGCGGCCCGGCTTCCTCGCGAGCCCTGGCCAACAGCTGAGCGCGGACAGGGCACAAAGGCCCCGCCCGACGGGGGAAGCCTCCTCGACCTCCTCGTGGCCAC
>CAXMOD010000091.1:0-39493 GCA_964194905.1 uncultured Desulfobacterales bacterium | reverse complement strand
CTGCCTGCGAGGCGGCCTGCGCACCATCCAGCAGCGCGAGGGCTTCCACGCTCGCCTGCTCGAAGAGCGCATGAAGGAGCTGGGGGCGACTCCCTCCTTCGAGCTGCCCGACTCCGTGGTGGAGGCCGTGATGAAGGGCTCCGCCGACCCCGACGTGCCGGACCTCGCCAAGCTCCAGGCCTTCGCGGCGCGCTTCCCGGACGCGGACGAGGCGCTGCGGCCGATCTACGAGATGGCCGACAAGCTCGACGGCGACCCGGAGACCCAGAGCCTGCTACGCACCATCGCCCAGGACGAGCGCTCGACCCTCGAGTTCCTGCGCGAGGCGTGCGAGCAGCTCTCGACCGCCGGCGACGCCTAGGCGTCGCCCTCTCCGCCGCTGATGCCCGGCAACCCGTCGATGCTCGTCGCGTTGGTCTCACGGCGGTAGGCCACGACGCCCTCACGCGTCTCCTTGCGTTCTACCCACTCAGGGAGCTGGTCGCGCTGCCCGATGTACTCGTAGTGGGGCACGCCGTAGCCGCAAGAGTCCGAGATGCGGTCGAGACGCGCGCGGATCACGCAGCGCGCCCCGGCGTGGTTCGGGAAGTGCGCGGCCAGCGCCTCGAACTCCGGGTGCCCGAGCTCGACAGGCTCGCCGGTTCCGTGCAGGCGCACGATCTTGGGCGGCCCGGCGAAGGCGCAGAACAGGAGCACGATGCGCCCATTCTCGCGCAGGTGTGACAACGTCTCGATGCCACTCCCGGTGAGGTCGAGGTAGGCGACTTCGCGCTGACCGAGCACGGCGAAGCTGTCGAGCCCCTTGGGCGAGAGATTCACGTGGCCGTCCCCCGAAAGGGGTGCCGTTGCGACGAAGAACATGTGCTGCGCTTCGAGGAAGCGCTGAAGCCTCGCGTCGATCGCGTCGTAGAGCTTGCCCATCCGGGCAGGCTAGCGCGGCGCCAGCCAGGCGAGCTGGTTGAAGCCCTCCTGGGAGAACCCCACGCGCGCGGCGCCCAGCACGTCGCAGAAGACCGCCAGCGCCGCAGCGGCCCGGCCGGGCCGGGCGTGCTCGGCGTAACCGGCCTCGGCGAGCTGCTGCAGGGCCGCGCGGCTGCGCCGCCCGCCTGCACCGTCACCGCAGAAGAAGTCGTCCACCACCACCCGGTCCACCACCGGCTCGAGCCGGCGCGCGAGGCGTTCCGGATCGCCCGGCAACAGCGGAGCCACCGCCGCCTGGGTCGGCACCCCGGCGGCGCGCAGGCGCCCGAGCGCTTCGATGCGCAGGTCCGTTCCCGGCGCGTTGGGCTCGAAGGCCCGGCGCACCGCCTCGTCGTCGGTGGTGACGGTCATGCTCACCCCGGCGGTGGGAATGCGCGCCAACAGCTCCGCGTCACGCACCACGAGCGGGCTGCGCGTCTGCACCACCAGCGCGGCAGGCGGCGTGCGCACCATCACCTCCAGGCAACCCCGGGTGAGCCCGAGGTGTCGCTCGAGCGGTGTGTAGGGATCGGTGACCGACGAGCAGAAGAGCCGCGCCGTGGAGAGCCGGCCCCGCTCCGCCTCGCGCGCCAGGAGCTCCGGGGCGTTCTTCTTGGGCGCGATCCAGCGCGACCACGCCAGCCCCTCCGGACTCGTGCGCTGAGGCATCATCTCGCGCACGTAGCAGTAGACGCACGAGAACTCGCAGCCCGAGTACGGCTGCAGCGAGTGGGTGTAGCCGGAGAGGTAGCCGCCCGTAGGCGTGAGGATGCTTCGCGCCTCGCGGACGAAGAGCCGGGCCCGCGACATCCAGCAAGGCTAGCGAGCAGAGCGGGCCCCCGGAAGCGAGGACGAGGCCCGGCTAAAGGCAAGCAAACGGCCCACAGGCCGTTTGCGCGCAGTGAGGGGCAGGCGAACGAAGTGCCGGGGCCCGAGTCCGAGCGATGAGCGAGGACGAGGCCCGGCTAAAGGTTGGTCAGCCAGTCCTCGTGCTTGCGGTCGCGACCGCGCACCACGTCGAAGAAGGCACCCTGGAGCGCCTTGGCCACCGGTCCGCGGGAGCCCGTGCCCACCGTGCGCCGGTCCACCTCGCGGATGGGCGTCACCTCCGCAGCGGTTCCCGTCAGGAACAGCTCGTCGGCCACATAGAGTTCGTCGCGGGTGATGGCGCGCTCGGTCACGCGGATGCCCTTTTCCCCGGCCAGCTCCATCACCGTCGCCCGAGTGATGCCGTCGAGGACGCTGGCGAGGGGCGGCGTGCAGATGGCACCGTCGCGCACCATGAAGAGATTCTCGCCGCTGGCCTCGGCGACCAGGCCCTGGGTGTCGAGCATGATCGCCTCGTCGTAGCCGTCGAGCAGCGCCTCGCGCTTGGCGAGGATCGAATTGACGTAGTCGCCGCAGGTCTTGCCCTTGGTCATCTTGGCGTTGACGTGGTGACGCTGGTAGGTGGACACCTTGGCGCGGATGCCGCGATCGAGGCCTTCCTCGCCCAGGTACGCGCCCCAGGCGTAGGCGATCACTGCCAGGCGCACCGGATTGTCGGCGGGATTGAGGCCCATGGCGCCTTCTCCGATGAAGACGAGGGGCCGGATGTAGCCTTCCTCGAGGTGGTTGGCGCGCAGGGTGTCGAGCACCGCCTCGCGCACCTCATCACGTGAGAAGGGGATCTCCATCAGGTTGATGTGGGCGGAATCGAAGAGTCGCCGCACGTGCTCGTCCAGTCGGAAGACGGCCGAGCAGCCATCCTCCCCCTTGTAGGAGCGGATTCCCTCGAAGACGCCGAGGCCGTAGTGGAGCGTGTGCGTGAGGATGTGGACGCGGGCGGCGTCCCAGTCGACGAGCTCCCCGTCCAGCCAGATCTTCTCGCCCGTCACTCCTGCGCTCATGGGCCGGGACGCTAGCGGCGCAGAAGCCTTCGCACCAACCCCTTCTGCTTCTCGCGCCGCAGGTTGATGAGGCGCAGCTCGCGCAGCGCTTCGACGCAGTCCGACTTCTGCTGGACCGCCTGCACGAACATCTTCTCGGCGCTCTCGGGCCGGTCGATCGCCTTGAACACCTGGCCGAGCAGGAGGTACGGCTGCTCGCTGTCGGGGGCCAGCTTGGCGGACTTGCGCAGGGCCGTCACCGCCTTCTGCTGGACCTGGTGGTCGTCGGGGTTGTCGAGGAATGTGGTGTACGCCAGGTAGGCGAGGTACTCGCCCTCCGCGGGGTAGAGTTCCACGGCCTCCCGGAACGATTCGAGAGCGGCCTGGTGCCGCCGAGCGCGCAGTGCAGCTGTACCCCGCTGGAACTCCTTCTCGGCAGCCAGGGCGCGGCGCGCCTCGTCCCACTCCTCCTCCATGCGGGCGCCCTGGGCCAGTTCGATGCGGTAGGCCTCGCGACCCCGCGCGTCGGCGACGGCCTCGTGCGCCTGCGAGACCAGCCCGAACACCTCCTCTGCCAGCTGGCGCACGGGGGCGCCCGAGCTGCTGAAGTGATCCGGGTGGGTACGCTTGGCCAGGTCCACGTAGCTGGCGCGCACCTGATCGTCATTGGCGTCGCGGGACACGCCGAGCACGCCGAAATAGTCCGCCCCCCGCATGCTCTCGGCCATCGCCGAGAGTTCGCTACGGATGCCCTCCTCGGCGGGATCGAGCTTGAGGCCACGCACGGCGGCCAGGCGGGCCCGCGCGGCGGCGGCCGCGTCGACCGCTCCGTGGTCCGCCGATGGGCGGGCCGGGTTGCGCAGCTCGACCACTTCGGTGGCGAGCAGCCCGTAGAGCATCCGGCGCGCCGACTCGCCCTCCCCGAGCAACTCGCCGAGCGCGACACCCTTGCCGAGACGCTCGAGGAACCCGTACTGGATCGGATCGAGGGTCATGTCCTGGAACAGGTAGAAGGGGCTCTCACCCGCTACGACGCGTGCGTCCGAGGGACGCGCAGCGAGTTCCGCGTCGATGAACTCGAGGGGAAAACGGCCGCACACGCCCTCGACGATGAGCGATGCCGGGTTGCGATCCACGGCCAGCTGGTTGGCGCCCTTGAGGCGAGCGCCGCGGCGCAGCTCGAACTCACCCTCGCGCCACTCGAAGATCTCGAGCAGCTTCGACTCGGCCTGCACCCTCAGCGCATTCGACACCTCTTCCTCCGAGAGCACCTCCATCGCCACGAGAATCTCGCCCTGCAGACCCTCGCCACGCTTCATGCGACGCAGCGATTCCTTGAGAGTCGGCTCGTCGATGCGGCCCATGCGCACCAGCAGGTTTCCCAGGCACTCCGTCACTTGATTGGAGCGGATCGCCACGGGACGCCCGTCGCGCAGCTGCAGGCCCTTGCGCCGCTTGCCCGAGCGCAACAGCAGCGCACCGCTGGCCCGCAGGCCGTGCATGTGGTGCAGCAGGCTCGGGAAGCGCAGGTCGGTCAGCGATCCGCGGAGCGGCGCCGCCGACTCGTGGTCGTTCGCCGGCTTGGCAGGCGTAGCCCCGTTCAGGGCCTTGCGCACGTGCTCCAGCAACTGATCGAGGGGCACCGGCTTGGTGAGGAACCCCGAGACGCGCAGCTCTCGGGCGCGCGTTTCGTAGTCGGGCGTCTTGGAGCAGCCGGAGAGCAGGAGCGTCGGGGTCTCCGAGAGAGGCGCCGGCTGGTTGCGGATCGCGCCGAGCACGTCGAATCCGTCGCGCCCGGGCAGGAGCAGGTCGAGCAGGACGAGGTCCGGATGCTGGGCCTCGAAGGCGCGCACGCCGGCGTCGCCGTCGTGGGCCGTCTCCACCTTGTAGCCCTCTCCCGCAAGGGCCTTGGCGATGATCTGGCAGAGGTTCCGGTCGTCGTCGATGCACAGCACGGTGTGGGGCATGGCCCCCACTTATCGTCCGGACAGGGGGGGGGCCATGAGTGACAATCGTCACTCAGTCTGAACGAGTTTCCGCAGGGTTTCACCGTAGGGTGCGCGTACGATGCCGCGCTCCGTCACGATCGCGGTCACCAGGGAAGCGGGCGTGATGTCGAATGCCGGGTGACGCGCCGGAACGCCTTCGGGCACCAGCGCTTGGCCCGCGAGGTGCGTGACTTCTGCCGGTGCTCGCTCCTCGATCGGAATCTCGGCGCCACTGGGCGTTGCGAGATCGATCGTAGAGACCGGCGCCGCCACGTAGACCGGGAGGTCGTGCTCGCGAGCCAGCACCGCGACGGTGTAGGTGCCGATCTTGTTCGCCACGTCTCCGTTGGCGGCGACGCGGTCCGCACCGACGATGACCAGGTCCACCTCGCCGCGCGCCATCAGGTGGCCGGCCATGTTGTCCGTGAGCACGGTGACGGGGATGCCGTCGCGTGCCAGCTCCCAGGCGGTCAACCGTGCACCTTGAAGGAAGGGCCGCGTCTCGTCTGCCAGCACCTCCACGCTGCGCCCGGCCGCGATGGCGGAGCGCACCACACCCAGTGCCGTACCCCAGCCCGCGGTGGCGAGGGCGCCCGCGTTGCAGTGAGTGAGTACGCGCGCGCCGTCAGCGACGAGCTCGGCGCCCGCATCGCCCAGCGCGCGGCAGATCGCCTTGTCCTCGTCCACGAGGCTGCACGCCGCGCTCACCACCGCGTCGCGCACGGCGGCGGCATCCGCGCCGGGTGCTTCGGCCGCGCGCGCGGCGACATCGCGCATGCGCCCCAGAGCCCAGAAGAGGTTCACCGCGGTGGGACGCGTGCGCGCCAGGCGCTCAGCCGCCGCATCGAGGTCGCGCAGCAAGGCGGCCGCATCGCCGGCGCCGCTGTCGACCGCCGCGCGGGCCAGCCCCAGGGCTGCCGCGCAGCCGATGGCGGGCGCCCCGCGCACCGCCAGATCCTCGATGGCCCGGGCCACCTCCTCGACACTGCGCAGTGAGAGGTACACCTCGTCGGTCGGGAGCCGCCGCTGATCGAGCAGCAGCACCGCGTCGTCGGACCAGCGCAGCGTGAACCAGGAGTCGCTCACGGCGCGGACGCCTCCGCGCAGGGCGACTCGCGGAATGCCCCGAGCGGCTCTCCGAAGAGTTCCAGAGCCGGCGCGTCCCACGCGTAGCGGCCCCTTTCCCGGCGCAGGTTCAACGAAAAGACTGCCGGCGTCTCGTCGGGTTTGGGATAGCCGCGGAAGAGCACCTCCGCGTGGGTCGCGTCCAGGCGATACACCCCCTCGCCCTTGCGGCTACTCAGATCCGCCTGCAGCATCAGGTCGCCTCGCGCACGTGACTGGTCCAGGTCCACCTCGGCCTCCATCACCTCGAGGTCTACGGCGAAACGACCCGGGCCACAAGGCACCGCGCGGCCACGGCTCTCGCCCGCCGCCACGATCCAGCTCTCCCGGCCGTCGTCCATCAGTACGCGCACGTCGCGCAGCTCCAACGTGCGCAGCGCAAACTCCGTGCCGTGTGTCGCGCGACGCGGCTCATCGCGGGACTCCGGCTCCGGATCTTTCGGTGCATCGTGCCCGTCGGGCGCGCGCGGCTTGCGCGGCCACGAGAGGCTCCCGTCATCGCGACGTGCCACGCGCAGGGTGGCGCCCTCCACGACGAGAGGGTCGGCCACGACCACCCGAGCGAGGAGCGCCCAGATCGAGAGCCGTACGGCAACGCGCTCCGCCTCCAGGAAGGGAGGTGCGTCGGGCGCGGGTCCGGCCACGCGCGCGCCGAGCAACTCGACCCGCGGCGGAAACAGGCCGGCGCGCAGCTCGCTGTACGCGAACTCGCGACCCGTGGCCTCGCGCACGGCGTCGGCCAGGCGCTTGCGCACGTGCTCGCCCGCCGCGAGCCGCGGCACCGCGACCGCCGCCGCCACCAGCAGCACGACGGCGAGTCCGGTCAGCACCAGCGCGATGCGTGCGACGATGCGGATGGCTCAGCCCTCCAGCCGGCGGATCAGGATCTCGCGCACCGCGCCCGGATCGGCCTTGCCCTGGGTCCGTTTCATCACCTGGCCCATCAGGAAGTTCACCACTTTGCCGTCGCCGCCACGGTAGCGTTCCGCCATCTCCGGATTGGCGGCCAGCACCTCGTCCGCCGCCGCCTCAAGAAGCCCGCCGTCGGACACCGCTTCGAGACCGCGCTCGCGCACCAGCACCTCGGGATCGCCTCCCCGCTCGAGCAGCTCGCGCAGCACCTCGCGCGCGCTGCTGGCGGTGACACGCCCCGCGTCGACGAGCGCCACCAGCGCCGCGAGCGCCTCGGGCCTGAGGGCGGTCTGCTCGATCTCGCCTTTCCGTCCCTTCAGAAGCGCGAGCACGTCGCGCACCAGCCAGTTGGCCACACTGCGCACCGGGCCCCGGGAGGCGGCCGCCTCGAAGAAGTCTGCCAGGGCGAGACTCTCGGTCAGCGTGCGCGCGTCGCTCTCGGAGAGGCCGTGCTCCTCCTGGAAGCGGCGTCGCTTGCGTTCGGGAAGCTCCGGCAGGGTGCCGCGCGCCTCCTCGATCCGGACCGGCTCGATCTGCAGGGGGATCAGGTCCGGGTCGGGGAAGTAACGGTAGTCGTCGGAATTCTCCTTGACGCGCATCAGGTGGGTGCGACCCGTGCCGGGATCGAAGAGCATGGTGGCCTGCACCACCTCACCACCGTCGTCGAGCACCTCGGCCTGGCGCGCGGTCTCGGCTCGAACGGCGCCCTCGACGGAGCGGAACGAGTTCAGGTTCTTGGTCTCGGTGCGCGTACCGTAGGCGTCGCTTCCCTCTCTTCCGGAGGGACGCAGCGAGAGGTTCACATCGCAACGCATCTGGCCCTTCTCCATGTCCGCGTCCGAGGCGCCGACGTAGCGCAGGATGCCCCTCAGCGCGCGCAGGAAGGCGGTGGCCTCGGCGGCGGAGCGCAGCTCGGGCTCGCTCACCACCTCGATGAGCGGCGTGCCCGCGCGGTTCAGGTCCATGTGCGATTCGTTCCCCCTCTCCCAGTCCCCGTGC
Organism: uncultured Desulfobacterales bacterium; assembly: GCA_964194905.1. Classification (GTDB taxonomy): domain Bacteria; phylum Myxococcota_A; class UBA9160; order UBA9160; family JAFDET01; genus JAFDET01. Next base: position 31,641 of record CAXMOD010000091.1, on the reverse strand, counting down.
ACGGACTTGCCTGCGTCTTCCTCCATGTGGATGCGCGTCAGGCGGACGCGCCGCGCCCCGCCGTCCACCTCGATCTCCACCTCGCCGCCGGTCACGAGGGGATCCTCGAACTGGGAGATCTGGTAGCCCTTGGGCAGATCCGGATAGAAGTAGTTCTTGCGCGCGAACACCGAGCGCGGGTTCACCGTTCCGCCGACTGCGAGACCCATGCGCACGGCCAGCTCCACCGCGTGTGCGTTCACGACCGGGAGCGCACCCGGCAGCGCCAGGCAGACGGGGCACACCTGGTGGTTGGGCTCCTCGCCGTAGCGCACCGGGCAACGACAGAAGAGCTTGGACTCGGTCTTCAGGTGCACGTGCACCTCGAGGCCGATCACCGTCTCGTAGCCGGTCGCGCTCACGACACCTCCGGTGGCCGACGCGCGTGCCACTCGGTGCGGCGCTCGTAGGCGTCGGCAGCCCGCAGCATGACGGCTTCGCCGAGCGGCGGCGCCAGGAGCTGGAGGCCCACTGGCAGCCCGCCCGCGAAGCCGCAGGGGGTGGAGACGCCCGCCGCGCCGGCCAGCGATGCCGACACGGTGTAGACGTCCGAGAGGTACATGCGCAGCGGATCGCCGCTGCGCTCCCCGATGCGGAAGGCCGGGTCGGGCGCCGTGGGAGTGGCGAGGAGGTCGCAGCCGGAGAACGCACTCTCTAAATCGCGCCGGATCAGCGTGCGCACCTGCTGAGCCTTGCGGTAGTAGGCGTCGTAGTAGCCGGCCGAGAGCACGTAGGTGCCGAGCAGGATCCGCCGCTTCACCTCGGCACCGAAGCCCTCGGAGCGCGTGCGCCGGTAGAGCTCCGAGAGGTCGGCGAACTCCGGGGCCCGGCGCCCGTAGCGGACGCCGTCGAAGCGCGAGAGATTGCTCGACGCCTCGGCGTTGGCCACCAGATAGTAGGTGGCGATGGCGAACTGGGTGTGGGGCAGCGAGACCTCGCGGGTCTTGGCGCCGGCGGCCTCGAGTTCGGCCACAGCCGCGCGCACGCAGGCCAGGGCTCCCGGGTCGACCCCCTCCTCGACGAAGTACTCCCGCGGCAACCCGATCACGAGTCCCGAGACGTCGCCGTCGAGGCCGTCGCGGTAGCGCGGCACCGGGTCGGGCAGCGCCGTCGAGTCGCGCGGGTCGGGGCCGGCTACCACCTCGAGGCCCAGCGCGGCGTCTGCGCTGGTGCGCGCCAGAGGTCCGATCTGGTCGAGCGACGAAGCGAACGCCACCAGTCCATAGCGCGATACGCGGCCGTAGCTCGGCTTGACGCCGACTACGCCGCACAGCGCCGCCGGCTGCCGGATGGAACCTCCCGTGTCGCTGCCGAAGGCGAGCGGCACGATGCCCGCGGCGACGGCAGCCGCCGAGCCGCCCGACGAGCCGCCGGGCGCTCGCTCGCGGTCCCACGGGTTGCGCGTGGGACCGTACGCGGAGTGCTCCGTCGACGAGCCCATGGCGAACTCGTCCATGTTGGTGCGGCCAATCACAACTGCACCCGCTTCGCGCAAACGCGCGCTTGCGGTGGCGTCGTAGGGCGACACGTAGCCCTCGAGGATGCGCGACGCGCAGCCGCAGGGCTCGCCGTCCTGGCTGATGTTGTCCTTCAGCGCGATGGGAATGCCGTCGAGGGGAGAGCGCACGTCGCCCGCGGCGCGTCGCTCGTCGGCGGCGCGCGCCTCTGCTCGAGCGGCGTCCGCCCGCAGCTGCAGCATGGCGTGGAGGTCGAGCTCGACAGCCCGCGCGAGGGACTGCTCCAGCAACGCGACGCTCGTGGTCTCGCCTGCGTCCAGCGCGGAGCGCAGCTCGGAAACGGTGCCCAGGGGTGTCGTCGCCAAGGTCTAGGCCTCGCCGCCCTCGATCACCTTGGGCACCCGGAACGTGGTGCCCGCCGCGTCGGGGGCATTGCGCAGGGCCGCATCGGGAGCGAGCCCCGGTTCCGCGCGATCCTGGCGAAGGGGTGTAGCCAGCGGCATGGGGTGCGCGGTGGGCTCGACGCCGACGGTGTCCACCCGAGCCAGCGCATCCACGTAATCCAGGATGGTGTCCAGCTCGCCCGTCAGGCGCTCCGCCTCCTCGTCGGCGAGCGAGAGCCGGGCCAGGCCCGCCATCCGCTCGACTTCCACGCGCGTGATCCGCGACATCACGAAAAACCTAGCAACTTGCGTGCCCTAGCGGGGAGGGATAGCTTTCGGCGCCCTTCATGGAATCCGACTCCAACGTCTTCGACGACCTCCCGGAGGACATCCTCCAGGGGATCCATGAGCTCGGCTGGTCGGATCCGATGCCGGTGCAGGCGCGCGTGCTGCCGCTGATGCGCGACGACCGCGACCTCATCGTGCAAGCCCACACCGGCAGCGGCAAGACCGGCGCCTTCGGCATCCCGATCGCGCTGAAAGTGGACACCGATCTGGCCGCCACCCAGGCCCTGGTGATGGAGCCGACCCGCGAGCTGGCTCACCAGGTGGCCACGGAAATGGCCGCTGTGGGGCGCCCGCGGGGCGTGCGTACGCTCCCGGTCTACGGCGGCGTGGGCTACGGCGCCCAGAACGAGGGTCTGCGCGAGGGCGCGCACGTGGTGGTGGGCACGCCCGGCCGCCTGCTCGACCACATGAATTCGGGCCGGCTCGTCCTCGACGCGCTGCGCGTGGTGGTCTTCGACGAGGCCGACGAGCTGCTCTCGCTCGGCTTCTGGCCGGACATGCGCGAGATCCAGCGCTTCCTGCCCAAGGAGCGCCAGTCGTGCCTCTTCTCCGCCACGATTCCGGAGAAGGTGCGCTCGCTGTCGCGCGTCTTCCTGAACGATCCCGAGTTCGTCTCGCTCTCCGAGGGCCAGATCGCCCCCGCCGAGATCGATCACCAGTTCGTGATGACCACGGCGCAGGAGAAGGACGCAAACCTGATCCGCATCCTCGAGTCCGAGGATCCCGAGAGCGCCATCGTCTTCTGCAACACCAAGGACGACGTCCGCTTCGTCACGACCTACCTCCAGAAGCGCGGCTTCGATGCCGACCAGATCCAGGGCGACCTCAACCAGGTCGCGCGCGAGGAGGCGATGGGCCGCATCAAGTCCGGCGACATTCGCATCCTCGTGGCCACCGACGTAGCGGCCCGCGGCATCGACATCATTGAGCTCACCCACGTGATCTCGTACTCGACGCCGGAATCGCCCGAGGTCTACATACACCGCACCGGGCGCACCGGGCGCGCGGGCAAGGCGGGCACAGCGATCTCGCTCGTCTCGGGCCTCGACATCGGCAACTTCAAGTACCTCCAGAACGTCAACAAGATCAAGATCAACGAGCGCAAGCTCCCCGGCGACCGCGAAATGCTCGACCGCCTGAAGAAGCGTCTGATGGTGAAGGTGGAGCAGGAGATGCGCGCGATTCCCGACGCCGAGCGCACCTTCAAGGTGGACCGCTTCGTGCCCATCGCCGAGGAGATGGCGTCCACCCCCGAGACCCTGCGCGAGCTGGCCGCCATCCTGGCCGCCTACCTGCGCGAGCACCGTCCCCAGACCACAGTGGACGAGAGCGGGAAGGCCCCGGAGTCGGCTCCCGTTCGGCCGCCCGTCGAAGACGATCGCCCGCCGCCGCACCGGCGGCCCCGCCGTGGAGGCGGCGGCGGTCGTGGGGGAGGTCGCGGAGGAGGCGGCCGCCGCCGCTAGCTCCCTCTGGCCACCCGGAGGCGACCGTGAAGGTCACCGTATTTTGCGGCTCGAGCCGCCGCTCCGGCGAACCCTATCTCGGCGCGGCGCGCACGCTCGGCCACGAGATCGCGCGGCGCGGGCACGTCCTGGTCTACGGCGGCGCGAAGATCGGGCTGATGGGCGCGGTGGCCGACGGTGCGCTGGCCGCCGGCGGTGCGGTGCGCGGCGTGATCCTGCGCCAGTTCATCGACCGCGGCGACGTCCACCACCCCGACGTCGAAATGGAGAGCGTGGACGACATGCGCGCACGCAAGGCGGGCCTCGACGAAGGCTCCGACGCGTTCGTGACGCTGCCCGGGGGCCTCGGCACGTTGGAGGAGCTGACGGAGATCCTCTCATTCCGCCAGCTCGGCTTCCACGACCGCCCGATCGTGCTGCTCAACACCGCAGGCTTCTTCGATCCGCTCCTCCAGCAGATCGAGCGCGCCATCGACGCCGGCTTCGTGCGCCCGGAACACCGCGCGCTCCTCTCGATAGCCGACGACCCGGCGCACGCCATCGACCTCTGCGAAAAGGCCGCCCCCGCTGCGACCCCGTCCAAGTTCAGCTCGTAGCCCCGATTCTAATGCCCACATTGTAGCCGGCGATTTCTTTCGTGTGTAGAGCGATCGTCGAGGCTGCGGATACGGAGGCCCTGGGACGGTGGATGATGAGCGTGGCTTCCCGGCTGGCCCGGGCGGTGAACCGGGTGTTCTCGCGCACGGGACGGGTGCTGGCGGATCGCTATCACGCCCGGGTGCTGAAGACGCCCCGGGAGGTGCGCAACGCGCTGGCCTACGTGCTGCTGAATGCCCGACGGCATGCAGGGCGGCGGGCGAAGAAGGTGGGGAAGGTGGATCCGGCTTCCTCGGGACGCTGGTTCGGGGGGTGGAAGAGGAGGATCGGGCCTGCCCCCGATGCTCCGGCCGTGGCTCGGGCCCACATGTGGCTCATCCTGAAGGGCTGGCGGCGGCACGGGCTGATCGGGCTGGACGAGATCCCAGCTCGAACCTGAGGGTCCGACCTCCTGCGCCCGCCCCGGCGCGAAGCGCCGGCGGACCAACGCGATGTCTGCGGCCGCCGAGGCGCACCGCCAGGGCCGAGGTCCACTCACCCATCCCCACCCTACCCATCCCACGCCCCGGCCTGAAGCCCGCCGCGCCGGCTACATGCCCCGGCTCGGGCCTGGCGGACTAGCTGGATGCGGAGAGCGAGAACTGGAACGCGCTGCCGTCGGGACCATCGACGCCGAGGGTGCGCGCCGCCGGATCGAGCCAGACGCACGCGGTTGTCGGTGCTGCGTCGGCGAGCGCTTTGCGAAGCACCTCGAGCCCGCCCGACGTCGACTCACGCCAGGCCTTGGCGAGCGCTTCGCGCAGCGCCGAGGGACCGCTGCCCACGAGCACGCCTGCTTCGGGCTCTACGCGGCTGCGCTCGGCTCCTGAGAACGCCACGCCGGCCGCCGCTCCCGACGCATCCACGGCGAGCACGCTGACCGCGCCGACCGCGGGCCGCTTCTGGCACCAATCCATCGCGCCGCCCACGTCGCGGAAGCGCGCGAGACAGTCGCCGACCAGCGGCAGGACCGGCGCGGGCGGCCCATCCGCGGGCTCGGGCGCCGAGATCGCGACGGCGAGCCCCGCCTCGTTGACGCCGCAGACGACCGTGGGCAGCCACGGCTCCGCCGCCACCAGCGCCGGGATGCCCCCATCCGGACGATCCACGCGCAGCACCGGAACGCGCGCGCAGAGGCGCGCCAACAGCGGAGCGCCGACAGCCGGGGGCGCCGCCAAGGCGACCTCGCCGGAGGGCTTCGCGCTCACCTCGGCCAGCACCGCCAGCAGCTCCCGGCGCGAGACGCGCGCGCCGAGCGCGAGACCGCTCAGGCGCTCGGCGAGCTGGGGGTGGTGGCGCCACAGCGCGCGATCGAAGCGCGCCAGCTCCGCCGGCAGCGAGCGCCAGCCGTCGAGCAGGCCCGCAGGACCGACCCGACCGCGGATCGCGGCCGTGAAGGCCTCGCCCTGGGCCACACCCAGATCGCGGGGAATCCCCTCGCACACCGCAGGCAGCTGCATCAGGCGTTCCGCGGCGAGTGAAGGAAGAGCACCTCGTTGAGCGAGCCGCTGCGGTAGCCCTCGAGGTCGAGCGACACGTAGCGAAAGCCGAGGGGCTTGATGGCCGCCACGACGCGCGCCGCCATTTCGGGTTCGAGCGCGCGCGGCAGCTCGGTCGGATCGATCTCCACGCGTGCCAGCTCGCCGTGGTGGCGCAGGCGCACCTGGCGGAAGCCCAGATCGCGCAGCGCCTGTTCGCCCTTCTCCACCTGGGAGAGTCGGTCCGACGTGACCTCGGTCCCGTAGGGTAGGCGCGACGAGAGGCACGCCGACGCCGGCAGCTAGGCGGTGGGGAGGCCTGCCTCGCGCGAGAGTGCGCGGATCTCCGCCTTGGACAGCTCGGCGTCGAGGAAGGGAGAGAGCACCCGGTGCTCGGACGCCGCACGGTGTCCGGGGCGGAAATCGCCGGTGTCGTCGGTGTTGATGCCGTAGGCCACCGCGTCGAAGCCGAGCTCGGCGACCAGTCCGTCGAGCACGTCGAAGAGCTCGGTCTTGCAGTGGTAGCAGCGGTCCGGCCGGTTGGCGCGATAGTCCGGGTTCTCCATCTCGTGGGTCTCGACGAAGCGGTGCGGCAGCGCGAAGTCGCGCACGATCTGCTCCGCCAGATCGCGGTGACTGAGCGGATAGGACGGGGAGAGGGCGGTCACCGCGAGAGTCGCGTCGCCGAGCGCCCGGTGGGCGGCATAGGCCAGGTAGCTCGAGTCCACGCCGCCAGAAAAGGCCACGACGACGCGCCCGGCCTTGCGCAGCCCCTCGCCCAGGCGCTCGTCTTTCCGCTGAAGTTCCAAAGGGATGGGGGACACGGCCCCAGGGTACGGAGCGGCCGGAGAAGGGTCAAGCGCGCCCCCGGCGCTCGCCCACGGGCGCCACTATCCTAGCTGGAGCCACGCCGCGTCCGGGAAGCCAGGTCCAGAACAGGGGGGAACGCATGGCCAAGCTCCGCGTGGGGCTGCTCTTTGGCGGGCGCTCCGTCGAGCACGAGGTGTCCATCACCTCGGCAGGCTCGATCGTGAAGGCGCTCGATCCGTCGCGCTACGAGGTGCTCCCGATCTTCGTCGGCCACGACGGCGACTGGCGCATCGGCCAGGTCGGCATGCTTCCCGAGCAGTTGGCGCGTCCCGAGAGCGGCGGCGTCGTGCCCGCGCTCGCCGGCACGCGCGCCATCGAGAGCGTCGGCGGCGGGTCAGCGTCGGAGCGCCAGGTGGACGTGATCTTCCCGATCATCCACGGGACCGGCGGCGAGGACGGAAGCCTGCAGGGCTTCCTCGAGCTCGCGGGCGTCCCCTACGTGGGCGCAGGCGTGCTGGGATCGGCGGTCTGCATGGACAAGGACGTGGCCAAGCGTCTCCTGGTGGAGGCGGGCATCCCGGTCGTGCCCTGGGTGCTGGTACGCGCGCACCAGCTCACGGACGAGGCCGCGGTGGTGGAGCGCGTCTTCGGCGAGCTGGCGCCGCCCGTCTTCGTGAAACCCGCAAATCTGGGATCGTCGGTCGGCACCCGCAAGGTGAAGGCCCGCGACGAGCTGCTTCCCGCGCTGAACGATGCGCTGCGCTACGACGAGAAGGTCCTGGTGGAACGCGCCATCGATGGGCGCGAGATCGAAGTGGCGGTGCTGGGCGACGCGCACCCCGAAGCGTCGCTCCCCGGCGAGATCTGCCCGCGCGCGGAGTTCTACGACTACGAGTCGAAGTACGTGGACGAAGATACCGAGCTGTTGGTGCCGGCCCCGTTGGAGCCCGAGCAGACCGAGCAGGTACAGCGCCTGGCGCTGGAGGCGTACCGCGCACTCGAAGCCGGCGGCATGGCGCGCGTGGACTTCTTCCTCGAACGCGGGACCGACCGTCTCTACGTCAACGAGCTGAACAGCCTGCCCGGCTTCACCGACGTCTCCATGTACCCGCGCCTGTGGGACGCGAGTGGCCTGCCCTACCCCGCCCTGGTGGATCGCCTGATCGAGCTGGCACTCGAGCGCCAGCGCCGGCGCGAGGCCCTCGAAACCACGTACCGCCGGGGCTGAGCGTCGTGTCCGCCCTCGAGATCCGCGGGCTCGACCACGTGGTGATCCGCGTGCGCGACCTGGACCGCGCGCTCGAGTTCTGGTGCAACGCGCTCGGCTGTCCCGTGGAGCGCCGCCTCGACCAGCTCGGTCTCGTGCAGCTGCGCGCCGGCGCCAGCCTCATCGATCTGGTGCCGGTGGAATCCCCGCTGGGGCGCGCCGGCGGCGGAACGCCCGCCCCCGACGGACCCAACATGGACCACGTGGCGCTGCGCATCGCTGCATTCGACGAAGCCGCGCTGCGTGCCCACCTGGAGGAGCACGGCGTCGCGCCGGGCGACGTCGCCACGCGCTACGGCGCCGAAGGCAACGGGCCGTCCATGTACGTGAAGGACCCGGACGGGAACACGGTGGAGCTGAAGGGCCCCCCGGAGGAGGAAGCCGCCTGAAGCGAGCATTTCGGCTATTCGGCTTCGCGGTGGTAGGCGTCTTGCTGGGGGGCGCGCTCGCAGCGTATGGACTCCGCGCGGGTTGGCACGTGAAGGACGTAGCGCCGGCGGAGATCTCGGCACTGCTGCGCCCCCACGACGAGGTGTGGCGCCCCGACGGTCCGGGTCCGTTCCCCACGGCCATCCTGTTCCATGGCTGCGCCGGGCTCCGCGATCACCTCCGCTCGTGGGGGCGTTTCCTGGCGGAGCACGGCGTGCTGGCCGTCGGCGTCGACAGCTTCGCCGGGCGCGACCTCCACTGGAGCACTGTGTGCGCCGGGCGCGCGTTGCTCGGTGCGGAGCGAGCCGGCGACGTGCTGGTCAGCCTCGACGACGTGCGCTCCATGCCGGACGTGGACCCGCAGAAGATCGTGCTGTTCGGCTGGTCCCACGGCGCGTGGGCGGTGATGGACCTCCTGGCCATGGATCCGCCCCACGCACGCCCCACGAACCTCGACTCGGTGCCGGACGATGCGTTGCGCGGGGTGGCGGGCGCGGTGGTCTTCTACCCCTGGTGCAGCTTCGGCTCGCGTTCCCCGGGGCACTGGTCGATCACGGCGCCTTCGCTGCTCCTCCTGTCGGAGAACGACACGGTCGTATCCACGCCCGACTGCCTCGAGGCGGCCGACACCCTGCGCAGTCGGGGCGTCGACATCGAGGCCGAGGTCCTGCCCGGTGTGGACCACGGCTTCGACGCGTTCGATACGGGCGGCGACTTCCCGTCCCACTACGACGAGGCAGCCACCGAGCACGCCCGCGAGCGCGTTCTGGGATTCCTCGCGCGCGTGCGCTAGACGCGCTGCACGTGGGCCGCAGTGATGTCCTTCAGGGTCGGCGTACCCATCTGGCGCAGCATCGTCTCGAACTCCTTGCGCAGCATCGCGAGCACCGTCTCCACACCTTCCTGGCCGAACGCGGCCAGGCCCCACAGGTAGGGACGGCCGATGCAGACCGCCGAGGCGCCGAGGGCCAGCGCCTTGAAGAAATCGCTGCCGCGCCGGAAGCCGCTGTCGATCAGGACAGGGATCCGCCCTTCGACCGCGCGGACGATCTCGGGCAGCGTTTCGATGGTGGACAGTCCGCTGTCCACCATCCGCCCGCCGTGGTTGGAGACCACGATCCCGTCCACCCCGTGCTCGACACACAGTGCCGCGTCCTCATGGGTGAGGATGCCCTTGATGAGCAGCTTCATGGACGTGGCGTCGCGGATGCGATCCACGTAGTCCCAGTCGAGCACTGCCATGCGCGCCCACAGATCGGAGAGCACCGCCCCCGCCAGCTTGTCCAGAGTCGCCGAGTGGCAGCTCCCGCACTCGGGGTTCTCCGGCCGGCGATAGCGGCTCAGATCATCCCGGCTCGCCCCGCCCACGTGATCCACGGTGAGGACCACGGCGGGGCAGCCGGCCTTCTCGGCGTCCCGCAACTGGAGCCAGGTCGCCGGCCACAGATTCGGCGTGTAGAGCTGGAACCAGATCGGGGCGTCCCGCGCCTCCACCACCTCTTCCAGGGGCGCCGAGCTTCCGGTCGACAGGATCTGCAGGTGGTCCTTACGCTTCGCCGCGCGCGCCACCGCCACCTCTCCTTCGGGATGGAAGGCCTTCTGGGCACCGGCCGGCGCCAGCACGATCGGAGACGAGAGCTTCTCGCCCAGCAGCTCGGTCGAGGTATCGACGTCCGCCACATCCACCAGACGCCGCGGCCGCAGGCCGAACTTCGCAAAGCCCTCGCGATTGGCGCGCAGTGTGACCTCGCGCTCGACGCCCAGCGAGAGGAATTCGTAGTGGGGCGGCGGCAGATTCCGCCGGGCCACCGCCCGGAAGTCGAACACGTCGATGGCGTCGGCCGCTGCCGCGATCAGCTTCTGCTCGAGGCCGGGGCTCGACTCGCCCGAAGCGACGGAGGCCACGAGCGACTCCAGCACCGAGACCGGGACCGCCGCGGCCAGGATCGGACTCCCCAGCAGGTAGCGCAGGAAGGCGCGTCGGTTCGCGGTCCGTCGTTCCACCGTCTCGTCTAGACCACCTCGAGGTTCGCGAAGCGTAGCAGCACGGTCTTCACGCCCACCCGGTCGAAGCGAATCCTCAGCTTCTGGCCCTGACCCCCGCCGGCCACCTGCAGGACGGTGCCTTCGCCGAAGATGGGATGGCGCACACGCAGCCCCGGGCCGAGCCCGGCCGATGATTCGCCCGCTTCTTCCTGGGCGTAGGAGTAGTCGATGGCGTAGTCGCCCCCGCGCGAAGCGGGAGGCGCATCGGGCAGCTCCCCGTCGAGCAGCTCCTGGGGGATCTCCGAGAGGAAACGCGACGCCACCTGGTAGCTGCGCGAGCCGAAGCGGCGGCGCTCCTCGGCGCAGGTGAGCGTCAGCTTCTCCATGGCGCGGGTCATGCCCACGTAGCAGAGGCGCCGCTCCTCTTCGACGCCGCGGTCCTCGCGCGACGAAACGGAGTGCGGGAAGATGCCCTCCTCGAGACCCACGAGGAAGACGAGCGGGAACTCGAGGCCCTTGGACGAATGCACTGTCATCAGCGAGACGCGATCGGCCCGGGTGTCGTGCTGGTCGATGTCCGCGACGAGCGCCACCTCCTCCAGAAACAGCTCGAGGGCCGAGCGGTCGTCGTCGCCGGGCCCGGCGTTCGCGGCGGCGAAGTCGTCGGCGCCGGTGAGCAGCTCACGCAGGTTCTCGAGGCGGCCTTCGGACTCGATGGTGTTCTGCTGCTCCAGGTGGCGCAGGTAGCCGCTGCGGTCGAGGACGAAGGCGATGGCCTCGGCGGGAAGCATGGTCGGAACCTCGCGGGCCATCTGGCCGGCGAGCTCCAGGAACGCGGCCACCTTGGCGCCGCTGCGGCCGCCGCCCTCGGCCATGGCGCGCAGGCCGTCGAGGAGCGGCGCCCCCTGCTCATCGGCCCACCCGGCGGCGCGCTCCACGGTGGTCTTGCCGATCCCGCGCGGCGGGTTGTTCACGATGCGGCGCAGCGCGACGGCGTCGTGGGGGTTGGTGGCCAGGCGCAGGTAGGCCAACGCGTCCTTCACCTCCGCGCGCGCGTAGAAGCGCACGCCGCCGACCACGTTGTACGGCACGTCGTACTTGAGCAGCTCCTCCTCGAAGGGCCGTGACTGGGCGTTGGTGCGGTAGAAGATCGCCGAGTCCCGGTAGGGACGCCCGCTCGAGCGCACCTCCTCGATGATGCCGCGCACCACGAACTGCGCTTCGTCCCGGTCGTCGAGCGCGTGGTAGAGCCGGATCTTGTCTCCACCCTCGGCGTCGGTGAAAAGGCGCTTCTCCAGACGCTCCACGTTGTGCGCCACCACGGCGCTCGCACCGGCCAGGATGGGTTGGGTGGAGCGGTAGTTGCGCTCCAACCGAACCACCGTGGCGTCCGGGAAGTCGCGCTCGAAGTCGAGGATGTTCTTCACGTCCGCGCCACGCCATCCATAGATCGACTGATCGGGATCTCCGACGCAGCACAAGTTGCGGTGCTCGCCGGCGAGCTGCTGGATCAGCTTGTACTGGACGCGGTTGGTGTCCTGGTACTCGTCGATCAGCACGTACTGCCAGCGACGCCGGTAGTGAGCGAGCACGTCAGGGTGCTCCTCGAAGAGCAGCGTGGTGCGCAGCAGCAGGTCGTTGAAGTCGAGGGCCTCGTTCTCGGCCAGGATGCGTTGGTAGGTGGCGTAGATTTCGGACGTCTGCTCCTCGTCCATGTCCGACGCGGCCTCCACGGCGGCGGCTGGGAGCATGCCCTGGTTCTTGTACTGGTCGATCCGCCAGCGCAGGCGGCGCGGGTCGTTCGCCTTGGGGTCGAGGGAATGGCGCCGCAGGGCCTCCTTCACCGCCTGAAGGCTGTCGTCGTCGTCGTAGATGACGAAGCCGCGCGAAAGGCCCAGGTGCCCAGCCTCGCGACGCAGGAGGCGCACGCACGCCGAGTGGAACGTGGAGCACCAGAGCGCCTCGGCCTCCGGGCCCAGCAGCTTCTCCACGCGCTCGCGCATCTCGCCGGCTGCCTTGTTGGTGAAGGTCACTGCGAGGATGCCGTCGGGCGGGATGCCGCAGCCGCCCACCAACCAGGCGACGCGGTGCACCAGCACCCGGGTCTTGCCGCTCCCCGCTCCGGCCAGGACGAGCAACGGACCCTCGGTGGTGGTTACCGCCTCGCGCTGCTCGGGGTTGAGTCCCTCGAGGATCGAGTCGGCGAGCACGGAATCTCCAGCTTCTCGGAGGCGCGTGAGTGGGTGCGAGGCGGGGGTCGCCCGACTGTAGCGTCGCGCCGGCGTGCTCGCCGCGGCTACTCGACGGTGACGCTCTTGGCCAGGTTGCGCGGCTGGTCCACGTCGGTGCCCTTGCGGGTTGCCACGTGGTACGCGAACAGCTGGACCGGGATGGTCGCCACCACCGCAGTCAGGTACTCGCCCAGGTCGGGGATGCGGATCACCTCGGTGGCCATGTCGGCGATCATCTCGTCGCCTTCGCTGGCCACGGCGATCACGCGGCCGTCGCGCGCGCGCACCTGCTCCAGGTTCGAGATGATCTTGTCGTAGACAGGGCTCTGGTTGGCGATCACCACCACGGGCATGTGCTCGTCGATCAGCGCGATCGGACCGTGCTTCATCTCGCCGGCGGCGTAGCCCTCGGCGTGGATGTAGGAGATCTCCTTCAGCTTGAGCGCGCCTTCCAGCGCGATGGGGTACATGATGCCGCGTCCCAGGAAGAGGAAGTTCGTCGCCTGGAAGTAACGGTGCGCGATCTCGCGCACGTGATCGTCGAGCTGGAGCACGTGCTCCACCATGCGCGGCAGGCGCACCAGGTTTCCGATGTGCTCTCGGGCAGCCTCCCTGTTCACGCGCCCCTTGGCCATGCCCATCTTCAGGGCGAGCAGGTAGTGAGCCACGAGCTGGGTGGTGAAGGCCTTGGTCGAGGCCACGCCGATCTCCGGCCCGGCCTGGGTGTAGAGCACGTCGTCGCTCTCGCGCGCGACGGTGGAGTCGCGCACGTTGCAGACGGCCAGCACGCGCGCGCCGTCGGCCTTGCCCTGGCGCAGCGCCGCCAGGGTGTCGGCCGTCTCGCCCGACTGGGAGACCGGCAGCACCAGCGTGCTCCCGTCGAGGATGGGCCGGCGGTAGCGGAACTCGCTGGCGAGATCGACTTCGGTCGGGATCCCGGCGATCTGCTCGAACATGTACTTGCCGACCATGCACGAGTAGTAGGCCGTGCCGCAGGCCACCATGTAGATGCGCTGGATCTTCGCCACGGACTCGGGCGAGAGGTCGATGCCGTCCAGGTCGACCTCGGTCTCAGCCTCATTCACGCGAGTGCCGATCGTGTCGGTGATGGCGCGCGGCTGCTCGAAGATCTCCTTCTGCATGAAGCGGTCGTAGCCGCCCTTTTCTGCGGCCACCGGGTCCCACTGGATGGCGCGGGGCTCGCGCTCGACAGGGCGCCCGTCCGCGTCGGCGAGCTGCACGCCGTCGGCCGAGAGCACGGCGAACTCACCGTCTTCCAGGAACACCATCTGCCGCGTGTAGGGCAGGATGGCGGGGATGTCGCTGGCGAGGAAGCTCTCCTTCTCGCCAAACCCGAGGATGATCGGGCTGCCGCCGTTCTTCGCGGCCACCACATGGTCGGGGTCGTCTGCGCAGAGTACACCCAGCGCGTAGGACCCGCGCACGCGCGCGGTAGCGTCGCGCGTGGCGGAGAGCAGGTCGAGTCCGCGGTCGAGCGCGTCGTCGATCAGATGGGCGATCAGCTCAGTGTCCGTGTCCGACGTCATCTCGCGGCCCGCGGCCTCGAGCTCGACACGCAGCTCGCGGTAGTTCTCGACGATGCCGTTCTGCACGATCACCACGCGCCCGGCACGATGCGGGTGGGCGTTGCGGGTGGACGGCGCACCATGGGTGGCCCAGCGGGTGTGGCCGATGCCGGTTCGACCGCGCAGCGGTTTCTGCTGGAGGAGCGACTCGAGCGCGGCCATGCGGCCCTGGGTGCGGCGCACCTCGATCCCGGACTCGCCGAAGACCGCGACGCCTGCCGAGTCGTAACCGCGGTACTCGAGCCGGCGCAGCCCGTCCACGAGGATCTCCACCGCGCGCTCCTCGCGCCCCACATAGCCGACGATTCCGCACATGCTCCGCTACTCCTTGGGCTGGCGGCGCTTGCGCCAGCCTTCCACGTTGCGCTGCTTCTGTCGCCCCACCGCCAGCGCGTCCTCGGGAACGTCCTGGTTGATGGTGGATCCCGCCGCCACCGCCGCGTTGCGACCGACCGTGACCGGAGCCACCAGATTGACGTTGCAGCCCACGGTGGCGCCTTCGCCCACCGTAGTGCGGTGCTTGCTGTCCCAGTCGTAGTTCACGGTGATGGAGCCGCAGCCAAAGCTCGCGCCGGCGCCGACGTCCGCGTCACCGATGTAGCTCAGGTGATCCGCCTTCACGCCCTCGCCCAGATGGCTGTTCTTCACCTCGACGAAGTTGCCGACACGCACGCCGTTCTCCAGCCGGCAGCCGGGACGCACGTGAGCCATGGGGCCGAGCACGACGCGGTCGCCGATCCAGCTCGACTCCACCACGCAGTGCGCGCGCACGTGCACCTCTTCGCCCAGGCGCGTCTCACCGCTGATCTGGCAGCCCGGCTCCACGACGCTGTCGCGGCCGATTTCGACATCCACGTCGATGTAGGTGGTCGCCGGGTCCACAAGGGTGACGCCGGCGTCCATCAGCTCGCGATTCTTGCGGCGCCGGATGGCGGCGGCGGCTTGGGCCAGCTCCGCCCGCGTATTGACGCCCATCGCCTCTTCCGGATCGTCCAGCACCAGCGCCTCGACCGGCCGGCCCTGACCGATGGCGTAGCCGACCACGTCTGTGAGGTAGAGCTCACCCTGGGCGTTGCGGTCGTCGAGCTGGGCCAGCCCCTTCCAGAGCAGCTCCGAGGACACCAGGTACACGCCCGTATTGCCTTCCTCGA
The DNA here is from genome assembly GCA_964194905.1 of uncultured Desulfobacterales bacterium. GTDB lineage: Bacteria > Myxococcota_A > UBA9160 > UBA9160 > JAFDET01 > JAFDET01. The sequence continues at coordinate 16,377 of CAXMOD010000091.1, read as the reverse complement.
TGGCGGCCTCCTCGGGTGTGGCGTCGGGAATCTCCACGATGCGTTCCAGCCGGCCGCCGGCATCGCGCACGATGCGCCCGGGCAACGGCCAGCGCGCGGTCAGCAGCACCAGCTCGGCGCCGGTCTCGGCTTTGTGCTCCACCATCCGGCGCAGCGTCGAGCCGGACAGCACCGGGGTGTCGCCGTAGAGGATCAGCACGTCGCCGCTGAAGCCGCGCAGGAAGTCCTCGGCCATCATCACCGCGTGGCCGGTGCCGAGCTGCTCTGCCTGGAGCACGAACTGGGTGCGGCCCGCGAAGGCCTCGCGCACCTCGTCGGCGCCATTGCCGATGACCACGCCCAGGCGAGCGGGCTCGAGCGCCTCCGCCGCGCTGAGCAGGAAGCCCAGCATGGGGCGTCCAGCCAGCTCGTGGAGAACCTTGTTGCGCTCGGACTTCATCCGGGTGCCCTGGCCGGCGGCCAGGACCAGGACGGCGAGCTCTCGCGGTGCGGCGCTCATCGACTCTTCTTTCGGTCCGTCCGTCGGGGGTGTGAAGGCCCGGAAGACCCGGGAGCGTACATCGATCTCGGCCTTCCGGGCAGGCTGCTTCCCCGCGGGGATTTCCTTCCGGGCCGAGTTCCCTCCGCGATCAGCTAGATTGGGGGCCTGCGCGCGCGCGAGGAACGCCCATCAAGGTTTTCGGAAACACCCAGGGACTCAAGGCCAGCCAGGTCCGACAGCTGGAGCGCCTGTTCCGACGCCGCCTGCCCGCCGAGCGACTGGTCACCCAGGAGATCGCTCGCGAGTTGTGCGCGCTCTCGGCCGAGACCGGCCGCCGGGTGGGCGTGCTGGTCGATCGGCGCGGCCGGGTGGGCCACGTGATGGTCGGCGATGCCCGCAGCATCGAGCTGCCCGACTGGGGACGCATGCGCGCGGGGCGCGGCCGTCTGCGCGGCCTGCGCCTGCTCCACACCCATCTCGGTGACGAACCGCTCAGCCAGGACGACCTGACCGACCTGGCCCTGCTCCGCCTCGACGCGACCGTGGCGCTGGGCGGGGGACCCAACGGCCTGCCCGGCCGGGCCTACACCGCCGCGTTACGGGTGGGCGAACTGGGCGACGACCCCATCGAACACCTCGAGCCGACGCCCCCGGCGCAGCTCGACTTCGACTTCCTGGAGTGGATCCGCGAGCGCGAAGAGTCCCTCGCCGCCACCGCCCGAACCCGCGAGGTGGGCGACGGCGAGCGGGCCATCCTCATCTCGGTCGCCACCGGCCGCGACCGCGAGGAGCAGGAGGCCCAGGTCGTGGAGCTGCGCGAGCTGGCCCGCTCCGCCGGGGTGGAGGTGGTGAACGTCGTCGCGCAGCGCCGCGCGCGCGTCGACCCGAAGACGCTGCTCGGGGCCGGCAAGCTCCAGGACCTGGTGGTGCGCGCCCTGTGGAGCGACGCCGACCTCATCATCGTCGACCAGGACCTGACGCCGGTGCAGGCGCGCAACCTCGGCGAACGCCTCGAGCTGCGCGTCATCGACCGCACCCAGCTGATCCTCGACATCTTCGCGCAGCGCGCCACGTCGCGGGACGGCAAGCTCCAGGTGGAGCTGGCCCAGCTCAAATACCGGCTGCCCCGACTGGCCCAGCGCGACGGTTCGCTCTCGCGGCTGGCCGGCGGCATCGGCGGACGCGGCCCGGGCGAGACCAAACTCGAGGTCGACCGCCGCCGGGTGCGCGACCGCATCGCCCGCCTCGAACGCGAGCTCAAGAAGCTGCGCAGGGGCCGCGAGGGCCGCCGCAAGCAGCGAAACCGCCAGGGCCTCCCGGTTCTCTCGATCGTCGGGTACACCAACGCCGGCAAGAGCACCCTGCTGCGCACGCTCACCGGCAGCGACGTCCTCATCGAGGACCGACTGTTCGCGACGCTGGATCCCGCATCGCGCCGCCTGCGCTTCCCGCGCGAGCGCGACGTCATCATCACCGACACGGTGGGCTTCATCCGCGACCTGCCGGCGGACCTGGTGGCCGCCTTCCGCGCCACGCTGGAGGAACTGGGCGACGCGGACCTCTTCCTGCACGTGGTAGACGCCGCGGCGCCCGACGCCGTGCGGCGAATCGAAGCCGTGCACGAAGTGCTCGACGAGATCGGACTGGAGGAGACTCCGGAGATCCTGGTCTTCAACCAGGCGGACCGGCTGCCGGCCGGCGTGGCCGAGGCCATCGCCAACCGCCACGGCGGAGTGCCTGTCTCGGCCCTGGCGCGGGACGGGTTGGAGGCGCTTCTGGAACGGGTTGCCGAAGCGCTCTTCGAACAGGACATTCCGGCCTTCCGGAGGAACCGGATTCAGGCCCTGGGCACAGCAGGGGGGAGTCTGCGATGAGCACGAACAGCGTCCGGTCGAGGATCATCGGCACAGGCTTCTACGTCCCGGAGCGGGTGATCACCAACCAGGACCTGACCCAGTGGATGGATACGAGCGACGAGTGGATCCAGCAGCGCTCGGGCATCGTGGAGCGCCGCTACATCTCCGAAGGCCAGACGCCCGCGGATCTGGCTCTCAACGCCAGCCGCGACGCATTGGCCGCCGCCGGGCTCGAGGCGCGCGACATCGACTGCATCCTGCTCGCCACCCTCTCGCCGCAGCACGACTTCCCGGGCACGTCCTTCTTCCTGCAGGCAGCCCTCGGCCTGGAAGACACCCCGTGCATGGACCTGCGAGCCCAGTGCACCGGCTTCCTCTACGGGCTCACTACCGCCGACAGCTTCATCCGCGCGGGCCAGTTCCAGCGCGTGCTGGTCGTGGGCTGCGAGGTGCACTCGACTGGAATCGACCTCTCTACCGAGGGGCGCGACGTCGCGGTGCTGTTCGGAGACGGCGCCGGTGCGGTGGTCGTCGAAGCGGCCGACGACGACAAGCAGGACGGCATCCTCGAGTGCAGGCTGCACGCCCAGGGCGAGTACGGCCCGAAGCTGTGGATCGAGTTCCCGGCCAGTGGGCACACGCCCACGCGCATCGACGCCAAGGCGATCGCCGAGAAACGCCACTTCCCGCGCATGGAGGGCCGCTTCGTCTTCAAGCACGCGGTGACACGCATGCCGGAGGTGCTTCTGGAGACGCTCTCGGCGGCGAGCCTGAAGCTGGAGGACGTGGACCTCTTCCTCTTCCACCAGGCCAACCTGCGGATCAACGAGTACGTGGCCGGCCAGCTGGGCATTCCGCCGGAGAAGTGCCCCAGCAACATCCAGCGCTACGGGAACTGCTCGGCCGCCTCCATCCCCATCCTGCTGGCCGAGGCCGCCCGTGACGGGAAGCTCAACCCGGGCGCCCTGGTCTCTCTGACCGCCTTCGGCTCAGGGTTCTCGTGGGGCAGCGCGGTGGTGCGGTTCTGACCTCACGCACCCCTGGATACCCCCGGGGGTGCCGCGTCGCGTCGACTACGATACTCGCCGTATCTCTCAAGTAGCCGATTTACCACAAAAATATGTGATACTGCGCACGCTTGACGCGCTGACGCGGCGTGTTATATTCCGCCGCACATCGGGACTCAAGCAAGGAGAGAAACCCATGGCACAGCGCACACGGACCAACGGCTCGAGCCCCTTCGAGTCCACCGTCGAGAACATTGAGCGAGAGCTCGGCAAGCTCCAGAAGCAGCTCCTCAGCGGCCGCCGCGAGTTGGAGAAGCGCATCGAGAAGGGCCGCAAGCAGCTCGTCTCGGACGTCCAGAAGAACCCGGCCTTCAAGCGCGCCGTCGCGCTCCGCAAGGACGCGGAGAAGCAGATCGAGACCGGCGTCGAGAACATGCTCTCGGCCTTCCAGATCGCCAGCAAGCGCGATGTGGACCGCATCGATCGCCGTCTGAAGACGATCAACAAGAAGCTGACGGACATCTCGAAGGGCGCCTAGCTCAGCTAGCCGATCCCAGACACGGTGAACGAAGCCCGGCGGCCCCCGGCCGCCGGGCTTTGCTATTCCTGGATCCGCACCCCCGCCCGCCCAGGAGACCCCGTGAGCGAATTTCGTGGCGTCGACTTCATGCGTATCGACGACCTCCTCAGCGACGAAGAGCGCCTCGCCCGCGACACCGTTCGCGACTTCGTCTCGAAGGAATTCCTGCCCCGCATCCAGGAGCACGTGCGCCGAGACGGCTCCTTCCCGATGGAGCTGGTTCCGCAGATCGCCGAGCTGGGCCTGTTCGGCGCCAACCTCCAGGGCTACGGCTGCGCCGGGATGGGCAACGTGGCCTACGGGCTGGTCATGCAGGAGCTCGAGCGCGGCGACTCGGGGCTGCGCTCCTTCGCCTCGGTGCAGGGCTCCCTGGTCATGTACCCCATCCACTCCTACGGATCGGACGCCCAGAAGGAGCGCTGGCTGCCCGCGCTGGCATCCGGCGAGGCCATCGGCTGCTTCGGACTCACCGAGCCGGACTTCGGGAGCCACATCGCGGCCATGCGCACGCGGGCCGAGCGCCGCGGCGACGGCTGGGTGCTGAACGGAACCAAGCGCTGGATCACCAACGGCAGCGTGTCCGACGTGGCGCTGGTGTGGGCGCGCACCGAGGAGGGCGTGGCCGGCTTCCTGGTGGAGAAGGGGACGCCGGGGTTCGAGGCACGCGACCTGAAGGGCAAGTTCTCGTTGCGCGGCTCGATCACGTCGGAGCTGTTCCTGCACGACGTCGAGCTCCCCGACGAGGCCCGCCTGTCGGGCGTCGCCGGAATGAAGGGGCCGCTCTCGTGCCTGACCCAGGCGCGCTATGGCATCGCCTGGGGTGCGCTCGGAGCGGCCATGGCCTGCTACGAGGAAGCGCTCGACTACACCAAGGAGCGCGAGGTGGCAGGCGGCCCGCTCGCGGGCAAGCAGCTGACCCAGCAGAAGCTCGTCTTCATGCTCACCGAGATCACCAAGGGCCAGCTCCTGGCGTTGCGCCTCGGCCGCCTCAAGGACGAGGGCAAGCTCGAGCACAGCATGGTCTCCCTCGCCAAGCGCAACAACGTGGACGTGGCGCTGCAGATCGCGCGCGAGGCCCGGGATCTGCTCGGCGCCAACGGGATCGTGGACGACTACCAGGCCATGCGTCACATGGTGAACCTGGAGACCGTGCGCACCTACGAAGGCACCCACGACGTGCACACCCTGATCCTCGGCGAGAAGATCACCGGCCTGCGCGCCCTCTAGCCCACTCGCGCTAGCCGGTCCTCCGCGCCGCAGCGATGGCCGCGGAGACCTCGCCCGCGTGGACGTCGAGCAGACGTCGCGCTGCATCCTCATCCACGCCCGCCAGCGCCATCACCATCTCGACGGCGCGTCGGCGCAGCTTTTCCGAGACCGGCTGCAGGTGCGTCATGCGGTTTCCCTCTACGCGCCCGAGCTTGACCATCACGGCCGTCGAGAGCAGATGCAGCACCGCCTTCTGCGCCAGCCCGCCCTTCATGCGCGTGGAACCGGCGATCACCTCGGGGCCCACCAGCGGCGCGATCGCGATCTCGGCCCTCAGCACCAGCGGCGCCTCAGGGTCGCAGGTGACGGCCAGACGCCGGGCGCCGATCCTTTCCGCTTCCTCGAGCGCCGCCAGCGCGAAGGGCGTGCGACCGCTCGCCGAAATCGCCACCACCGCATCGCCCGGCAGAAGACCCCGGGCGCGCAGCTCAGCGCGCGCGTCCTCAGCGCGGTCCTCGGCCCCCTCCACGGCACTCGCGAAGGCCTCGGGCCCACCGGCCAGGATGGCCTGCACGCGATCCGGCGGATAGCCGAAGGTCGGCGGGATCTCGGCCGCGTCCAGCGCGCCGATGCGCCCGCTGGTGCCGGCACCCACGTTGAACCAGCGCCCGCCGCCCGAGAGCACGAGCACCAGCACTTCGACGGCACGCTCGATCTCCGGGAGCGCTTTCCCCACGGCTGCCAGTGCGAGGCGGTCCTGCTCGTGGATCGCGTCCAGGATCTCGGCGATGCTGCGGCGATCGAGGTCCCGAGAGCTCTCGAGCACAGCCTCGGTGAGCACACTGTCCATCCCGGCCTCCTTCGGCAGGCGGGCGGCTAGACTTGCGCGCCATGCCGTTCGCCGTCTCGAAACGCACTCTGGAGCAGCTCGACTGGGCGCAGCTGATTTCACGCCTGGCTGAGCATGCACGCACTCCGCAGGCCAGAGGATACCTGCTGGAGGGCGACGTGTTCCAGCAGGAGGAGGGCGCGGCGCGGGCATGCCTGGCCGAGACCGGCGAGGCACGGCGCGTGCTCGATGAAGGCGATGCTCCGCCGCTGGGGGGAGTGGAGGATCTGGAGCCCGCGTTGCGCCGTCTGGCGGCCGGCGGCGTGGTGGAGGCGCGCGGGCTGCTGGAGCTGGGACGCACCCTGCGCGTGATGGCCGACACGCAGAGCTTCCTGGGCGCACGGCGCGAGCCCGCTCCCGGGCTCGCCGCACGCGCCGACACGATCGAAGTCCAGCCCGAGCTCGCCGACGACATCGAATGGTCCCTGGACCCGGACGGCGAGGTGCGCGACGCCGCCTCGCCCGCGCTGGCCGACGCCCGTTCGCGCTCGCGCCGGCTGGCCGCAGAGCTTCAGAAGCGCCTGGAAGGCTCGCTGCACGATCCGGACATCGCCGAGTGCCTGTCGGACTCCTTCGTCACGGTGCGCAACGATCGCTACGTGCTCCCCGTGCGGGCGGACGCGCGCGGGCGCGTGCGCGGCATCGTGCACGACGCGTCGGGCTCGGGAACCACGCTGTTCATCGAGCCCGAAGCGGTGGTGGAGCTGAACAACCGCTTGAAGCAGGCGGAGCTCGAGGCCGCGCGCGAGACCCAGCGGGTGTTGCGCGCACTTTCGGAACAGGCCGCTGCTGCCGTGCCGTCCGTCCGCGGCGGCCTCGAAGCGCTCATCGCCATCGACGCGGCGTTCGCGCGCGGCCGGCTCTCCGTCGAGATGGACGCGGTCGAGCCCGAGGTCGGCCGCGACGGCGTCTTCGCGCTCCACCAGCTGCGCCACCCGCTCATCGGCGACGACGACGTGGTGCCCAACGACATCCAGCTCGGCGAAGCGCACACGGTGCTCGTGGTGTCGGGACCCAACGCGGGCGGCAAGACCGTGGCGATGAAGGCCCTGGGCCTGGCCGCGCTCTTCGTGCGCGCGGGCCTGCACGTGCCCGCGCTAGCCGGTGCGCGGGTGGACCTGGTCGACGCTCTGCTGGCCGACATCGGCGACGAGCAGGACCTGCGCGAGAGCCTCTCCACCTTCTCCGCCCACATGGCGAACCTCGCGCGCATCGTCGACCAGGCCGACGCCCACAGCCTGGTGATGCTCGACGAGGTCGGGGTGGGCACCGACCCGGGGGAGGGCGCCGCCATCGCCCAGGCCGTGCTCGAAGCGCTCGCGGACGCCGGCGCGCGCGTCGTCGCCACGACCCACTACAACCTCCTGAAAGAGCTCGCCGACGTGGACCCGCGCTTCGAGAACGCGAGCGTGGAGTTCGACCCCGAGACGCTGGCCCCCACCTACCGGCTGCACCTGGGTGCCGCGGGCGTCTCCTCGGCCCAGAGCGTGGCCGCGCGCATGGGCCTGCGCCGCGGAGTGCTGGAGCGCGCCGAGGCGTTGCTGGAGCGGGAGGATCGCCAGCTCGACAAGATGCTCTCGGAGCTGGGCGCCAACCGCGCAGCGCTGGAGCGGGAACGCGCCGAGGCGGAAGCTCTGCGCGCCCAGGGCGAGGAGGTCCGCGCCCGCTACCGCGAGAAGCTGGAACGCCTCCAGACCCGCCGCGACGAGCTCTTCGCGCGCATGCGCGGAGATCTGGACGACGCGTTCCGCGAGGCCCACGCCGAGGTCGCGGCGGTGATCCGCCAGCTGCAGCGCGGCGACGCGACCGCGCAGGACGCGGCCCGCGCCCGCCGCAAGCTCGAGCGCCTGGACGAGGAGCGCCGCGCCGCCGAGGCGGAGCTCGCCCCCACGCGCGAGGAGCAGGCGGACCTGCCCCGGGTGGACTGGCGGCGCGCACGTGCGGGCGACCTGGTGCGCGTAGCCGGCGGCGGCGAAGGAACGCTGCTCACGCTGCCGGACAAGCGCGGGCGCGTGGCGGTGCAGGTGAGCGGGGCGCGTCTGGTGGTGCAGGCCGAGCGCCTGGCACCGGGCAGCGCCGCCGAGGCGGGGACGGACGGAGCACGGCCACCGCCGCGGGTGCGCTTCGAAGCCGGAGGCGGCGCGGTTCTGGCGGGACTCACGGGCGGCGATGAGCGGGTGGACTTCCACGGCCTGCGCGTGGAGGAGGCGCTCGACCAGCTCGAACTCGCTCTCGAGCGCGGCGCACGACGCGGCGCCGACCGCCTGGTGATCGTGCACGGCATCGGCACGGGAGCCCTACGCCGCGCCGTGCGCGACGCGCTGCGCACCTCGCCCTACGTCTCCGACGTAGGCCAGGCCCCGCCCGACGAGGGAGGCGAAGGCGCCACCATCGCGGTGCTGCGCTAGCGCGCCGCTAGCTCAGGTCGGCCAGCAGCGCGTCGGCGGCGCGCAGGCCCGACGCGACGGCGCCGTCCACACTGGGGCCACCCAGGTAGTCGCCGGCGAAGTAGAGGCGGCGCCCGGCCGCCGCCCGGTCGTCCATCGCCGCGCGCACGCGCGCGAGGGCGCGGTAGCGACCCACCTCGAAGCGCGGCAGCGCGTGGCGCCAGCGCGCCACGTCGACGCGCCGGGCGCGCTGCTCCAACACCGGGAAGAGCCGGACCGCTTCAGCCAGCAGCTCCTTCACGATGGCGTCGTCAGCCGCGTCGAGGTGCACCGCGCTCCAATCGCTGCGCGCCACCAGACGCACCACGGCGCTCCCGTCCGGAACGCGCCCCTGGGCGCGCCCCGGCTCGATCGCCAGCGACGCCAGGACACTCGGCTCGCGCAGCGAGGTCCGCGCACGCAGGTAACGCGGCACGACCGGATCATCCGCCACGATCTCCGCCGTGATGGCCGGCAGGTAGCAGGCGTCGCGGTAGAAGTCGCGCTCGGCGGCCACGAGCGCACCGCGGGCCAGCTCGCGAACCACGAAGGCCGGCACGGCCAGCACTACCGCGTCCGCGCCCGCCGTGCCCTCCACCTCGTCGTCGTGGAAGCGCACCAGGGCGCCGCCGGGACCATCGCACTCCACCGACGTCACCTCGACACCGCACTTCACGTCGAGGGGCTCCGCGAGCGACGCAGCGAATCCGGCTGCGCCGGAGCGGAACAGGGCTGGGTGGGCGCCGCGCTGTGCCACGCTGCGCAGCAGGAAGAGCGCGCGGCTGGTGTCTTCGGCGTCGCCGAGACAATCGCCGACGGTCTGTGGGCCGACCCATGCGTCCAGCACGCCGCGGCCGAAATAGAGGCGCGAGAAGTCAGCCAGGCTGCGGTCGTCGTGCGGGGCCGCCCGCTCCGGCCGCAGCGGATCGAGGTTCGCCCCGAAGCGGCGCAGCAGGCGCTCCAGGCGCAGGGTCCGCGCCGCCCCCAGCGGACCCACGCCCGGCAGGCGCCGGCGCGGCCACCAGCCATCGGTGTGGCGCTCGTGGATCCAGCCGCCATCGACCAGACCCTCCCCAGCGGAGCGCAAGACCATCAGCTCGGCCCCGAGCCCGGTCTCCACCAGCAGCGTGCGCAGGGCACGGTCGCGGCTCGAGAGCACCTGGGCAGCGGGCTCCTGGGTGAAGCCGTCGCGACGCCCCCCACCCAGGCGGCCACCCGGTCGCTGGCCCTGGTCCAGCACGGTCACGTGCGCGCCGGCCACGCTGAGGCGGCTGGCGGCAGCGAGACCGGCGGCACCGGCGCCGACGACGAGGATGCGGGGGGCGGCAGGCAAGCTCGGAATCTCCCTCGGGGGGCGGATCCTAGCAGTCCGGGGGGGGGCCTGAACCCGCAGCCGGGCCGGCGCGTATTACGGGCCGATTCCGAGCGATTCGGAAGGGTCCGGACGGGTTCCGGCAGGAGACTCGGGTACCGTGCTTCGCAGTGGCTGGCGACGAATGGCTGATGACGCGGGTGCAAGCGGGCGACGAGGCCGCACTCGCGGAGCTGCTCGAACGCTATCGGCCGCGGCTCTTCGGATTCTTGAACCGCCGCATGCCAGACGCCGCCGACGATCTCTTTCAGGAGACCTGGCTGCGGGTGGTGCGGGCGAAGGACTCGTTCGACCCGGCGCGCCGCTTCTCCACCTGGCTCTTCCAGATCGCGAACAACCTGTGCCGCGACCGGGCCCGACGCCGGCGCGTGGAAGAGGGATACATGCAAACCGTTCGTGAGCACACAGGGCACGACCCGGCGCTGCTTCAGCCGCCGCCGCTGGACCTCCAGCTCGACATGCACCGCCGTCTGGCAGAGTTGCCCGAGCGGCTCCGCGAGGTGCTGATCCTGCGCTACTACCACCAGCTGACCGAGCCGGAGATCGCCGAGATCGTCGGCATCCCGCGCGGCACCGTGAAGAGCCGGCTCCACACCGCGGTGCGGACGCTGCGCAGCCAAGGAGAAGACACGTGAGCATCGAGATGTGCGAAGGCGTTCAGGAACGTCTCATGGACGCGTTGCTCGCTCAGCACGACGCGGCGGCGCCGGACCTCGCCCACAGCGAGGCCTGCGGCGAATGCCGGGCGTTGCGGGACGACCTGCTCGCGATGCGCCTTGGCCTCGACGCGACGCCCGCGCCCGAGCTCTCGCCGGAGGTCTTCGCGCGCACCCGCGAGCGCGCCTTCGCCGCGCTGGCCGAGGAGCGGGTGCCGAGCCGCGCGCCGCTGCCCGAAGGCTTCGGCCGCCAGCTGGCGCGCGTGCTGACTCCGCCCGCGCTGCTGCTGCCCCTGGTGGTGCTCTGGAACTTCGCCGTGCTCTCCCTGGGCGGTGAGCTGCTCGCGGGCCTGGTGCCCGCGGCCCTGCTCACCGCGGTGGGCGCATTCTACGCGGTGGCCGCCGGCGGCTCAGTGGCCCTGCTCTTTGGATCCATTCCCTTCGTGGCACAGCACGAGGCCCGAAGGCGACTGCAAGAGGTGACCCCGTGACCGAACAGAAGCGATGCCCGTACTGCGCCGAGGAGATCCGACTGGAGGCCATCAAGTGCCGACACTGCGGCTCCATGGTGGACGGCCGCCCCCAGGCGGTGACGGCCCTGTCCGAGCCGTGGACCCGCAGTCGCCAGGGCGCGATGCTGGCCGGCGTGTGCGCGGGTCTGGCGGAGCGCTTCGAGATTTCCGTCACGGTGATTCGCCTGGGCTTCGTCGTCTCGTTCCTGCTCGGCTTCGGCACCAGCCTGCTCTTGTACGCGGTGCTGTGGGTGGTGATGCCGGTGGACGAAGACGGTCGCTCGCTTCTCGATGGCGGCGACCACTACGACCCCATCGAGTGACGGCGCCCGGTCCCAGCGCCTAGTCTCGGCCCCAGAGCGCCTCGAGACCGGCGACCACGTCGTGCAGCGTGTCGAAGGGCTCGAAGCGCTCGCCGCGATGCGCCAGCTCCTCCGCCAGCGAATCCTTCGCGAACGCCAGGTCGGCGGCCAGCGCGCCGCACAGGTCCGAGACGCGGCCGTTGCCGATATGCACGACCACGTCGTCCGGATGGGACGCGCGCCACGCGGCCACGCGACCCGATTTGCAGGTCCCGGTGCCGCAGTCGCAGGCGGGGTTGGGGAAGCCGGCCGCGATGCGCCACACACCACCCTCGTAACGCAGGTAGTTGGCGTCGTAGTCGAAGCGCACGCCCAGCAGCTCCTGGAGCCGGTCCAGGTTGTGATCGAACCCGTCGGACAGCACCGTGAACGACACGCCCCGCTTGGCGCACCACTCCTGGAGCGCAACGGCGCCGGGATCCAACGACACGGTGCGCAGGAACGCCTCCAGCGCCTCCTCCGAGATGGGCAGGCCCTGGAGAATCTCCTCGTTGTACTCCCAGGCCGTGAACTCGCCGCGCTCGTAGCGCGCCCACGCCGCGGGCCGCCGGTCGCCCGCGTATTCCTGGGCGAGGGTCGCGCCCACGTCCTTGTCGATGTAGGTGCCGTCCATGTCGCAGAAGACGGCCAGAGAGCGATGGGAGGGGCCGTTCTCCACGCGAATCCGCGAGGCGTGCGCGGCCAGCCCGTCGCGCGGCTCGTCGCCGGTGTTGAAGACCGCGTGCACTTCGGCGGCGAGTGTGGACGCCTTCACACCCGTCGGGATCGGCTCGACCACCAGGTCCTTGGCGCGCGCGCCGCGCGTGGGGGCCACCGCGTCCACGCGCCGCGCCAGTCGGAGGGTGTCGCCCACCAACGCGCGGCTCTCGGCGGAGAGCTCCGGCAGGTCGTCCGAGAAGATGGCCATGCCGCCGCTCGCGGCCACCGCCGCGGCGAGGGTCCCCGCCTCGTCGGCGCTGAGGCTCGTGTCGTCGCTGCGCGCCATCAGGCAGTCGGGATCGTTCTGCCACAGGCGCCGGTGCATCCACATGCGGTTCAGCACGTTGCGCACGGCGTTGTAGGTGGCGGGCTCGGTGGGACCGAGCCCGGGGATCCGGATGGGGGCGTCCGATTCCCAGCTCGGCGCCACGTCGGGACCGATGCGCATCCCGTCCACGATCCCCACGGCCGGACCGAGGGGACATCCGCAGCCCAGCAGGAAGGCGTCGGCGCCACAGCCGCGGCGCACCGCTTCGAGGCCACGGCGCAACCGCGCGGCGCGCGAAACGCTCGGGTCGGCGCCCTCGGCGCGCATCGCCTGGCTGTAGAGGAAGTCGAGCTTCTGGTAGGTGAAGCCCATGTCCACCAGCTCGCGGAAGAGCGACTCCAGGTGGTCGCACACGGGATCCAGGCTGGCGTCGAGCACGTACACCGCCGCGTCCGCCGACCACACCGGGTGCAGCAGACCGCGGAAGAGGCCGTCGGCGTCGCGCAGGAGCCACTCGGGATGGGCGTCGAACAGCGCGCTCTCGCGCACCACGCAGAACGGAGCCGTCCACAGACCCGCCTCGAAGCCCGCGGCACGGATCTCCGCGGCGAGGGGCGCGATGCCGCGCGGGAACTTCGCGTTCGTCTCGAGCCAGTCGCCGATGGCACGCTGGTAGCCGTCGTCGATCTGCACAACGGAGACGGGAATCTCGTCGCGCGCCGCGGCCAGCGCCTCCAGGTTGCGCAGCACGTCGGCCTCGTTCACCTCGTGGAAGAAGTGATACCAGGTGCACCAGCCGGCCCGGAAGCGCGCACCCACGCGCGCCTCGGCGGCGCGCCCGTGGGCCTCGGCGTGCTCCTCGAGCAGGCGCTGCGGGTCGTCCCCCAGAGCCAGGCGCACCGTCTCCGTGGGCTGCGTCTCGCCGGGTGCCACCCGCGTCTCGAGACACACCTCCACCTCCACGCGCACCCCGTCGCTTTCGGGGCTCAGGAACGCGACCCCGAAGCCGCGCCCTCGCTCGAGCACGCCGGCGCTGCACGCCGCCTCGCCCGCGCCGAGCGCCGTTACCAGGTCCGACTCGTGCCAGCCGGCGCGGTCGGCCGGCGGCTCGCCGAGCGCGTGCCACATGCCGCGGAGCCAGGGGCCGGACGGGAACGGCGCTTCTCCCTGGGCGTCGAGGGCGCGCCCCTCGGTGGTGGACCAGCTCTGCCAGCCGTGGCGCAGGAAGCGCACGTGGCTCGCGTCGATACCCTCCCAGCGGAAGCCCAGCACGACCGCGTCGAGCTGGAGCGGCGAATCGGCCCCGTGGGCCACCTCCACGTCGTAGCTGGCGATTTCGCCATCCACGTCGGCGGCCACGGCGAGCCGCCACGGACCCACCGCCGCGCGGCCCACGGCGAGCCGCGCGTCGCCGAAGAAGGGCCTGTCGCCCTCGTGCCAGCGCACGCCCAGACGAACGGGCACGAGGGACGCACCACGGTGGCGAATGACGGCGACGGGACGGGACATGGGCGCGAGAGTATAACGGGGGGGATGACGGATCTGGATCTCTCGCGAATCCTGCTCCTGGACGGCGCCATGGGCACCGAGCTCGAACGCCGTGGGGTGCGCTCGGAGCTCCCGCTCTGGTCCGCCCACGCGCTTCTGGAGGCGCCCGAGACGCTCTCGGCCGTGCACCGCGCCTACGTGGAAGCGGGCGCCCACGCGCTCACCGCGTGCACCTTCCGCACCCAACGCCGCACGCTGGCGCGCGCCGGATTGGGGGAACGCGCGGCGGAGTTGACAGCCCTTGCGGTGGATCTGGCGCGTCAGGCAACCCGGGAGGCAACCCGGGAGGCAGCGGGGCCCGTCCTGGTGTTCGGCTCCGCGGCTCCGCTGGAGGACTGCTGGCGGCCGGATCTGGCTCCGGACGAGGCAGCACTCGCAGCCGAACACGCCGAGCACGCCGAGCACCTGGCGGCGGCGGGGGTGGACGCCCTTCTCGTGGAGACCCAGGGCAGCATCCGCGAGGCGCGCGCTGCGGTGGGCGCGGCCGCGGCGACCGGGCTGCCCGTCATCGCCAGCTTCTGCTGCGGCCCCGACGCTCGCCTCCTCTCGGGCGAGCGCCTCGCCGACGCCCTGGATGCCGTAATGCACTTCGCGCCGGACGCCGTAGCCGTCAACTGCCTGCCCCCGGACCCCATCGCGGCCTGCCTGCCGGTCTTGTCTCAGGCGGGCATCCCGTTCGGGGTGTACGCCAATCTGGGCGCACCGGGCCCGTCGCCCGACTCTCCGCGCGAGCACGCCTGCACGGCCGAGGAGTACGCCTCCCACGCGCGCACCTGGCTCGAAGCGGGCGCGCGCCTGGTGGGTGGGTGTTGCGGAACCGAGCCGGCGCACGTACGCGCCCTGGCCGCAGCGATCGCCCCGTAACGAAGGCGCAGCAATGCTGCTCGCGCGTGCAACCCGCTTCGCAGGTTCCTGCGAGCCGGACACAATTTGCGTCACTGGACACCACGCCCGCGCGCAGCACAGACGCAGCAACGCGCTGCCGGTGTGTGACGGTCGTTACCAAGATCAAGGGGTTACGGCTTCGCCGCGACATCTGGCACGAGGCTTGCTCTCTTTCCCGCCAGAGGAGCGATTCGTTCGTTCATCGCGCCCGGGCCGGCTACCCCTCCCCTCGCACCGTGCGAGGAGCCGGCCCGGGCGTTCCTCTTTGGGGCTAGACTGCCAAGCGCAATGCCTGCGCAACTTCCGCCGCTCCTGCCGGAACCGAAGCGCGCCCGCCTGAAGACCGGGCGACTCGCCCTCAGCGACGCGGTCCCCATCGTGCTCGGCCCCGACGCTACGGACACGGACTTCGCCAGCGCCCGGGTGCTGGCCGCGCGCATCGAAGAGGCCTGCGGCCTGCGACTCCCAGTCGAGAGCCACGCCCGCTGCGACGATCTGGGTCCGCGCATCGATCTGCAACTCCGGGGCATCTCCGGCGAGGCCTATCGGATCGAGGTGTGGCCCAAGCGCGCACGCATCCGCGCGGACGGGCCGGCGGGCTTGCGCTGGGCCGTCGAGACGTTGGGGCAGCTCGTGGACACGCGCGGCCGCATCCCCGCCTGCCGCGTCGAGGATGCGCCCGACTTCCCGTACCGCGGCGTCATGCTCGACGTCTGCCGCGGCAAGGTCCCCACGGCTGCGTGCCTGCGCGAGGTGGTGGACCGCTGCGCGCGGCTCAAGCTGAACGTGCTGATGCTCCACCAAGAACACACCTTCCGCTTTCGACGCCACCCGGAGATCGGTGCCGACGACTCACCGATGGACGCCGAGACCCTGCGCGAGATCGACGCGTACGCCGCCGCCAACCACGTGGAGTTCATCCCCTGCCTCCAGTCCCTGGGGCACATGGCGCACATCCTGGGGCTGCCGCGCTACGCCCATCTGGCCGAGAGCGCTGCACGCTGGACCATCTCCCCCGCGGACCCACGCACCTACGAGCTCCTCGGCGAGCTCTATGACGAGTACCTGCCCAACTTCCGCTCCAGCTTCTTCAACGCCAACTGCGACGAGCCGTGGGATCTGGAGAAGGGGCGCAGCGAGGCGCGCGGTCGCGAACTGGGCCCCGGAGGCGTCTATCTCGAGCACGTACGCAGGGTGCGCGACCTGGCGGCGGAGCGCGGCCGGCGCACCATGATCTGGGGCGACGTGGTGCACCGCCACCCCGCGCGGATTCCCGAGATCGACCGCGACCTGGTGCTGCTCGACTGGTGGTACGAGGCCGAGCACGACTACGACCGGGTGAAGATCTTCGCCGAGAACGGCATCGACTTCTGGGTGTGCCCCGGAACGTCGACTTGGAACTGCCTCTTCCCGCGCATGGACAACGCGCTGCGCAACATCAGCGGCTACGCGGCCGCCGGCCGCCGTCACGGTGCCAGCGGCCTTCTGGTGACGGACTGGGGAGACTTCGGCCACTACAACCTGCTCGGCAACTCGTGGTTCGGCTACGCGTGGGCTGCGCAAGAGGCCTGGTCGGGGCCGCAGCCCGCGGCGCGCTTCGACCGCGCCTTCTCGGCGCTGCTGTTCG
>CAXMOD010000090.1:0-2505 GCA_964194905.1 uncultured Desulfobacterales bacterium | reverse complement strand
GGACGCGTGCAGCCATAGGGTAGGAGAGAGATCGTGAGCGACGCCCAACCCATCACCGGCCTGCGTCCCGGCGACGTCCCGCGTCACGTCTTCCTGTGCGGCGACCCTGCCCGCGTGGACCGCATCACGGACGGCTGGAAGCACGCGCGCACCACCTGCGAGGTCCGCGAGTACCGGGTGGTGGCGGGCGAATGTGATGGCGTGCCGCTGGCCGCGGCCTCTACCGGGATCGGGGCGCCCAGCACCGCCATCCTCCTGGAGGAGTTGATCAAGGTCGGGGCCGACACCTTCCTGCGCATCGGCAACAGCGGTGGCCTGGCAGCGGAGCTCGAGCTCGGCGACCTGGTGGTCACCACCGGCAGCGTGCGGGACGACGGCACGTCACGCTCGTACGTCGTGCCCGAGTACCCGGCCGTGGCCGACTGGCGACTGGTGGGCGCGTTGCTGGAGTCGGCTCGCGAGCGGGGCGTCACGGCCCACGCCGGGATCACCTGGTCGCTCGACGCCTTCTACGCGCGCAACGCCGTGCTGGAGGCCGACGGCTCGCTGGCTTCGATGAGCGTGGGTGGCTACTGGCCTCACGGCCTGGCCGAACGCATCCAGGACCTGCGCATGGCGCGTGTCCTGAACTGCGAGATGGAGAGCGGCGCGCTCCTCACCCTCGCGAACCTGTTCGGCGTACGTGCCGGCTGCATCTGCGTGGTGTCGGACCGTACGCCGTGGCCGGGCCCTGCTGCCATCGACCTCGACCGCAACATGGCCAGCTGCATCGAAGTAGCCACCGGCGCCATGCTGGGCGTGGCCCGGACGGAGGCCTGAGCGCTGGCGGACACGATCTTCGGCAAGATCGCCCGGGGTGAGATGCAGGCCGACCTGGTGTACGAGGACGACCGCGCCCTCGCGTTCCGGGACGTCAACCCGCAAGCGCCCGTCCACTTGCTGGTCATCCCGCGCAAGCCGATCGCACGCCTTTCCGAGTCGGCAGACGAGGACGCCGAGCTCCTCGGTCACCTGTGCCGCGTGGCCAGCCGGGTGGCCCGCGAGGCCGGCCTGGAGGATTTCCGCGTGGTGGTGAACGACGGGGCCGGGGCCGGCCAGACCGTCTTCCACCTGCATCTCCACGTGATCGGCGGGCGAGCCCTGTCGTGGCCGCCGGGCTGACCTCGGGCTGACCTGGCTGGAGGAAAAAGCCCACGCCCCGCCCGCTACTGCGGGAGTAGACTGGGACGATGCGCCGTTCTGCTGCCCTGCTGGCTCCGCTCGTCCTGTGCCTGGCCTTCCGCTGCCCCTCCGGCCCGCCGGCCGGCACCTGCGAGGACCCTCTGGTCGGCCTTCCGCCCCTCCCGGCGCTGGCCCAGGAAGCCCTCTCCGCGGCCTGTCCGGTGTGCCCCGTGATCGAGCAGGCGCGTTACGCCGACCACTTCGAGTACGTGGCCTGCGTGTCCCAGGCGGCGGCCGACGCCCGCGACGCGGGCCTCCTCAACCGGGGCCTCTCGCTGGTGGCCGTGGGCGCGGCGCTGGCGTCGGATGTGGCGACGGGCGAGCCCGCCAGCACGCTGCTGCCCGGCCCAGGCGAGAACGGGCACGATCCCGCGCTGGCCGACCTGGCTCAGCTCTACGACCGCCAGTTCGCGAGTCTCAACGCGGCGCCCTTCGGCATGTCGCTCGACGTGCACGCCGCGGACGCCGGCGCGCGCCAGGCGATGGCCGACTTCCTGGCGGACCCGGCCGGCGGCTCCGGCCCTGCAGCGTTCGAGGCGCATAGCGGCATCCCGGTCTTCGACGCGGTAGATCGCTTCGGAGAGGTAGGCGACCTCGGCATGTTCGGCGGTGTCGCCGCCGCAGGAGACGCCTTCCGCTACGCGCTGCTGCGCGAGCGCTGCGCGCAGCAGGGCATCGACTGCGCCGCGGCCGCGGCCGCCCGCGCGACGGTGCTCCAGATCCTGGAGGCGCTGCACGTGGCCCACGCCATCACCGGACCGAACGGGGTGATCGTGCGCGGCCTCGCGACGACGGACATGCCCATCTTCGAATCCCCGGATCCGGACATCTGGCCGCCCTCGGAGGTGGTCGACGCGATGGGGGACGCGACGCCCGCCTGCTCCCAGAAGCCGGAGAACCCCACCTTCGCGGGCTTCTCTCAGCGACTGCGCTTCCGCCTCGACGCCTCGCCGACGAGCGAGTTCGCTGCGGACTGGATCTGGATGGACAACGCGAGCAAGGACCAGCTCACGGGTTGGGTCTTCGCCATGGGCGCGCTCTACGACGTGGTGCACGGGGACCCGGACGTTCCCCAGGCCCTGGTGGACCGCCTGGCCGCCGACGCCGCGACCATGGGCATGCGACTGATGCGCGAGGTCAACGTCACCGGAACGCCCCTCGACATGACCATCCTCGACGGCGACGGCTGCGCCACCACCTTCCACGACCTCAACGCCGAGGAGTTCGAGGGGCTCGCCATCACCTTCGTGACCGACATCCTCCTGTTCCTCGGCGGCGACGACA
>CAXMOD010000089.1:0-29806 GCA_964194905.1 uncultured Desulfobacterales bacterium | reverse complement strand
GCAGGTGGAGGTGGCGGAACTGGCACCCAAGCTCAAGGCCATCTTCGAGGGACGCGACACCAAGGAACTCTTCCTCAAGGCGGACCGCGAGGCACCCTACGGAAAGGTCGCCCGCGCCATGGCCGCCGCACGGGAGGCTGGTGCGACCAAGCTCGGCATGGTGACCGAGCCGGAGGGATGAGCGCTGCTGGGAGCCGCTGCGACCTGGAGCACCGAGCTCGAGGACCTGCGACGCCGCGAATGGCGGCAGGTGCTGGTCCTCTCCGTGCTGCTGCACACGGCGCTGGGCCTGGTCTTCTTCTGGTCGCCGTCTCTGTCGCGGTCGCCGTCGCCCCTGGCCGGCGCGGTGATGGTGGAGCTGGTGGCGGCCGCGCCGGGGTCCGCCCCGGCGGCACGGCCGGCGCCGCGCAGGGCACCCCCCAGGAAGACCGTGGTGCTGCCCAAGGAGCCGAAGGCCCTCGCCAAGCCGAAGCCCAGGCCGGCGCGCAAGGCGAAGCCCGCCCCGAAGCCGACGCAGCAGAAGAGCCTCGACGACGTGATGCGCGAGCTGCAGCGCAAGGCGGGCCCGGCGGACGAGGTCGCCCGGCCGCAGCAGGTGGCTCGGGCGGGCGCCGTGGCGGGCTCGGCGGGCTCGGGGACCGCGCGCGTGGACCCGGCCACCGCGGGTTGGCTGCGGCGGGCGCGCATCCACGTGAGGCGGGGCTGGGTGCTGGCGCCGGGTTTCCGGACTCAGGAGCTGGAGGCCCACGTGAAGGTGCGGCTGGACGCCCAGGGCAACATCGTAGGCAAACCGCGCATCACGCAGCGTTCAGGCAATCCCTGGTACGACGACTCCGTGATGCGTGCCATCGAAAAGGCGAGCCCGCTGCCGGCTCCGCCGGAGGCCGGCGAGTGGCCGTTCATCTTCCGCCCGGAGGACCTCCTGTGAGACGGCTGCTGCTCGGCCTGCTGCTGTTCTCGGCCGCGCCTGCGTGGGCCGCGGACCGCCCCGCCGTCGTGGTGACCGATCCCAACGCGCGCACCTTCAAGGCCGCTCTCCAGCGCTTCGCGGACCACCAGGCCGTGCCGGATCCCAAACGCGTGACCGCGCTGCGCGAGGGCATCGGGCGCGCGCTGGTCTTCTCCGGCGTTTTCGAGCTGATCGACCCGCGCGCCTACTTGGGGCCCGGCGGCACGGTGGCGCTCGACGGGGTGCCGCCCCCGGTGTGCAGCGACTGGTCCCAGATCGGCAGCGACGCGCTGGTGGAGGGCATGCTGGTCACGGAGCCGCGCGGCATGGTCGTGGAGTTCCGCATCTGGGATGCGGTGCGCTGCAAAAGGCTCAAACGCAAGCGCTACTTCGGCAGCCCGACGGACGTCGGTGTGATCTCGCGTCGGATCGCCGACGACATCGTGGAAGCCTTCACGGGCCGCCCGGGCATGTCGAGCACGGAGATCGCCTTCATCTCGGACCGCAAGGGGCACAAAGAGGTCTTCGTGATGAACGTGGACGGGAGCGCGCTGCGTGCGGCCACCAGCAACCGCTCCATCAACGCGTTCCCGGCCTGGGCTCCCGGTGGCAACGAGATCGTCTACACGTCCTACCGCCACGGCGGGCAGCCGACCCTGTTCCTGCTGACCCGGGGGCGCCGTCAGCCGGGCCGGCTGCTTTCCAAGGTGGACGACACCGCGCCCATCTACCGCGGCGTGTTCAACCCGTCCGGAAATCGGCTGGCCTTCGTGCGTTCGGTGAACGGCGCGCCCGACATCTTCACGTCGCGCCGCGACGGGCGCAGTCTCTCGCGGCTCACGTCCCACCGCGCCATCGACATCTCGCCGGCCTGGTCACCGGACGGCAAGCGGATGGCCTTCGTGTCCGACCGTTCCGGGGCGCCCCAGGTCTACATGATGGACTCCGACGGGGAGAACGTGCGGCGGCTCACGTTCAATGGGTCGTACAATACCAGCCCAGCGTGGTCCCCCGACGGGGCCTGGATCGCCTATGAGTCCCGAGTGGGCGGCCAGTTCGACATCTGGCTGATCGATCCGGAGGGACGCAGCAACGTGCCGCTGGTCACGCACCCGCGCAGCGACGAATCGCCTTCCTGGGCGCCCGACGGCCGCTGGATCGCGTTCGCCTCCACGCGACGCGGGCGCGCCGACATCTACACCGTCGGCATCGACGGAAACAACCTGCGCCAGCTCACATCGGGTGGCGGAAATAATACGAGCCCCGCTTGGGGCCCGCAGCCCGGCAGGCGCTAGGGTGGACGCACGCAAGGAGGGTCCGTTCGGATGATGTTCCAAAACGCAAGACGAGGTCCGGGCATGGGTCTGGGCTCAGGATTGACGGTGCTGGCGGTGCTAGGCCTGCTGGCCTTGGCCTGCTCCAGCGACGACGGGCCGGAGGCGGCCGGCGGCAGCGGCTCCGGCGGAGGCACCTTCGGCGAGTCGATCGTCGACGACGGCATGGGCGATTCCATCGCGGGACGCAGCCCCGAGGGCACGGCCGAGGCCCGGCGTCTCGGCCTGCGCACGGTGTACTTCGACTACGACCAGTCGTCGCTGCGCCAGGACGGCCGCGACACGCTGCGGCACAACTACAACGTGCTGCGCCAGCGTACGGACGTCCGCGTCGAGATGCAGGGCAACTGCGACGAGCGCGGAAGTTCCGAGTACAACTTTGCTCTCGGAGAGAGTCGGGCGCAGGCGGTACGCAACTACCTCGTCCAACTCGGGGTTCCGCCCAGCCAGCTCACCACCGTGTCCTTCGGTGAGGAGAACCCGTCGGTCTCGGGTCACGGGGAGTCGGCGTGGGCGAAGAACCGTCGGGTGGACTTCGCCGTCCTGCCGTGAGGGCACGCACGTCGATCGTGACGCTGGCGGCGCTGCCGCTGCTGGTGGGGTGCGTCAGCATGGCGGATTTCCGCAAGCTGGAGAACCGCGTGCACGAGGTGTCGGGCGGCGAGGTGGGTGCCGAGATCCGGACGCAGGTCGCCGACATGACGGTTCGCATCGATCAGATGGCGCGCGAGGTGGACGAGCTGCGCGGGGCCCTCGAGGTCGCCAACCACAACGCGGCGCAGGCGCTCGACGAGGCCCGGCGCGCGCGGGAGGACGCGGGACAGCGCGTGGCGCAGTTGGCGCTGCCGCCGGAGCCCGTTCCGGGGCCGGATCCGGCGGCGGCGCCGGAGCCGGCCGGCCAGGGCCCGCGGGTGGAGTCGAGCCCGGGCGCCAGCACGTCGTCCGCCGAGGAGGTGCAAAGCTACCGGAATGCCTACGGATCCTGGCGTCGCGGGGAAGTGCAAGCGTGTATTGAAGGCTTCCGCGAGTTCCTGCAGACTTACCCGTCCTCGCCGTATGCGGATGACGCCCTCTACTGGATGGCCGACTGCTACACGCGGCAGGGAGATCACGAGAAGGCAATTCTGCGGTTCGCGAAGATCGTCGAGATGTATCCGACCGGCAACAAAGCGCCCGACGCGCTCTTTCGACAGGGAGAAGTCCTGTTGAAGCTCGGGCCCGGGTACGACAGCGCGGCACGCGACGTGTTCCAGAGGGTCGTCAGGGAGTACCCGGATTCGCCGCGTGCCAGCGAGGCGCGGCGGCAGCTGGATCGACTCGGCGCGGGATAGGAGTAGGACGTTGAGAAAGCGCGATCAGGAACGGTTCAGGAAGGTCCTTGTGGCGCAGCGCGACGCGCTGCTGGGCAACGCGCAACGCGCGCTCGGTGGCGACCTGAACCCGGATCCGGACGACTTCCCGGACGAGATCGACACGGCCTCGTCCGAGGTGGGTCTGGCATTCATCGGCCGACTGCGCGAGCGGGAGCGCGGCCTGATGAACAAGATCCTGGCTGCGCTCGAAAAGATCGAAGTAGGCGAGTACGGCGCCTGCGAGACGTGCGGCGAGGACGTCGGCCTGAAGCGCCTCGAGGCCCGCCCGGTGGCCGAGCTGTGCATCGACTGCAAGTCCCAGCAGGAGAAGCTCGAGCGCGGAATGGGCTAAGAGGCTGAACCGTGCAACCGCCCTCCCTCGTCCTCGGCATCGAGAGTTCGTGCGACGAGATGGCGGCGGCGGTGCTCCGCGACGGCTGCGAAGTCCTCGCGAGCTGCGTGCGCGGTCAGGATGGCACTCACGCTCCCTACGGAGGCGTTGTGCCCGAGTTGGCGTCGCGCGACCACCTGCGCGCCGTGGCGCCCGTGGTGGAGGTCGCGCTGGCCGAAGCCGGGGTGGAGCCCGCTGCGCTCGATGCCGTGGCCGCTACGGCCGGGCCCGGACTGGTGGGGTCGCTTCTGGTGGGACTCTCCTACGGGAAGGCGCTGGCCTTTCGGCTGGGCGTACCCTTCGTGGGCGTGCACCACCTGGAGGGTCACCTGATCTCCGCCGAGTTGGCGGATGCCCGACTCGTCCCGCCCTACGTCGGCCTCGTGGTGTCCGGCGGGCACACGGCCCTCTACCGCATCGAGTCCGAGGCCTTCTCCCCGGTGTTGCTCGGCGAGACGCGCGACGACGCCGTGGGCGAGGCGTTCGACAAGGTGGCCAAGCTCTTGGGCCTTCCCTATCCGGGCGGGCCGGCCCTCTCCGCGGTTGCAGAGAACGGCGATCCGGGCGCCGTCGATTTTCCGCGGCCGCTCGCCGGCTCGCCGGGGTACGACTTCTCGTACAGCGGGCTCAAGACCGCCGTGCGCCTCGAGGTGGAGAGGCGCACGCCGCTTTCGCAGCGCGACGTGGCCGACGTGGCCGCTTCCTTCGAGGCCGCTGCGACCGACGTGCTCGTGGCCCGCGCTCGCCGCGCACTGCGCGACGAGGCGATCGGGCGCCTGGCGGTGGTGGGAGGCGTGGCCGCCAACCGCAGGCTGCGCGAGGCGATGGGTATGGCCGCGAAGAAGGACGGCTTCCTGGCCGTGTTTCCACCGCCGGCGTTCTGCACCGACAACGCGGTGATGGTGGCGGCGGCGGGCACGCGCATGCTGGCGCGTGGCGGGGCGGATCCCCTCGACACGGAGGCGTTCTCGCGGCGCCCGCTGGGCGCGGGCGCCGCGAAGCACGGGACCGACGCGGGGACGCCGTGAGCGCGGGGGGTGTGCGCGCCCTGCTGGAGAAACACGGCCTGCGACCGCGGCGCGACCTGGGACAGAACTTCCTGGTGGACGACGGCCTCGCTGGGCGTCTCGTGGAACGCGCCGGCGTGGAGCCGGGCGACGCGGTGATCGAGATCGGCGCGGGACTGGGCGTCCTGACCCGCTCGCTGGCGGTCCGCGCGCGGCGCGTGCTGGCCGTGGAGGTCGATGCGGGACTCGTGCGGCTCTTGCGCGCGGAGGCCGCGCTCCCGGACAACGTGGAGCTGATTCATGCGGATGCTCTCGACCTGGACCTGGCCGTGCTGGCCGGCCGGCTGGGCGGGCCCGTGCGGGTGGTCGCCAATCTGCCATACGCCACGTCGTCGCCGTTGCTGCGCGCGCTGCTGGCCGCGCGCCACGCGCTGCGCGGGTGGTCCGTCCTGCTCCAGCGGGAGGTGGCCCTCCGCGTCGCCGCCGCTTGCGGCTCGCGCGACTACGGGTCGCTCGCCGTCCTGCACGCGTTGGCCACGCAGGTCGAGCGCACCGGCGACCTCAAGCCGGGCTGCTTCCATCCGCGCCCCAGGGTGGTTTCGACGGCGCTGCGCATCACACCGCGCGCCGACACCTCGCTCGACAGGTCGCCCGGCTGCGACGAGATCGATGCCGTCGAGCGGGTGGTGCGGGCCGCCTTCGGCCAGCGTCGCAAGATGCTGGCGAACGCCCTCGGCGCGGTCTTCCCGGCCGACGCCGTGGCGGAAGCCCTGGTGGCCAGCGGTCTGGACCCGCGTGAGCGAGCGGAACGCATCCGGCCGCAGGCCTTCCTGGACCTGTCGCGCGCGTTGGAGTCGGCAGCGTGACGTCGCAGGAGCTGCGCGACGCGCTGGCCGACCTGGCGCGCGAAGCCGGCATGGAGGTGCGTGTGACGGCGGGCGCGCGCGAGGTGGAGCCGGGCATCCCCGTCCAGAGCGGCGTCTGCCGGGTTCGCGGCGCGTGGTGGGTGGTGTTGGCCGGCGACGAGCCCGTGGAGGCCCATGTGGAGCTGCTGGCCGCTGCGCTGCGCGACCATGCCGCGGCCTGGCTCGAGAGCCGGTATCTCCCGCCCGCAGTGCGCGAGGCGCTGGAACGGCCCCCGGGAACGCGGCCGGGCGGAGCCGGGACGGGCCGGGATTGAGGGCTTCACCCGAGGTTGCGCGACGGCCGGTCGCTGCCTACGATTTCGGGGCTCGAGGGGAATCGCAAGGTGCGATCTCCATCGGAATACAAGCCCGGGACGCTCGAAGGACGGACCGGGAACAAGGACGTCGCCTCACCTCGCCCGCTCATTTTGAACGAATGGAACGCTTGGATCCGCCGAAGGCGGACCGAGACGGGGGCACATAGGGTGATTCGGCCCAGCTCGGCCCGGCCCATCAGGTCGTGCCGAGCCGGACCAGGACGGGATTGGACGGAACGTCCCATCCACGTCGACCATCCGCGCCTCCGCTAGTTGCAGCTAGCCGGCAGGCGCGTTTTTTGTTCCAGCACCGGACTCCAAAGCGATCTCGGGCCCCGACCGGCCCGGAGGATCGCCATGTCCACCGTCAACGCCTCATCGGCTCGTGAGCACCGCACCACGGTGCGCTCCCTGGCGCGCAAGAAGCGCCGCGGCGAGCGCATCTCGATGCTCACCGCGTACGACTTCTCTTTCGCGCGCATTTTCGACGCAGCCGGGATCGACGTGCTGCTCGTGGGCGACTCGCTGGGCAACGTGGTCCAGGGGCAGGACACCACGCTGCCCGTCACGCTCGACGAGACGATCTACCACACGCGCATGGTGGTGCGCGGGGCGCGCCGCGCCCTGGTGGTGGGCGACATGCCGTTCGGCAGCTACCAGGTGTCCGCCGAGGATGCCGTGCGCAACGCGGTGCGCCTGGTCAAGGAGGGCGGGGCGCAGGGGGTGAAGCTCGAGGGCGGCGAGAACGTTCGCGAGGCGACCTCCCGCATCGTGGCGGCCGGCATCCCGGTCATGGGTCACGTCGGGCTCACGCCCCAGTCGGTGCACGCGATGGGCGGCTTCCGTGTCCAGGGCCGCGGCGAAACCGGCCGCAAGCGGGTGCTCGCCGACGCGCGCGCGGTGCAGGATGCCGGAGCGTTCGTCGTGGTGCTGGAGGGCATGCCCGCCGCGCTGGCGGCAGAGATCACCGCGACCCTGAAGATTCCCACCATCGGCATCGGCGCTGGGGCGGACTGCGATGGCCAGGTACTGGTCATGCACGACATGCTGGGTCTCTCGGACTGGACGCCCAGCTTCGTGAAGCAGTACGCGGACCTCGGCGCGTTGGCGTCCAAGGCAGCGCGCGCGTTCGCCGAGGAGGTGGCCGACGCGAAGTTCCCCACCGAAGAGCACAGCTACCGCTAGCCATGCAAGTCATCGGGGAGACGCGGCGCCTGCAGGAGCGAGCGGATGAGGCCCGTCGGGCCGGCCGACGCATCGCGCTCGTGCCCACCATGGGAGCGCTCCACGCGGGCCATCTTTCCCTCGTGGACGCGGCTCGGGCCAAGTCGGACGAGGTGTGGGTCTCGATCTTCGTGAACCCCGCCCAGTTCGGGCCGGGCGAGGACCTGGACCAGTATCCGCGTCCGCGGGAAGAAGACCTGGAGCAGTGCCGCAGCCGCGGCGTCGACGTGGTGTTCGCCCCCAGCGAGGCGTTCTACGCCGACGGCCACCAGACCTGGGTGGAGGCGACCGACCTCACGCGCCCGCTCTGCGGCGGGGGCCGGCCCGGCCACTTCCGCGGGGTGACCACGGTCGTCACCAAGCTGTTGCTGGCGGCCAAGCCCCATGTGGCCGTCTTCGGCGAGAAAGACTGGCAGCAGCTCGCCACGCTGCGTCGCATGGCGCGTGACCTCAACTTCGACGTGGAGATCGTAGGCGCGCCGATCGTGCGCGAGCCCGACGGCCTGGCGCTCTCGAGTCGCAACCGCCACCTCGCTCCCGAGGCGCGTCGCGAAGCTCTCGTGCTGGTGAGCGCCCTCGACGTGGCCGAGCGCGCGGTGCGAGACGGTGAGCGCAGCCGCAGCCTGATCCAGGCGAGGGTCCGCACCGAGCTGGCTCGGGCGCCGCACGCGGTCGTGGAGTACGCCGAGCTGCGCGATCCCGAGACCCTGGAGCCTGCTGCGCAGAGCCTCCGCCGGCCGGTGCTGCTCGCCCTGGCCGTGCGCTTCCCGGCGGCCACCGGCGCGACGGTGCGCCTGATCGACAACCGGGTGCTGCACCCCCACCCGTCTACCCAGAGCGCCCACTCCGCCCACTCGGCCGACAGGGAGGACTCCCGATGACCCGCAAGATGCTGAAGTCCAAGATCCACCGCGCCACGGTCACCGAGGCCAACGTCGAGTACGAAGGCTCGGTGACCATCGACTGCGAGCTGCTGCGCGCGGCCGACATCCTCCCCTACGAAGAGGTCGACATCTGGGACTGCACCAACGGTGCGCGGATCTCCACCTACGCCATCGAGGGCGAAGCGGGCTCGCGTGAGATCTGCGTGAACGGGGCGGCGGCACACCTGGTGAAGCCGGGGGACACGGTCATCATCGCCAGCTGGGCGCAGGTGCCCGACGAGCAGGTGCGGGGCTGGGACGCCATCCGGATCTTCGTGGACTCCCAGAACAATCCCCGCGACTGAGGGGCTTGGGGGCTCCGAGGGGCTAGATTCTCCTCCCCATGGGGGACGAAGAAGGCCTGAAGGTGATCTGCTCGAACCGGAAGGCCCGGCACCTGTACGAGATCCTGGAGACCGTCGAAGCCGGCATGGCCCTGCTCGGTCCCGAGGTGAAGTCTCTGCGGGCGGGCCGGGCCAGCCTGGGGGAGGCCTACGCCCGCATCCGCGGACGCGAGATGTTCCTGGTCAGCGCCCACATCAGCCCCTACGAGCAGGCCGGCCGCGCCGGGCCGGACCCTCTGCGCGAGCGCAAGCTGCTGCTGCACCACTCGGAGATCGCGCGGCTCTCGGGGAAGGTGCGGGAGCGCGGCTTCACGCTGATTCCGCTGCGGATGTACTTCCGCGACGGGCGCGCCAAGGTGGAGCTTGCGCTCGCACGCGGAAAGCGCGCCTACGACAAGCGCGAGACCATCCGGCGTCGCGAGGAGGAGCGCTCGGTGCGCAGGGTGCTGCGACGCGGGCGGCGCGGGTGAGACGCACCCCCGCGAGACGCGCGCCCCGGATCTGGTCGGTGTGCGTCTCGGTACTCCTCGGGTGCGCCGCGTTGGCGGGGTGCGCAGCGTCCGGGCCCCAGGTCGCCTACGTCCCCAGCCGCTACGACTACTACGCTTTCCGCGCCGCCAACCCGGACGTGGTGGAGCCCAACTACCTCCCCTTCATGGCCCACCCGGTGGACCTCGGTGACGGCATGGTCGCGCTGGCGTTCTGCCGCTGGGAGCGCGCGAGCTTCCCGCTGCCGGTCTGGATCTCGGAGCCGGAGATCCCGGAGTCCCTCCAGGACGAGTTCTCGCCGATTCCGTCCGACGCGTACGTCACGGCCGTGAATGGGGCGCTGACGGCCTGGGAACGCAATCTCGAGGGCCTGGCTTCCTTCCGCAGGGTGGCCGACGCCGACGGGGCGGCGTTGCGGGTGCGGCTGTTGCCCGAGCGGGCGCCCGCCCCGGAGCCGAGCGTTTCAGTGCTGGGTCGCATCGCGCTGGGGCGCGCGTGTCGCGTGAGCGGCTCCGACGAGAACCGCGTCGAGGTGCGCTTCGAGCCCGGAGACCTGCGCCTCTACCTCGCCGACGACCACGGTCTGCTGAACCCGGACCAGGTGGCGACCGTCGCGATGCATGAGATCGGCCATGCCCTGGGGATGCGCGGCCACAGCCCCATCCGCGCGGACCTGATGTTCCCGATCGCCCGCGACAACCCGCTGGTGCGCGGGCCCTCGGACATGGACGTCAACTCCTTCGTGTCGCTCTACACCCTGCCCAACGGCCTGATCTACGTGGGCTTGGACGAGGCACGGCCGCGTACCGCCCGCCGCGCGCAGCTGCCTGCCGGCTCCCCCGAGCTGGCGGCGGCGCCGCACGTGGACGCCCGCTTCGGCTACGAGCTGCGCCTGCCCAACGGCTGGCAGTCGCTGGAGACCGAGCGCGGAGTGATCGCCACGGACGGGGTGCCGTGGGACTACCAGGCGACGTTCCAGGTGATCGTGCGCGGCTACCCCTCGGTCAGCGCCTACCTCGGGCGTCACGGGCCCGCGCACGTGGGGGGCGGACAGGTAGTCGAGCGCGGACGGATGACGGTGGACGGGCGGCCTGCCCTGCGTGTGGTGGTCGTGGGGCGCTCCAGCCCCATGGTCGAGGAGCTGACCTTCATCGAAGTGGGAGACGGGCGAGTGCTGGTGGTGATCGCCGACTGCCACATGGAGGCCTACGCGGAGTACGGACCCTGGTTCGCGGCCACGCTGAAAACCCTCGACATCCGCAGCCTCGGCCCTTGACCCGAGGTCGCCTTCGCGGGATAACTCGCAGTTGAGGGGGCGAGACCGTGCGAATCATCCTGGGTCTGGTACTCGTGATCGCCGTCCTGGTGGGGACGATGGCCCTGGCGAGCGAGATGGGCGGCGAGGTCGTCATCGTCAGCACGACCGACGATCGGGACGTGCCCTTCGAGACCTCGCTCTGGATCGTCGACTATCGCGGCAGCCAGTACCTGAGGGCCGGCGACCGAGATAGCGCGTGGGTGCAGCGGCTGAAGAAGCGCCCCACGATCCAGATGGAGCGCCGAGGGGAGACCGTCACCTACCGCGCCCTGCCGGATCCCTCGAACACGGCGAACATCAACGCGCTCATGGCGCAGGAATACGGCATCGCGGACCAGTTGATCGGCCTGATGCGCGACTCTTCGAAGACGCTGGCGCTCCGCCTGGAGAAGGTCCAGCGCTAGAGATCCAGCGCCTCGCCGGCGGCCAGCACGTCCCGGACCTCGATCGCCGCCATGCAGGTGTGCCCGATTCCCGCCGCAGAGGAGCACGCGGTGCACTCGTCGTTGCGCCGGAGGATGCGGAGCCGCTCGGGCGGGGCGAGCGGGGCGTAGAGCGCGGGGTCGGTGGGTCCGAACAGGGATACGACCGGGACGCCTGCGGCTGCTGCGAGGTGCCCGGGCCCCGTATCGCTCGCGACCAGGCCGCGCACGGCTGCGTAGAGGCCGCCCACCTCCAGAACGTGCAGCTCGCCGGCGGCGCTGCGCGCCGGCCCCCCGATCGCCTCGACCAGCTCGCTGCACACCTCGATCTCACCCCCGCTCCCGGTGAACAGCGGCGTGCGCCCCCGTTTCACCAGGGCGCGGCCCAGCTCGACCCAGCGATCCGCGGGCCACAGCTTGGGTGACTCCGCGCCGCCGGCGGGGCGGCGCCAGCCGCGCCGCCGCACCAGGCGGTTCACGCCGGGGTGGAGCGCCACGCAGCACGCCGGGTCTACCGCCAGATCCGCCAGACGGCTCTGCGCCGCGGCGGCGAACCGGGCGGGGATGTCCAGCGAAGGATGGGGCGTCGTCGCCGGCGGCGGCTCGCCGCACACGCGGTGGGCGAGGGTCGTGCGCAGCAGCGACGTGTGTGCGCTCCGGCGCAGCGGTTCGGGCAGGTCGCGCACGCTGTCCGCGGCGACGCCCGGGAAGTGATGCAGCAGCGCGCGCCCGTCGTGGCCGACGCGAAACAGGACCAGGCGATCCGGTGCGCGACCCCGGAGTTGGTGCAGGAAGCGTCGCCAGTGGAGCCAGCGCGTCACGCTGTTGCCGGCGCGCTCCACCGCGAAGAGCCGATCCACCGCAGGATGGTCCTCGAGCACGCCGGCGGCGTAGCGGGTCGTGGCGAACTGCAGCTCCGCGTTGGGGAAGGCGGCGCGCAGGCGATGCAACCCCGGGAGGGCGAACAGGAGATCCCCCACGCGGTCGAAGCTGGCGAGGAGCAGCCTTTCAGTCGGCACCGCGGCTCGCGGGCAGGGTCGCGGCGTCGAACGTTCCCTTGCGGATGTTGACGAAGAAGAGCTCGGGCACCGAGAAGAGCGCGCCCTTGCCGGCGCGCACCAGCCGGGCGCCGCGGTCGAAGGGCGCCGTGAAGAGCCCCAGCATCCCGTCGCCGGTGGCCCACAGGAGGTTCACGGCGCCGAAGAGGGGGCGCGGCAGCAGCAGGTCGTCCGTGAAGAAGAGGAAGGATCCGTCCGGCTCGCGCGGCGTGTAGACCGCGGACGTCAGCGTATTGGACTCGCGCAGGCGCGTGGTCAATCGCCCGTCGCGCTCGTCGAGGTCTGCGCGCAGGCGCAAGCGGTGGGCGGGGAGGGCTTCGACACGCGAGACCGCGAGTTGCTCCTCCACGTCGCGGAAGAACATCAGCGGCCAGAAGCGGAGCCACGCATCGGGGTCGACGCGCCCGCCCAGGGGCCCCTGCGGATCCCCCAGCGCCTCGTTCACCGTGTGACCGAGTTGCGTGACGCAGTTCTCGCCGCTCCGGCCGAAGAGGTCGTAGTGCCAGTGGGTCTCGCGGGCTGCGCGGAGCGCGTCGTGCTCTTCGCGGAGCGCTGCAACGCGCGCCGAGGCTCCGGGCGGCGCGGGCGCGGGAACGGCCAGGTCGCGGTTGCGTCGGGGAACGAGCACGTCGCCGGGTTCGCGAACCGGGCGGTCCTCCTCGGCCCCGCGGCGGTACTCCCGCGCGCGGGCGGCCAACGCCTCGAGGCGGGCGAGGTCGTGTTCATGGGGTGCTTCGCCGTTCAGACGCGCGCTGCGTTCGCCCCGCACGCGTTCGTCCAGGAAGTCGGCGACGGCGCTGAGCTCCGCGCGCCGTTTGCGCACCTCGCGCCGGCCGAGGCTCGGCGCCTCGGCGGGGAAGGGGTCCACCAGGTGCAACCGGCCCGTCGCAAGCGAGCGCTCCGCCGCGCGGTGGCGCGCCAGCGCCACGAGCAGGGGCTGCGCCCGGTCGGGGCGCGCGCGGACCGCCAGCAGGCGCGCCATGGCGTCTTCCAGGCCCCGTTGGAGGGCGCGCAGTGAGGCACGCTCGGGCGCATCGAGCGCGGCGCCGGGCGCTGCGACCCAGGCGTCGCGGGCGAGCGGCCGCCCGTCCCCCAGCATGCGCACCGCGAAGCCCAGGGCCAGCGCCTCGCGGTAGCGCTGCGCAGCGCCGGGTGTGGACTCGATCGCCTCGGGCAACGCGATGCGATCCGCACCGAGAGCCGAGCGCAGGCGCTCGGCCAGGGCGAGGGCGCCGGGGGGCGGCTCCGCCCCGGGGTCGAAGAGCCCGGCGGCCGGCGTGGGTACGCCGCTGCGCCGTCCCAGGGTCGCCTCGAGCAGCGCGGCATCACGTCCCAGCTCGGCCATCTCCGCGCGCTCGCGACGCTGCCGCAACAGCACCGACGTGAAGCGGTCCGCCACGGTGCGCTGCGTGCGCGCGTCCACGTCCAGGTGCGCCAGCTTGAGGGGCCGGTTCTCGAGCACGTTGTAGCGGAAGCGGAAGACGTCCCAGTCGACCCGATCGAGATCGAGGAGCCGCTCGTCGCCGAGCTGGTAGTGGTACACCCGGTCGCCCACCCGCAGGGCCGAGTGGCCGCCGCTGGCCCCTCCGACGTTGGCCTCGACGTGCACGAAGGCCAGTCCGCCATCGGAGGCGTCCGCTCGCACAGGGCCCAGGGCGACGGCCAACAGGCCGACACCCGCGAGCATGACCGGGATGCGCCGGCGCATCAGAGTGCCGGGGCCTGGCCTCCAGCCAGCGCCTCGATGCGTGCGGTCACCTGGGTTTCAGGCAGTCCCGCTTCGCGCAGGCCCTCGGCGACGCCGCGGAAGGAAGCGCTCTGACCCTGCCAGTCGCTGATGCCGTGGCGTTCGGAGATGCGGCCGAGCTCGCGAGCGAAATCATCGGTCGAGCCACCGGCGCTGCCCCACTCACGGGCGGCCACCCGCACGTCGTTGCGGTAGGCGCTCTCGGCGGGGGTCTCGTCCTCGGGGCTCGACGAGCCCGAGATGCTCTTCGAGAACGCATTGGAGCTGTCGGCCGACGCTTCGGAGCTGTCGCCGAGGGCTGTGCTCGAGTCCGCAATCCAGCGCGAGGGAGAGGTCACCGAGTCGGAGATCGACTGGCAGGCGCTCGAGAGAAGCAGCGCTGCCAGCGCCGCAAACGCGAGCGGGGTCCGGGAATCCAGGTGCATGCAAGGCCCTCCTTTCGCCGCCCGAACGGGCGGCGTAGCGGTAGGGTGCCTCCCCCGGCCGCCGGATGCACGCCGTGCCCACAGATTCCGTGCCGGCTGTGGGCGGTGAGGGATGGGCGTTCAGGCGGCGCGGCGTTTGTGCTCGAGGACCAGGCGGTGGTACGCCCGCGACGCCAGGGAAGCCACGGCCGCGAGGGCGGCAGCTGCCGTCTCGGCCAGCGGAGCCGGACCCGCGTCGGCGTACAGCAGGTTTACGACCCGGTCCCGGATCGAAATCGGGTGCACCAGGATCTCGCGGGCGTCAGCCCGGCCGAGGGCCCGCAGGAGCGTGCCGTCGAGCCCTTCCGGCGCGGGACCGCAGAACGGATTGCCGTGAACGGCCACTCGCGCGACGGCGCTGTCCACGTCCACCGGAAGCAGGATGCCCTCGATGCGCTCGGGCACGCCTTCGCCGTCGCCGCGGAAACCGGTCACGACGCCGCCGCGCACCGCCAGCAGCGCAGCGCCTGCACTGAAGCGGCGCGCCAGGTGCAGCGTGCGCCGCGCCACGGCGTCGCGATCGGGAGCGCCCAGCAGCGCGGCTTCGAGCGCCGCGATGGTCGGTTCCTCCGTCGGCGCCACGTCGGTGAGCACGATCTCGCCATCGTCGGGGACGGCTCCGGCGCCTGCCGCGCGCTGTTGCCACTCGGAGTGGAGCGCCGCGAAGGTCTCCTCGTCGATCAGGTCCTCGTCGCCCGCGGACGGAGTTCCAGCCGCTACGCCGGCCGCCTCGCAGACGCGCGCGAAGCGCTCGTCGCGCGGGATTCCGTAGTGGTGCTCCAGCAGGACGCGGAGGCGCAGCTCAGCGATGGCGTAGGGGCGCACGGCCATGGCGCACTGGTCGCGGACGGCCGCGACGGTGTCGTCGCGGGGATCGAGCAGCGCCACGTGCAGCTCGCCGGCCTCCAGGCACAGGGGTAGCGCGCCCCAACGCTCGGCCGCTTCGCGCGAGAGTTGGGCCAGAGCCTCGACCTGGGGCTGCTCGAGCCACTCGAGCGGCGCCCGCGGGCGCTCGAAGACGGTGGCAAGGGCCTCCTCGAGTGCATCGAGGGTGAGGGCGCCCAGTTCGACGAGGTTCGTTCCCAGGCGACCGCCGAAGACGACCTTGGACTGGGCGGCTTCCTCCACCTGCGCTCGCGTGCAGAGGCCTCTCTCCACGAGCCAGTCTCCGAGGCGCTGCTCTCGTCCCATCGCGAAACTCTCTTCGGTCGGCGTGGGACCGGGCTTGAAGGGCCCGGGCGCCCGGCCGTGTATCCTGTTGCGCCGCCGCAGCGAGCCGGGCGGAGGAGCGGAGGCCCAGGTGGCGAAGTGGACACGGGACGAAATCGAAGAAGCCCTGGAGGTCTTCCGGGACACGGCGTTGAAGGCCGGTACGACGGGAGACTGGGACCTGTGGGCGGACCTCTTCACCGAAGACGCCACGTACGTGGAGCATCACTACGGCACGTTCGGCGGGCGCGAGGCGATCCGGCGCTGGATCAAGGCGACCATGGCCCAGTATCCGAACGATCAGATGAAGTACTTCCCACACGAGTGGCACGTCATCGACGAGGAGAAGGGCTGGGTCGTGGCGCAGGTCTGGAATCGCATGGAGGATCCCGGTGACGGCAGCCTCCACCAGGCCTACAACATCACGCTCCTCAAGTACGCCGGGAACATGAGGTGGTCCTACGAAGAGGACGTGTACAACCCCGCCCACTTCGGGACGATGATCAAGGGCTGGCTCGACGCGAAGAAGCGCTGCGAACAGTCGCCAGGCGACGCCTAGCGGCGCGCCACGCGTGGCGTGCCAGCAGGCCGAGGCTCACTGCCGCCGCGCTCCACGCTACGACCCGTGCGACCTGCCAGAGCGCTACACCGCCCCACGTTGCGTCGGGAGCGAAGACCCGCAGTGCATAGGCCAGCGTGAGCAGTGCGAACGTGAGTGTGGTGGCTGCGTGACGCGCCTCGCGCGTGCGCGCCCAGCGCCAGGCGAAGAACGGCCCGTGGCTGGCGAACACGAAGAGCAGAAGCGCGGGCCACCAGTCCGGCACGGGTCAGCGCAGGGGCGTCGGAGTGTTCGGGAGCGTGGCGCCGACGAAGCGAAACCTCACAGCACCCCCCAGCGGGCGGCGGCCCAGGCGGCTGCGCCGGCGAGGGTCCAGGTCGCCAGCAGGACTCGCGTGAGAAGCCCGACGCCGCCGCGCTCGGAGAGATCTCCACGCACGCGCACGCCGGTTGCCACGAGCAGGATCGCGAGCGCGGCCAAGGAGGGAAGGCCGCGATCGCGCAGCGCGAAGACCACCACGGGCGTCACGAACGCCACCACGTGCCCGATCAGCACGATCCACAGCGGCCACAGCGTGGACTCCCGCAGCAGCTCGTCGGCCTGGCGTTCGAAGCGGCTCAGCTCGGCGCTCACGCCCCGGAAGATACCCCCAAGCCCGGATGCTGCTCAGGCGGCGTCTTCCACCGCGCCCTCGCCCAGCTCCGCGGCGATGATCGCCCGCACCCGGGCCGTCACCGCCCGTGAGGGCAGCTCGGCGAAGTCTTCGTGGGGCAGCGGGTCCAGCACGGTCACGGTGATCGCATGGCGCCCCTGGAGTACGAAGCCGCGCTTGGGCAGCGCGTCCGACGTGCCCCGCAGCACGATGGGCAGGATCGCGGCCTGCGATTCGAGTGCGAGCTGGAAGGCGCCGGGCTTGAAGCTGCGCATGAGGCCGCTCGGCGAGCGCGTGCCTTCCGGGAACATCATGATCGAGTTTCCCTCGGAGAGGGTCGCCCGGCAGGCTCGCATCATCTGCATGATGCTCGCCTTGTCGCCGCGGCGCAGCTTGATGTAGCGGTTCAAGGACATGTTCCAGCCGACGCAGGGAATGCGGAAATTCTCGATCTTGGAGACCCACTTGAAGTGCGCGAAGAGGCGGAAGAGCACCAGGATGTCCAGCAGGGACAGGTGGTTCGCCACCATCACGTAGGTCACGTCGGGATCGATCTTCTCGCGCCCGTGGACCTTCACGCGCCAGGCGGGGTTGAACCACGTGTAGAGGGAGGCCCAGAAACACGTGAAGCGGTGCAGGAGCACCAGGCGTCGGTCGAAGGGGGCCGTCATCGCCCAGATCAGCACCCCCACCGGGAAGAGCAGGATCGAGGATGAGACCAGGAAGAGCCAGAAGAGGACCGAGTACAGACGAAGCACCTACTTCGTGGCCTCGGCGATGGCTTCCTCGTTGGCGCGGATCAGGCCGGCTGCCCGCGGGTAGCCGACGTACTGGGCGAGCTGGATCAGAAGCTCGCGGGCGCCGTCCACCTCGAGCTCGCCGTTCTTCAGGGCCGAGCGCACCTGGATCTTCCAGGTGTTGGCCTCCCCGAGCGCCGCGATCGCGCCCATGACGAGCAGCCGTCGGTCGCGCACCGAGAGCTGGGGGCGCGTCCACACCTCGGCGAACACCTGCTCCAGCATGACGTCCGCGAAGTCGTTCGTGCCCTCCGGCGGCGTGACGACGTCGCCCGCGTAAACCTTCTTCATCGTCTCCGCGCCGCGCGCGCGGCGTTCCGAATCCGCCATGGCCGATCCTCCTCAGTCGGTTCTCACCGCCGGCAGCACGCGCTCGACCAGCAGCTCGAGGCTGCGCCAGCCGAACTCCGGCGGCAATCCGCCGCAGAGCGGCTGGGTGATGATAAGGCCATTGCTGCGCACGTATTCTACCGCCTCGGCCGGGGTGAAGATGCGGTAGGGGCCGTTCTCCGCCCGTAGAGCGTCCAGGCTCGGTGCGACGGACTTGGTGACGGAGTTGGCACTACCCATCCACTCGGCGTAGACGGTTGCATCGTGGAGCATATAGGGTCCGATCTCCTTCCACGCTGCGTCCACGTCCTCGGCGATGAAGCCGGTGGTGACGGTGCCCGGCGCCGGGTCGATGAAGAGGCCCGGCGTCGTGCCCTCTTCGCGACAGGCCTCGTCGTAGAGCTCGCGCATGCCCGGGTTGCCGCCCTGGGTGACTACGCCGAGGTCCAGGCGGGCGGCGCGCCGCATCGCGGCCCGGCTGTAGCCGCCGATGAACAGCGGAGGCCCGCCCGGGGTCGTGGGACGCGGCGTCACGCGCACTGCGCGCCCCTCGTACTCGAAGGGCTCGCCGGTCCATGCACGCCGCATGGCGTCGAGGCAGGCGTCCATGCGCCGTCCGCGCTTCTTCATGTCGCGCCCGAACATGGCGTACTCTTCAGGCCGGTAGCCGAGCGCACAGATGTAGGCCACGCGTCCGCCGCTGAGCACGTCGAGGACCGCCATCTCCTCGGCCAGCGCGATGGGATCGTGGAGCGGCACGAGCAGGGCCGCGACCTGGATGCCGACCTGCTTCGTGCGCGCAGCCAGCGCGCTCGCCAACAGCAGCGGCGAGGGCAGGTAGCCGTCGTCGGCGGCGTGGTGTTCAGAGACGGTGATCTGGGCGAGGCCGCGGTCCTCCGCCCACTCCGCCATGTCGAGGGCGGCGCGGTAGAGGTCCGCGATGGGCGCTCCCATCTCCGGGGCGCGCATGTCGAAGCGCAGGATGAACACGACCGGCTACTCCTGCAGTGTGAGCGCGCCGGTAGGGCAGTACTTCACTGCCCGCTTCACCGCCTCGCGCTGCGACTCCGGGGGTTCGGGCTGCTTGACGACGAGATTGCCTTCGGCGTCCAGCTCGAACACCTCGGGCGCTTCCTCCCCGCAGGTGCCGTGCCCCTGGCACAGATCGCGATCCAGCATGATGTGCACGCTGCCTCCGCCCTCGGTTCTAGGGGGCCCGACGACGGTAGCGCGCCCGGCAGGGCTGGCGGAGCTGGACCACCATCTTGGAGTGGTCGTTCTGGTAGCTCTCGGGCGGCTGGGCCAACTCGAAGGTGTAGCTCCGCAGCAGCGTGCTGAAGATGGCCTTGAGCTGCATCATCGCGAAGGCGGCCCCGACGCAGCGATGGCGCCCTGCGCCGAACGGGATCCAGGCGAATAGACGGCGGTCGGCCTCGTGGCCCTCGGCGTAGCGGTCCGGGTCGTAGCGCTCGGGCTCGGGGAAGCACTCGGGAAGCCGGTTGGAGACGGCCGGCGACACCCCGACCAGCTTGCCCGCGGGCACTGTCCACTGCTTGTACTCGAAGCTCTTCATCACCTTGCGCATCAGCAGGATGAGCGGCGGATGCAGTCGCAGCGACTCCTTGACGGCGGCTTCCAGGGCGGGGATCTCGCGCAGTGCCTGGTAGCTGACGTCGCGCCCGTCGGCGTAGATCTCGTCGAGCTCGTTCACCACGGCGGTGGCTACGTCCGGGTGGCGCAGCAGCTCGATCAGGGTCCAGGCCGCGGTACCCGACGTGGTGTGGTGGCCCGCGAACATCATGGAGATGAACATGCCCGTGATGACGTCGACGTCGTAGCGGGGCGCGCCGCTCTGGTCCCGCAGGGTGAGCAGGATGTCGAAGAGCTCCCGGTTCTCGCCCTCCACGCCCGCACGCCGCGCGAAGACGTCGGTCAGCAGCTCCACCAGGCGCTTGCGTGCGCGGTCGCGGGCTCGGAAGACGGGGAGGGGGAGGCTCGGGTTCACGTAGGCGAGGGCATCGGTGCCCTTCTCCAGGTCGTAGAACACCCGGTAGTACTCGGGGGTCAGCTCCTCGCGGAAGCCCTTGCCGATGAGACACGCGCTCGAGGTGTAGATCGTCAGCTCGGCGAAGAAGTCGAGCAGGTCGAGTTCACCCTCGTCGCCCAGGGGGTCCATCATGCGCTCGGTCTCCGCCGCGATCACCTCCGCGTGGCCGCGCATGAACTTGTCGCGCAACGACTGGTTCTTCATGGCCTGGCGGCGCTGTTCGGGCGTGGCGTCGAAGACTACGCCGCGCCCGAACACGGGCTTCATGAACGGGTAGGCCGCCGCCTGGTCGAGTTGCTCCTCTTCTGCGCGGAAGAACGCTTCCTGGGCCTCCTCCCCGGTGAGCAGCACAACGCGGTTTCCAGCGAAGTTGAGCTCGCCGATTTCGCCGCACTCGCGGCGCAGGCGCCAGAAGAGGTCGATGGGCGCGTTGCGCAGCTGGAGAAGGTGCCCGAGCAGGGGCAGCGAACCCGAGAGGACGGGCGGTGCCGAGCCTCCGGTGTGGCGGTCGAGAACCGCTTCAGCCATCGCCCTTGCTGCGGCCGCCGGGTTGTACCTCGACGATCGGGGAGTAGGACTCTTCCACCGGCACCGAGACCGTGCGCACGACGGCGCGCGCCACGCTCTCGGCGGGCATCCAGTGCATGTGGCGGAAGACGCCCCAGTACTTCCACGCCGCCAACGCAGCGTGGATGCGGTCGGGGTGCATCGCGTTGCCGATCTCGCTCCCGGTCGGACCGACCCGTACGAGGATCGAGCGCACGCCGGTTCCCTCGGTTTCCATTTCCAGCACGCGGGCGAAGGCCTCGAGTCCCGCCTTCGCGGCGCTGTAGGCGGCCTGGTAGGGGCGCGGACGGCGGGCGCTGTCGGACCCGATGAAGACCACGTCGCCGCGCCGGCGTTCGAGCATGCCCGGCAGGATCCGCCGGGTCATCCAGATGGCGCCCAGCAGGTTGGTCTCCAGATCGCCGCGCAGCTCTTCGTCGCTGGCCTCCGCGATCTGCGCGAGCAGGTTCTGACCGGCATTGTTGACGAGTACGCCGACTGCGCCGAGGGAGGACTGCGCGGCGCTGCAGAAGGCGTCGAGAGAGTCTGCATCGACGACGTCCAGCGGATGCACGAAGGCCTTGCCCCCGGCGGCCTCTACGTCGCGGCCGACTTCGTCGAGCCGATCGGCACGCCGCGCGCCGAGGGCCACCCTCCAGCCGTGGCGGCCGAACTCGACGGCGGTAGCCGCACCGATTCCAGAGGAGGCGCCGGTGATGATGACGGTCCTGGGCTCGCTCATCTGACGAGGAGGATAGGCCCATTTACCTATCGCTTGCAATGTAAATGTGATAGGCTGCGCGCGCATGCGCGTCGGCTTCGTAGGCTTGGGAAACCAGGGCAAACCGATCGCGGCCCACCTGGCGCCGTCCGGCTTCGAGACCACCGTCTACGATCTCGTCGAGGAGCCGGTCCGCGAGCTCGTGAAGGGTGGGGCGCGCGCGGCGGCTTCGCCGCGCGAGGTGGCCGCCGCGTCCGACGTGGTAGGTGTGTGCGTGCCCGAGGACAAGCACGTCTTCGCGGTGATGCGCGGCGACGACGGTCTCCTGGCGGGCGCCGCGCCGGGCAGTGTCATCTGCATACACAGCACGATCCTGCCGCGCACGGCGCAGGAGCTGGCCGGCGAAGCCGCGACCCACGACGTGGCGGTGCTCGACGCCTGCGTGACCGGCGGTGCCGCGCGCGCCGTGCAGAAGCAGCTCACCTATCTCGTCGGAGGCGACGCCGCCGCGCTGGAGAAGGCGCGCCCCTTCCTCGAGTGCACGGCCCAGAAGGTGATCCATGCCGGAGAGCTCGGCAGCGGCGCGAAGCTGAAGCTGTGCATCAACCTCATCACCTACATCCAATGGGCGGCGGCCTACGAGTCGTTCGAGCTGGCGCGCGGCGTGGGTCTCCCGCAGGAGGTGCTGGAGGAAGCCGGCCAGTCCAACGGTCAGCTCACACCGCTGATGATCGCCTACCTGGCGACCCACAAGATGCCGGCCGAAGCTCGCGGGAGCGACGGCATTCAGGCGATGATGCGCGGCTTCCAACAGGTGGCGGAGAAGGACCTGGCCTGGGCCCTGACGCTGGCACGGGAGGCCGGCGTGTCGCTCCCCGTCGGTGGGCTCGTCTCCCAGCTGATGGGACGCCTCTACGGCGTCGAGCCCCCCGCGGAGGGCGGGGGCGACTCGTGAGCGGACGCGTGCGCCGCAGCCATGCGGAGCGCACCGCCGAGACGCGCTCACGCATCGTGGCGGCCGTCGTGGAGAGCATCGCCGAGGTCGGATTCCAGCGGACCACCGCCTCCGAGATCGCGCGCCGCGCGGGCGTCACCTGGGGTGCGGTGCAGCACCACTTCGGTGGCAAGGACGGCATCCTGCTCGCCGTGTTGGAGGACTCGTTCAGTCGCTTCGCCGAGCGCCTCTCGGTGATCCCCACGGAAGGCACCTCGCTAGAGAAGCGCGTGAGCGAGTTCGTCGACCGCGCCTGGGAGCACTTCGGCAGCCCTCACTACCGCTCCACCTTCGAGATCCTGCTCAGCTTCGCCGGGCCCGAGGGGCCAGAGCGCGAACTCCTGTGGCAGAGCCGAATGTTCACGGCATGGAACCGCATATGGGACCGCCT
This sequence comes from uncultured Desulfobacterales bacterium, assembly GCA_964194905.1. Classification (GTDB taxonomy): domain Bacteria; phylum Myxococcota_A; class UBA9160; order UBA9160; family JAFDET01; genus JAFDET01. The sequence continues at coordinate 7,316 of CAXMOD010000089.1, read as the reverse complement.
CTTCTCCGACGCCCGCCTCGAGCGACACCGCAGCGTGACACTCCAGGAGTACGCGATCTCCGTGTTGTCCGGCCTGGCCGCGACCAAGGCCCTGGGAAGCAGCCCGCCGCGCGTGCGGCAGGCCCAGCTGGACCTCCTCAAGGACAGCCTGGTCCGCGAACTCTCGCGAGCGGGGCGCTGATCGGCTGAGACTCTACCAGGCGCTCGAATGGAACCGGGATGCGCGCTCAGGGCGTCTTTCCCACCGCTCGACGAGCGACCTCCTGCGCCAGGCCGTCGATCACTGCGTGGGTGCGGGAGCGCGCGCCGCGCGCGCTCAACCAGTCGGCGAGACGCCCGCTGCTAGGCCCTTCGTAGAGGTAGCTGGCGTGGGTGCGTCCGCCGTCGGCCGAGAGCGTCCAGAGGCTGCGCAGCGCTTCGAGGCGCACGACGCCCTCCGGCGCGGGCGGCCCCGCGTCCGCTACTCCCGTGGCTTCCAGTGAGAAACCCCCGTCCGCCGTATCCGACCAGCGGTAGAGCACTACGTAGTCGCGGTCCTTGACGGGCCATGGAAAGGTCTGCCGTCCGTACACGCGCGTGACGACGCCGAGACGCTCCAGCACCCGCCACTCGCGCAACTGCGGGAACCAGCGCCCGAAGCGTTCCAGGTCCAGCAGCACGTCGCGCACCAGAGGGAGCGGAGCTTCCACGACACCCGTTACCATGACCCGAACCGGCGCCTCGGTGGGACCCTCGGCCGCCGACGGCGGCGCTGCGGCGAGGAGGACCGCGCAGATGAAGACCCGCGTCGTCTCGCGGATCCGCTCAGCGTATGCCTGGGCGCTGCTCACCCTCGTCATGCTTCCGCTCTTCCCCGTGGCGTCGTTGCGGCGCGTGCTCACCGCGCGATCCGACCCCCAACGCGACCGCCTGCGCGTGTTCGTCGCCCGCTGGGTCTCCCTCTACGGACGCTTCACTCCCCTGTACCACTTTCGCATCGAGGGTCGCGAACATCTTCCCAAAGGTGCCCACGTCCTGGTAGCCAATCACGAATCGGGACTGGACGTGCTCTGCCTGCTGCAGCTGCACAGCCCGGCGCGCTTCCTGGCGGAGCACTGGCTCTTCGCGATTCCGCTGGCGGGTCGACTGTTCGAGGATTGCCGGCATCTGCCAGTCGAGATCGGCAACCGCGAGAGCGGCCGGCGGGCCCTGGTCGAAGCGGAGGAGGCGCTTGCAGCGGGCACGCCGGTGGTGGTCTTCCCCGAGGGCACACTCTCCCCTGGAGGCCTGTCCGAGTTCAAGCCCGGGGCCTTCGTGCTGGCGAAGCGCGCGGGTGTGCCGCTGGTTCCAGTGCTGATCGAGGGAGCGGCCCGAGCGTGGCAGCCGGGCGCGCTCATCGTCGAGGGGCGCCACGACATCCGGATCGCGGTGTTGCCCCCGCTCGGCGCCGACGAAGTGAAGGCGGCCGAGGCGGAAGTTCTCTCGCAGCGCGTGCGCGATCGGCTTGTCGCGGCCCGCGAGCTCGTGTGAGACCATCGCGCGGCGCTGCTGCGCGAGAGCGTGGCTGGCGCCACCTGCGTATCCTCTCCGCCGGCGACTCGACGCTGAAGCGCGACCTCTCCTTCGAAGACGAGCAGGGGCGACAGTTCCCCGGCGTGAGCGTCTTCACGCGCGGCCGGGACGGCGCCATCCGCCACTTCTACTCGGGCGGCGCGGAGACGGACGACGGCGGCTTCCGCGGCATGGACCTGCTCTCGCCGCTGTGGAGCTTTCTCGACCTCACGCCCGAGGGCCGCGGGGACTTCATGCCCCGCAAGGCGTACGACTAGGCCGTACCTTGCGCTCGTCGGCGGCGCCTCTCGAGCCACATCAGCGCGGGCAGCACAAACGCCAGCTCGTAGCCCAGGCCGCAGTTCCTGTCCTCTACGGGGTCGTTGAGAAGAGGCTGTTGCTTTCGGCTAGTTCAGTCGCCGACGACGCGCTGCCGCCAGGCCCGCGAGCCCAAGGAACGCCGGAGTCAGCAGAAGCGCCGCGCTCGGCTCGGGTACGTCCATGGTGTACTCGAATTGGACTCGGAGTTGATTTAGGCCGTCGGTTCCGTTGAGTCCGACGATCCAGAAGTACTCGTGGAATTGACCGCCAATAACCCGAGAGTTGAAGTCCGGAGCCGTGAACCAGACCATGTTGTCCATGATCTCCACGTCCCAATGGGTAGACACTTCCTCGTTCTCGAAAGAGGCAAATGCGACCGTGACGCCCGAATTGGTGAACGTGAGGTGGAGGTGCGTGAAAAAACCGACCGGAATGAAGCCCCCGTCGAAAAAACTGTCGTGCTCTACGCCACTAAATCCCGTTGTCGCGAAGTTCGTCGTTCCACTGCAGTCCTGGAATTGACTATTTTCGAGAAGGAGCTCTTCAGTAGGACCGCAAGTGAACGGCTGCGCCGCAGGCGCGGCCAGCAAGGACCCGGCTAGCGCGAGTCCGGGCAGCAGTCGCGCGCTCCAGTTCCGCAAGAACATGGAATGGTCCTCCGCCCTCTCTCCAGCAGACAGAGGTGAGTGGTTCGCGCGAGCCCGATGTGTCAGGTCGCCTAGGCGCCACCCGCGGGGAAGCCCTGGATCTCTCAATCGCTGAGCGCGCGCCCTTTTGACCTTTGCGAGGGCGTGTGGGGGGGTCCCCCGCCCCTCGGTCGCACTGGGTCAGGAGTGCCTGACACGCGCTAGTGGAGGGGCCGTATAGGGCCGTGGGGCCGTGCTCGGTGGTGCCTAGTGGTGTCGTATTGCGCGCGCTGCGTTCGCTACGACGCAACTAATCGTCTCGCTTACGTCCCTTGTCGAGGTGCATGATCGGCGACCTGGGGCCGGTGCGGGCGGTGGAGCCCGGGGAACCCCGCGGCAGGTCAGCAGATTCGGCGTAGCCTCTCTGCCCCACGATCGAAGCCCCTCGGGGAAGCGTTGGAGGAAGATCCCCACATGACGCATCGAAGCGTACTATGGCCGGAATCTGACCCGTGCCGGATCTGCCCTCCCTCTCGATCCACCCCCGGCGCGCGGAGGTATCCGCCATGACCCGGCTACTCGCACTCATCGGCGCCGCCCTCCTCCTGGGCTGCAGCTTCGCCGCACGCGACCCGGTCGCGACCGATGCCCCCGCCGCGGACGCGGCAGCCCGTCAGGCGCTGGCAACCCTGTCCGTCCCCTTCGTGCCGAGCCCGGACGAAAGCTCGTTCTCGGCGCGCACCTTCGGCGTCAGCCTCACTGTGACGTCCGAGGGCCGGATGGTCTACGCGCTTCCTTCGGCCGAGGGCAGCGTGCGGCTGACCGAGTCGCTCGTGGACGCCGCTGCGGCCGAGCTGCGGGGTGAGGGCCGCTCGCCGACGCAGGTCAGCATCTTCCGCGGCGACGACCCGGCCCGCTGGCGTCGCCGCGTGCCCACTTACCGACGGGTGAGCCTGGGCGAGGTGTATCCCGGCATCGAGCTCACGCTGCACACCCGCGACGGCTCGGTGGAGAAGATCTTCGATGTGGCGCCGGGCGCCGATCCCGGGCGCATCCACCTAGCGCTGGCGGGAGCCGAGGAGTGGCATCTCACCTCCGCGGGAGAGTTGGCGGTGCGGACGGGCGTCGGCGACGTGCACTTTGCGGCGCCGGTGGCCTTCCAGCCGCTGCCCGACGGGCGGCGCCCGGTGCAGGTGGCCTACCGGCTCGAGGGCCAGGGCTATCGCTTCGAGCTGGGCGACTACGATCCCGCGCTCCCGCTGCTGATCGATCCCGACTTCGGTTTCGCCCCCTACAAGCCTAATCCCTCCGCCATCCGGGCCACCTTCCTCGGTGGCAACCATACCGAAACTATCGGCGACATGGCGCGCGATGCTCAAGGGAACCTCTACGTGGTGGGCAGCACCCAGTCGCCGGACTTCCCGATCGAGGGCAGCTCCGACGATGGAAGCCTGGCCGGCGGAGCGGACGCCTTCCTCGTGCGCCTCTCCCCCGACCTCTCCACGATCCTGGGAGCCACTTATCTGGGGGGCGGGGAATCGGACGGGGCGAGAGGGCTGGTGCTCGCTCCGACGGGAGAGGTTTACGTGGTGGGCCGCACCAAGTCTTCCAACTTCCCGCGTCCGGGCTCGGAAGCCGATGGAAGCTTCGACGGTACTTCGGAGGCCTTCATCGCTCGCCTCAGCGCCGACCTCGGCAACCTGGAGAAGGCCACCTTCGTGGGGGGCAGCGGGATGGATTGGGGCAATGCGATCGCGCTGGACTCCCTGGGTCGTGTCTACGCGGCGGGCTTTACCCAGTCGCCGGACCTGCCGGGCATCGGTCCGGGATCGGCTGACGACACCTTCGGGGGAAACTCGGAGCAGTACGTGGTGCGCTTGGACGCAGATCTGGGGACCATCGAAGCGGCCACCTACGTGGGAGGCAGCGATTCCGAGGCGTCCATCCTGCGCACGGGCCTGCTGGTGCACGGCAACGCCGTCTACACCAGCGGGAACACGTCCTCGATGGACTTCCCCGGGGTGGATCCCCAGTCCGCGGATCCCTTCTTCAATGGCCAGAACGAGGGCTTCATCGCCAAGCTGGACCTCGATCTCTCCGAGCTGGTGGCGGCCACCTTCCTGGGTGGGAGCGGGTTCGGCGAGAACCCGACCGAACTGGCGCGCAGCGCCTCGGGCTTCCTCTACGCGGCGGGGGATCTGGAGCAGGAAGGGCTCGCCTTTCCGCCGAGCGCGGTCCTTCCGGGCTTCGAGAACGGCGGTGGTGCGGACTTCCTGGCGGAGAAGAAGGAGGGCTTCGTGGCGATCCTTGGCGAGGATCTCAACACCGCCGTCCTGGCCGCGACCTTCATCGGAGGCATCGGCGACGACGCGGTCCGGGCGCTGGCGATCGACGCGGCGGGCCGGGTCTGGGTCGGGGGCGACGCCGAGTACTCGGCGGACTCGCCCCTCCAGGGCTGGGGCTGCAAGCGCGACGGAGAGTTTCCGTTCGTGGCCGTGCTCTCCTTCGACCTGAGCGAGGTGCTGGCCAGCGAGTGCCCCGGACCGGGGAAAGGCGAGGTCAACGCCCTGGCGTTCACGGCGTCGGGCGTGTTCGCCGCCGGCAGTGTCAGGTCCGCTGGCTTCCTGAGCTTCCAAATCTTCATCGGGGCCGCCGACTCCAGCTTCGGCGGCCTGACCGAGGGCTTCGTGGCGGAGTTCGACCTGGGCTTGCCGGCCCAGATGGTCCTCAAGTTCGATGACTTGGCCACGATCCTTCTCTTCTGCTGCAAGTCGCTGAGCTTGGACTCCCGCCAGCAGCTGCTGGACGGGCTCGACTTCGGCCGGACGCTGGGCGAGGCGGACCTCGACCGCACCGCCATCGCGCGGCTCGAGGGGCTGGTACGCGACATCGACGCACTGGTCGAGGCCGGCGAGCTCACCGGCGGCGACGGCCGGATCCTAGTCGGCGACATCGACGAGATCATCGACGGCCTGGCCGAGAACCTGCCGGGGCGGCTGCCACCGTCGAGGCGCTGACGTCGCCCCGGGAGAGAGGCGGCGTTCCAGCCCCGTCACGGATGCCCGCGCTACGGGCCGGGGGCCCGTCCGCCGCGGGGCGCACGCGCACCGGGGCCACGGTCGAGCAGAGCCTGGAGACCCTCGACGAGTGCCTCCCCCTGCACGATCAACCCTTCGGCCGTGCCGAGCCCGCTGGCTTCATCGATCGCGTCCCTCTCCTGCTCGACACCGCGCAGGAAGCGCTGCATCTGTGCCAGCGCTCCGCGCAGCGCAGTAGGCGCCTCCGAGTCGGGGAGCCCCGCTCGCAGCCGGACCAGCTGCTCCAGCGCCACGAAGGGGGGAAAGCCTCCCCGGGCCAGGCCTTCCACGGGCCCGGATCTCAGGCACTCGCCTCGAAGCACGTCAGTGAGGATGGATGAGAGAGCCACCACGAACCCCTTGGTCCCCTCGGCTCCGCATGCCGTTCCCGGGATAGGAGGGTTGTGGGAGAGGGTCTCGCCCGCGACCCACACGCTTCCGTTCGGGTCCACGACCAGATCCTTGATCAGGTCCGAATCGGACCCGCCAAGGAAAGTCGCGGCCAGCACGAGCGTGTCGAGGTCCTCACGCAGGATGGCGACGAATCCCTCGATGCTGACGGCGACGGTGTCGGCGGCCGCGAGCCCGAGCCCCGGGTGATGGTGCGCACCGGTGGCCCGGATGATGATTAGTATCGTCCACCGCTAACGTTGAGCTAGGCCGCTCACAAGAGCCCGCTGCGCGGGCGTCAATCGTGGCCGTGATGGTGAGTGTGTCCCATATCATGGTGCTGTGTATCCACGGTGGGGAATGTCATTGTTGAGGGGAACGGGTTCATATACGAACTGCCCGTCGTTGGAACGGACGGCGCAGGACGCGTCTCCCAGCTAACCAGCTTGTTTCCATCGAAGAGCAACTCGACCTCCTTCGGGTCGATGTGCGCGTCAACAAGAAGCATCATCTGCCAGAAGGGGACTAGCGCGAAAGGCACCGCCCGGCTCCACGCTCTTTCTTCGTGCGGGTAAACCCAGGTCGACACAACCCCTTGACCGCCCCTCGCCTCGTCCAGCTCGGCGATGAACTGCTCCAGGCTGCGAAGCAAGCCCCTGTGGGCCGGGCCGCTCGTGGGGCTGTGGAGCCCCGTAGGGGCCCGGTCGGGTGCAGCCGCTGGTTAGGTGGCCGACTCGGAGAGGGCGGGATCTACTGACGATGGATCGAATCCAGCCTCACGTAGTTCGAGGTGCAGCGGGAACGTGACCGCCGGAGAGTACTCCTCCCCGACGATGAGGGTCTGGCCGGGGCGTAGACCGCGCAGCCCCTTTGCGATGAGGTCTCGAAGGCTGGCCAGGTCGGAGAGAGAGCCGCGGATGCTCGAACGGTCGATCTCGGGCGACTCCGCGGTCTCTACCTTGAGATACATGTAAGGCCCGTAGTGCTGGTGCTCAGAGATCGTCTCGTTCCTTGGGTCGCGGACATACTGGTCGAGAAGCTTCACGAGGTTGGCGAGACCGGACTGAGACCCGACAAGCCGCCAGCAGGCTGGTTCATCTCGTGTTTCGTAGAAGAACCCGAGTTCGCGCCACTCCTCGCGTGTCGCCTGATTGGTAGCTTCCGACGGGCCCATTGCTCGCTCGGCCGCCTCACGGAGTGGCGGCTCACCTGCCGGGCCGGCCTCGACCCGCGCTGAGACGCCTGAGGTACGCCCCTGAGCGTACCACGGACCGTTGCGCCCCAGCCCGCGGCCGTCAGAACTGCGGGTTACGCCCCCCAAGCGTACCACGGCTCGAAGTCGCCCCGCGCGCGGCGGGCGATCATTCCCGCG